>NZ_JBNWKA010000003.1:3455000-3680000 GCF_050509515.1 Clostridium sp. B9
AATTTAAAAGTTTAATCTATACTCATATTACTTGTTAAAAGAATTGCTGGTTTATGTTAATATCTTCTGTTTAATTTTCAAAGACCATGTCATCTTTCGGCGTTTCTTGCTTGCCCTTGATGACGATATTTATGATACCATATCTACATAGTATTATTTATGTTAATCAATCCAAATTATCCATTTAAGATTAAAATGCTATATTTTTCTTTGTTTTTCTATAAAAATCATATTATGATACGCTAGGTTAGGTTTAACATTATAAATTTGTCTTAAAGTATTATTTTCAATACTAATGCCATGAAATTTTAAGAGTTTTAAAAAAAGTTATAGATTATAACTCAACTAATACACTCCATATAAATAAAAAAAAGTCATAGAAACACACTTAGAAATTCTTTTACTAATGTGTTTCTATAACTTTATTAATTATTATTTATTATTTTTACAAACTAAAATATATCTATGAGCTAAGCTCTCTATATACCCCTTTTTATTTAATTCTTTATTCATATCACATAGAATATCAAAACATTTATCTACTGAAAAACCTTGAAATTCCCATACTATTATTTTAGCATAATAAACAAATGCTCCAATATCCTTAAATCTAAAGTAAGGAAAATATTCATCACTATAAATAACATCTAAATGATTATTATCAGCATCAATTAATATTTTCTCTAAATTTTTTACTTTATGATTATTATTTTTCATACCTAATAACTTAGATAGCCTTTCATTATTTAAACTACCAACTTGTTGAGTTATAAGCATTCCATTTGGTTTTAATATTCTTTTTATTTCCTTTATATTATAAGAAGCTTGTCTATTTATAATAATATCAAATGTATTATCTCCAAATGGTAATTTTTCATCATCAAAAGTTTGATTTACATCAATACCCAAAGGACTTAACTTCTCTCTGCAGAATTTTACATTTGGTTCCCACATCTCTGTAACTGAAGTATTTTTATAAGGATGGTTTAATGATAGCAAAAATTCTCCACTCCCAGTGCCAATATCAAGCAACTTATGATTAGGTTCTAAATACTTTAATATTATATCTCTATAACTCCAAGGTAACTCTTCGCATTCCCATCTATTCTCTAAATGTGAAAAATCCCATCCCTTAAAGCTCATTTTCTCTTCATTTTTCCATCTACTTTTTAATTCATCATAATTCATAACTGATCCTCATTTCATAAAAATTAATTTAATAAATTTGGTGCAGTTATTCTGATAGTATATAAATTTATCTTGGTACAACCTACTACCAGTTCTTAAAACTGCACCAAGTATTTAATTCGATTATTTTTCACCCTGAGAATTCACCCGCTTCCATCTTTTGTTATATTATACCATTAAATTTCATGTAAATAAATTTAATATTACTTTGATAAAATACTCACTCTTTTCAATACATATTTTAATTAACCTTTATTATCTCTTTTAATTTTATTTTAAAAAAAGCAATTAAAAATATCCATGCAATAATAGTATAAATTATTGATCTGAGCCCTATATATTTATAAAACGAAAAAACTAATGCTACACTAATTAAAGATGGAGTAGATTCAATTAAATATTTATACCTAATTCTATATTTTTATTTTCTATTGCACACCTATTTAATAATTCACATAAAAATAAGGGTTACAGGAATACTGTAACCCTTGGGTATTGGTGCACCTAGCAAGATTCGAACTCGCGACCTGTGGATTCGAAGTCCATCGCTCTATCCAGCTGAGCTATAGATGCATATATTAACTTTTATACTTATATAAAAAAAAGATAACCAAATTGGTTATCTTTTGAATGGAGCGGGTACCGGGAATCGAACCCGGGTATCCAGCTTGGAAGGCTGGTGTTCTACCATTGAACTACACCCGCATATGGAGCGGAAGACGAGACTCGAACTCGCAACTTTCACCTTGGCAAGGTGACACTCTACCATTGAGTCACTCCCGCATAAATGCTTGAATAAATTTAATTGGTGCAGATGAAGGGAGTCGAACCCCCACGCCTAAGGCGCTAGATCCTAAGTCTAGTGCGTCTGCCAATTCCGCCACATCTGCAATTAAATTTGGTGATCTGCCAGGGAATCGAACCCTGGACACCGTGATTAAAAGTCACGTGCTCTACCGACTGAGCTAGCAAATCACATTTGGCTGGGATAGCAGGATTCGAACCTGCGAATGACGGAGTCAAAGTCCGTTGCCTTACCGCTTGGCGATATCCCAATAAATAGTGGGGTGAGCGACGAGACTCGAACTCGCGACACCCAGAGCCACAATCTGGTGCTCTACCAACTGAACTACGCCCACCACATGGTGTACCTTAAGGGATTCGAACCCCTGACCCACGGCTTAGAAGGCCGTTGCTCTATCCAGCTGAGCTAAAGATACACATTGTAAATTTTGAAATGATTTTAAACATTTATGGAGCGGGTACCGGGAATCGAACCCGGGTATCCAGCTTGGAAGGCTGGTGTTCTACCATTGAACTACACCCGCATAATGGTCGGGGTGACAGGGATCGAACCTGCGACCTCATGGTCCCAAACCACGCGCGCTCCCATCTGCGCCACACCCCGAAGTGTGGTGTACCTTAAGGGATTCGAACCCCTGACCCACGGCTTAGAAGGCCGTTGCTCTATCCAGCTGAGCTAAAGATACACAGTACATTTATTATTTTAAATGTTTTAAAATGTTTTGTCAAGTACTTTTACTTAACATTTTAAACATTTTGTGGAGCGGGTACCGGGAATCGAACCCGGGTATCCAGCTTGGAAGGCTGGTGTTCTACCATTGAACTACACCCGCATATGGAGCGGAAGACGGGACTCGAACCCGCAACTTTCACCTTGGCAAGGTGACACTCTACCATTGAGTCACTCCCGCATAATGAAATGCTTAAAATTTAAATTTAATTGGTGCAGATGAAGGGAGTCGAACCCCCACGCCTAAGGCGCTAGATCCTAAGTCTAGTGCGTCTGCCAATTCCGCCACATCTGCAAATTAAATTTGGTGATCTGCCAGGGAATCGAACCCTGGACACCGTGATTAAAAGTCACGTGCTCTACCGACTGAGCTAGCAAATCAAATTGAAAATTAATTAAAATGGTGATCTGCCAGGGAATCGAACCCTGGACACCGTGATTAAAAGTCACGTGCTCTACCGACTGAGCTAGCAAATCACATTTTGGCTGGGATAGCAGGATTCGAACCTGCGAATGACGGAGTCAAAGTCCGTTGCCTTACCGCTTGGCGATATCCCAATATGGGGTGAGCGACGAGACTCGAACTCGCGACACCCAGAGCCACAATCTGGTGCTCTACCAACTGAACTACGCCCACCATATGGTGTACCTTAAGGGATTCGAACCCCTGACCCACGGCTTAGAAGGCCGTTGCTCTATCCAGCTGAGCTAAAGATACACATTAAAAACAAAATCTATTTTAATTAATTTGAAATGTTTTGTCAAGAACTTTTTTAAGTTACTTTTGAAACATTTTGTGGAGCGGGTACCGGGAATCGAACCCGGGTATCCAGCTTGGAAGGCTGGTGTTCTACCATTGAACTACACCCGCATAATGGTCGGGGTGACAGGGATCGAACCTGCGACCTCATGGTCCCAAACCACGCGCGCTCCCATCTGCGCCACACCCCGAAGAGTTTGTTTCACCGCCGCTCTCTCGCGACGACAATAGTTATTCTACAGTATAGTTCTTATTATGTCAACACTTTTTTTAAACTTTTTTTCAAGTTTTTTATCGAATCCTATCAAAACCGCATTATATCTAGGTTTACCATTCAAAAAAAGTGCCAATATATTATGAATACCTTGTTAAAAAAGTAGTATTTTTTATATATCGACACTATTTTTTTTAATTATATTTTATTAAATAGAGAAAAAGCTCACTTTAATATCATCATAATCTATATCCATAAACGCTATACTTGCTTCCCCGTCCTTAGGTATAGATGGACTGCCAGGATTAATAATCCAAAGGCCACCTTCTTGAATAGCTATCTTTCTATGAGTATGCCCAAATATAACTCCATCTACTCCTAGTTCCATTCCTCTATAGAATATTCTATCTAATCCATACTTAACTGCATATTTATGTCCATGTGTAATTAGAAACTTCTTTCCCTCTATTTCTATTACTTGTTCTACTTCACCATTTTTCTCATAATCACAGTTCCCTACAACAGCATATACTTTTCCTTCAAAATCTTTACTCAAAATCTTTACATCATTTATACTATCTCCTAAATGTATTAATACATCAGAATCATGTAATAAAGTTTTTATATATTCAATAACATTTGTAACTCCATGTGTATCACTTACTATAGCTACACGCATATATACTCCTCCTATTTAAGTAAGTCTTCTAATTCTTCTTTTAGTTTTTCTAAAGCTCTTCCTCTATGACTTATTGCATTTTTATCTTCTGAACTCATCTCAGCAAAAGTCTTTTTATATTCTGGTACATAGAATAAAGGGTCATATCCAAAGTCAGTATCTTTACCTACTCTATCAACTATCACTCCATAGCTTTTTCCTTCTGCTACTATTTTTTCTCCTTTATCTGTAACTGCTACTATTACACAAATAAAGTTTGCTTTTCTATCCTCTTCATTTACATCCTTTAATACCTCTAATAACTTTTCATTATTTTTAGCATCATTCCCATGATCTCCTGCATATCTAGCTGAATATATTCCTGGTGCTCCATTTAAACAATCAACTTCTAATCCTGAATCATCAGCCATAACAATAAAGTTATCTTCGCCTTTATTAAGAAGATACTTTCTTATTTCATTAGCTTTTTTAAATGAATTTTCTTCAAATGTATTACCATCTTCATCAACGTCTATATTTATTCCTGCTTCTTTTAAAGATAATATTTCAAAATTAAAACCTTTAAGCATCTCTTTTATTTCTTTTATTTTGTGTGCATTATTACTTGCTAATATAAATTTTTTCATTATTCTTCATCTCTCCCTGTTCCAATCCATAAAGAATCAGTTTTTAAAGCATCCTTTTGAGCCTGTATCATTTGCTTTGCACCCTTTTCAGCAAGAGTTAATAATTCATCAAGTTCTTTTCTTGAAAAAGGGCCACCTTCTCCAGTCCCTTGAATTTCTATGAATTCATCCTCTTCAGTCATAACTACATTCATATCAACCTTTGCAATATGATCCTCTTCATAACATAAATCTAATACTTTTTCATCTCCTACAATACCAACACTTACCGCACTTACAAAATGTCTTATTGGATAAACATTAAATGGCTTTCTTTTGTGAAGTTTATTTACAGCATCAACTAATGCTACAAAGGAGCCAGTTATAGAAGTTGTTCTTGTTCCTCCATCAGCTTGTATAACATCACAGTCAATCCATATAGTTTTTTCTCCCAATGCCTTCATATCTACAGCTGCTCTTAAAGCTCTGCCTATTAATCTTTGAATCTCCATAGTTCTTCCATCTATTTTAAGTTTATTTATATCTCTTTGCTTTCTACTTTGTGTACTTCTTGGAAGCATATTATATTCTGCTGTTATCCATCCTTCTCCTGTACCCTTTAGGAAAGGTGGCACTTTATCTTCTATAGATGCAGTACATAAGACCTTAGTATCTCCAACTTCTATAAATACAGATCCCTCTGCATATTTTGTAAAATCTCTAGTTATTTTTACAGGTCTTACTTGCTCTTTTTTTCTAACACTACTTCTCATTTAATATCTCCTTACCTCACTTCATGTTTCAAACACTAATTATAAGAATAGTATATTGGTTATTTTATCCTTTATCAATATTTCTACCTTATAAAATCTCCTATAAACCACCCTATTATCTAAAAGTATTATGTACTCACCAGGTAATATTTATAATATAAATTCATATTAATATATATAAGAATTAATTTTATGAGGTGAATTATTTGAAGTATATAGGTTCATTCTTTAGAATAAATTCTCTTTCAAAAGAAGAGATAGAATATCAATTATTATTTCTAGCTAAAGAATCAGTAAATCATTTAGTACTGGAATCTAGATGTGGAATATCAACAAATTACAAAACCCTCAAAGAAAATTTTAAAAAAGATGAAATATCATTCTTTAAAAATAATACTCCTTTGATTTGTATGTATAAAAAAGCTAAACCTAATATATACTCATCAAAATATTCTAAAACATGGGATGATACTACATTTAGAAAAGATATTCCTATAAGTTCTAATGCTCTAATGACATTATCACTACTTAGACTTTGCTCATATTATGAAAGCTTTAAAGGAAGCGATAAAGCCTTATATAAAAGAGCAGCTTTTTATAAAAATTTAAGCAAACTTCAACTTGAATTTTATTATAATTATTTAAGAAACAATGAGGGTTTCTTTATAAACAAAAAAAACGAAGACTCTTCTAATAAATCAGACTTCAAGTTAACAGAAAAAGAAGAGCCAGTTTCTTATTCCGACCAAGCATACATGATGCTAGCTTATTATATGTATAGTTATATGGTTCCTGATGATGAAGATAGCAAGGTTTTTAGAGACTTCTCTCTTCAAATATTAAATATGTTTACTAATTTTAAAGAGGAGCTTTATTCCCTATCAATAGAAGAATGTTGTAATATAAATTATTGCTTGAACAGAATGCTATCTTATTCTAATAATAAAGAATGTCGAGACCTTGTTTTAGATTTATCTGATTTTATACTTTGCAAATACTATGAATCTAGCAAAACATTTTCCGACTTAGAATCAACAACACTATTATCAATGAATATGTACTTAAGCTATAAAAATACAAACATAATTATTTTTAAAGATGCATACTTAGACTTAATTGAATTATTCACAAATATGTTTAGTGATAGCAAAGGCGTAATAATTAAAGGCGCTGAAAAGAAAGAATATAAATATTCTAATGTAGAAATTTCTTTCTATCTACTTAACTTACTGTTATCTTTCGATATAGATAATGAGGATATTGATAAAAGAGAAGCCTTAATTAATAAAGTTTATAAAAACTATATTATAAACTCTGGAATAGTTACAAGTTTTCCAGAGGCTCCAAATTTAGATTCATATGAACGCTATAGAAATTTCTCATTAAAATCAGATGATCTTATAGATGAATCAATTTTTAGAATGCCTACTTCAAGTAGTCCAGAACTTACTGGCCTCGCTCCTATATTCATAAAAAATATAAAGTATTCTAAAAAGAAATCTTCCTTTACTTCAAGCAAGACTACATTTGATAGCACAAAAAATATGCTAATCTTCTTTACTATAATAGATAACTTCATAGATAGATATGTTGACTATATAGCTAATGAACCTGATGAAAATTTAGTTCCTCTTCCTATAGATCAACTAGAAACAATAGAAAACTTATCAGATCCAACTTCTCTTATTCCAAAGCCTGATAGTGCTACACCTATAGTTCCGCCAGATGCAAATAAAATTGAAAATAAAATCCTTGATAGTCCTTTAATTCCTGAAGTCACTGCACCAGTTATAAATACTCTACAAACAAGAGAAGTTATAGACTCTGAAGAAATTAATACTATAGAAGTAAACTCCAATGATGAAAATTTAGATGATAAAATAAAAAATATTTTAGATTCAACTGAGCTATAAATATATAAAAGGGGATATAAGTAATCATCAAACTATTTCATATCTTAGATATATGATTACTTTCATCCCCAACAAATTTAATAGCTACTATATTTCAATATTAAATTACCATTTCCATCTATATATGTATAATTAACTCTATCTGATTTGCACCATAAATCATTTTTTAAATATATACTCATAGCTACCTTACTTTGTACAGTTTCATTCTTATCTGTAGTTTCATTCTTATCTGTAGTTTCATCTTCATTCTTATTATCGCTATTTAAAGTTTCAGTGCTTCCCTCATTTTTTTCGCTTTTAAAAAAAGAATCTATACTTTTTTTATCTGCATCAATTAATGCTATATCAAAATCTTCTGATTCTAATATTTCTTTAAAATCATCTTTATAAATTTTAATCGTACTTTTAACATTATATTCTTCTAATTCTTCTTTTAATTCATTAGCAAAGACTTTATTCTCTTCATTATCATTTATAACAATTTTTAAGACACCTTTACTTTCTAAAATCTCATTAAACCCCTCTTGCACCTTTTTCTTATAGTTGTGGTCTATATCCCCACTCAACTTCTCCTCATTTTTATCTTGAAATATATTCCCTATATTATTTCTATTTAATACTTCAACATATGCACTTCCTAAATTGTTTTTAATTATATTACTTTCATTAATCCAATTCTTCAAAAGAATATGCATACTATCTTTTATATTTTCATTCATCACCATAATATTTACTATGTCATTTCTATACACACTTGTATCCTTATATAATCCAAATTCATCCGAATTAATAGCTGGAGGATTTCTAAGTATGTCTACCTTATTTAAGTTAAAGGCTGCAAGTTCCATTTCATCTCCTTCTTTTTCCTTCAATAGTATTTCCTCTATTTCTACTTCAATATCACTATATGGATTGTAGGTTAATTTTATAAAGCCATCTTCTGTAACTTCTTCTATAATATAAGGGCCAGTATATGATATTTTGTTGAATTCTAATTTATAGTTATCAAGTGGATCATTTAAATTTCTCAATCTATATACTGGCTTTGATAATTTTTCTAATAATTCATCATCTTTATTATTCATTCTTATAGTGATTGTATATTTATCTGGTGTGTTTATAGCAACCTTACTAAAATCATGTTTTCCTTCTCTATATTCTTTAACTCCATAAATAGTATTAAGTTCATCACTTGTATATGAATCGTTATCTGGACTTAGTAAATCTCTAAAAAACATTTGAAAACTTTCCGCAGTTATTTCTTCTCCATTACTCCACTTAATGTTTTCTTTTATTTTAAAAGTATACTCTAGTCCATCTTCACTAAGTTTCCAAGCCTTAGCTAAATCTGGAATAGGTTCTCCTTCTTCATTTAATTCAACTAATCCAGAAAATATAGAGCATATTAAATCTTCTTCCTCTTTGCTTAAAATATCACTTGAACTTATTGTATCTGGAATATCATCTATGGCATAAACTAAACTTTCTTCTTTCTCAAATGTAACAGTAGAAGTTGGAGCTATTTCTAAATAACTTTTTAAAACCCCCATACCTAATGTAATTATTAAAATTATAAATAAAAACAACTTCTTCATCCTTTAATCTCCTTCAATAATCTTTTACCATTTAGATTATTGACACTTGTCTTAAAAGAAATACATCTTAATAGAAAGATTTAAAACTTAGTCTATCATAAGATATATGCTCATGCCTTTTATTTTTTATCCACCTCTGACTAGCAATGAATTTTTTTCCATCAAATATTTTTATATGATTTGCAAAGTTATCAATGTATGTTTTGTGGTAAACATCCTCTTGGAATACCCCCGTAGTAATATAGAATCCCTTATTAGCCTCTCTATGCGCTACCATATGACTAAATTTTTCATAATCATATAATGTAACAGCCAATATTTTATGAAACATTATTAAGGTCTTTTTCTTCCCTTTGTTTATTTCAATTAAAAATTCATGATTATTATTTTTTATAATCTCATATTCTAAATTTTCTTTATGACATTCCCTTAAAATAATTTCACTTACCTTTTTAATTGGTATTTTTCTGAACTTCATAAGCGATTTTTCTATCTTTTTTGAATTTAATAAACCGTAAAAGGACTTTAACATACTTTTTCTCCTTAATAATTGCTTACTAAAGTATATGTTTTAATGTAATAATTATTTAACACTATTTTTTCTATCTAATATGGTATAATTTATTTATTATTCTAGGTGGAGGTAAAGTTAAATGACTTTAGCAGTTCAAGTTATTGCTATACTTTTCATGCTTACAATGATGTTCCTTGGAATTTGGAGCTTCGTAATAGCTAATAAAGCATATAGACAAATTAAATACAAAAATTATTTACTTGAAAAAATAGCACATAACATATCTTTAATAAGAAATAAGGAAAAGATATTTAATAATTTAACTGATATTGATGATGACACTGTTTCTTATTCTGATATAAAAGACAACTTATTAGACGATTTTGTAGAACCTTTAGATGAGGATCTTTTTGAGGAAGTTCAAGATGAAGATATTTTTGAAAACATTCAAGTTGAAGATTCACCAAAAACATACAAAAAATAAAAGTCATGTGATTTAAATTCACATGACTTTTATTTTTGGCTCTGTTTTAAGTGAGTGTTAATTTTATATTTAGAAAAAAATATCTATATCATATTTTCAAATTCTTCTTCACTTAATATTGTAACTCCTAAAGATTTAGCTTTATCATATTTTGAACCTGCTGCTTCTCCAGCTATTACAAAGTCAGTTTTCTTACTTACACTTCCTGAAACTTTAGCACCTAATGATTCTAATTTTTCCTTTATTGAAGTTCTTGAATAATTTTGTAGAGTACCAGTTACAACTACTGTTTTACCCATAAATGTGCTTTCAACTACTTCTTTTTTCTCATAGTGAGGATTTACACCTACTGCTAATAATTCATTTATAACTTTTAATGCTCTCTCTTCTTTAAAGAACTCCATTATACTTCTTGCAACTATATCTCCTACATCTTGAACAGAAACTAACTCTTCAAAAGTAGCTTTTTCTAGATTTTCTAAACTTTCAAATCTCTTAACTAAGTCTTTAGCAGTCTTAACTCCTACATTAGGAATGCCTAGTGAATATAAGAATGCTTCTAGAGTACAATCTTTACTCTTTTCTATAGCATCTAAAAGATTTTGAGCCTTCTTAGGTCCAAACTTCTCTAAATCTAATAATTTTTCATACTCTAATCTATAAAGATCTGAAATATCTCTTATATCTAACTTTTCAAATAATTGCTCAGCAGTTCTTTCTGAGAATCCAGCTATATTCATAGCCTCTCTACCTGCAAAGTGAACTATAGTTTTTACCATTTGAGGCTTACATCCTAGAGTATTTTCACAATATATGTGAACTCCTTCATGAACTAAGTGAGCACCGCATGCAGGACAAACTGTTGGTTCTTCTATCTCTTGCGATCCTTCTAAGCTATCTGGCACAACACCCATAATTTCTGGAATAACATCATTACTTCTTCTTACGAATACTTCTGCTCCTAATCTTACTCCTTTTCTGGCTATATCGTCCATATTATTTAATGTAGCTCTTTTAACTGTAACCCCAGCTAATTCAACTGGTTCTAAGATAGCAGTTGGAGAAACTCTTCCACTTCTTCCAACATTCCATTCAACATCTAATAGCTTAGTTGTTGCTTCCTGTGCTTCAAATTTATAAGCTATAGCCCATTTAGGGAACTTAACAGTATATCCTAAAAGTTCTCTAGTTCTTATATCATCAATAGCTATAACTAATCCATCTATATCATAGTTTAAATCAAATCTAATGTCTCTTATATAGTCAATTTCTTTTTGAATCTCATCTAAAGTAGTACATTCTCTAATGTAATCATCCATTGGGAATCCCTTAACTTTTATGAATTCTAGCATTTCCATATAAGTTTTAAATGGAACTCCTTCTTTATATCCAATATCATAGAAGAAAGCTGACAGATTTCTCTTAGCAGTCTCAGCTACATTTAAGTTTCTTAAAGCCCCTGCTGCTCCATTCCTTAAGTTTTTAAGTGGAGTATCTGCTTCAGCATTATACTTTTCAAATGCCTCTGTAGTCATAATAGCTTCTCCATGAATCTCTAAGAAATCATGACAATCTATTTTTAGAGGTAGCGCCTTTATAGTCTTAACCTGAGCAGTAACATCTTCTCCTATTGCTCCAGTTCCTCTTGTTGCTCCTGTAACTAATATTCCATTCTCATCATAAGAAAGGTTTATTGTTAATCCATCAAACTTTTTAGTTAATATATATTTCAATGGAGGTAATTCATCTTCATTAGTTCTATTAAATTCTTCTATAAACTTAATATTTCTATTATGCCACTCTCTTATTTCTTCTAAGCTTTGAGCCTTATCCAAACTCCAAAGTCTAGCCTTATGAGTATATTTCTTGAATTCAGGTAAAACAACATCGCCAACTCTTTGAGTAGGTGAATAAGGTAACTTATATCCTATTTCTTTTTCTAAATCTACTAATTCATAATATTTCTTATCATAGTCTTTATCTGTAACTGAAGAATTCCCTAAAACATAGTATTCATAAGCATATTTATTTAACTCTTCAACTAATTCTTCTATTCTTTGTTTTTTGTTATCCATATATATCTACTCCTCATACAAAATTAAAGAAGTTCTAAAGGTGCAAAGCTAAACATTAAGTGTTTAACCCCTTGACTATCAAAGGCAATAGTAAGCTTATAGTCATCTCCAACTTTACTCTTAGTTATTATTGTTCCACTACCAAACTTAGGATGCTTAACCTTTCTTCCCATAGTTAATTCATCTGGACTTACTTTTCCGCCACCCTTCTCATTTAAAGCCTTCTTTAAAATACTAGTGGCTTGTGATGTACTCATGTGACTTCTCATTCCATGCGGGTTGTAAGTTCTTCTTGTCTCACTATTAGAATGATTTTTGAAGGCATTTGTTGAACTTATCCCATTAACATTTACATAGTCTTTTATATGAGCTGGAATTTCTGATATAAAGTCTGATTGAGCATAGGCTACAGTTTTACCAAATACCATTCTAGTTTCTGCTGAAGTCATATATAATTTTTCCTCTGCTCTAGTTATTCCAACATAGCAAAGTCTTCTAGCCTCTTCCATTTGGTCCTCTTTATCAAAGCAAGCTGCACTTGGGAATATACCATTTTCCATACCAACTAAGAATACTACTGGGAACTCAAGTCCTTTTGAACTATGAACAGTCATAAGCATAACGTAATTATCCTCATTCTCCATGTTATCCATATCTTGAACAAGAGCAACCTTCTCTAAGTAAGCTGATAATGATTTATCTTCCTCTTCTTTATTCTTTTCAAATTCAACAGCATCAGAAACTAATTCCTCTAAGTTTTCTATTCTACTTTGATCTTCTATTAACTTAGAATCTTTTAGTGCCTTTAAATATCCTGTTTTCTCTAAAACATACTCTATTAATTGTGATACAGATAATTGCTCTGACATCATCATGATTTCTTCCATCATATCTGTAAACTTCTTAATAGGATTTATACTTCTTGCTGTTAACCCTGGTACGTAATCTACATCTAATAATGCATTATATAATGTATCCTCAGTTTCATTAGCATGGTTTTGTAATTTTTCTACTGTTGCATCACCAATACTTCTCTTAGGAACATTTATTATTCTTCTTAAACTTATAGCATCCTTAGGATTAACTAATATTTTTAAATATGAAAGAATATCTTTTATCTCTTTTCTATCATAGAACTTTAATCCCCCAAATATTCTATATGGAATACCTGCTCTTCTTAAAGCTTCCTCAAAGTTACGTGACTGTGCATTTGTTCTGTAAAGAATAGCAAAGTCTTTATAATTATATCCTTTATCATCCTTTAATTTCTCTATCTCTGAAATTATAAATGATGACTCCATCTTATCTGAATAAGCTCTATGGATACTTATTTTTTCTCCTTCAACTTGCTCAGTTCTTAAAACCTTGAATTTTCTTTCTGTATTATTTTTAATTACTTTGTTAGCAGCCTCTAGTATATTTCCTTTTGATCTATAGTTTTGCTCAAGTTTAACAACCTTAGCATCTGGATAATCTTTCTCAAAGTCTAAGATATTTCTTATGTCAGCTCCTCTCCAAGCATAAATACACTGGTCATCATCACCAACAACACAAATATTTTTATACTTAGCTGCAAGAAGTTTAGCAAACTCATATTGAGCCTTATTCGTATCTTGATACTCATCTATCATTATGTATTTAAATTTATTTTGATAGAACTCTAAAACATCAGTATGCTTTCTAAATAACTCTACAGTCTTAACAATTAAATCATCAAAATCTAAGGCATTATTTTCTTTTAATTTCTTTTGATATAAAACATAAGCATCAGCTATTTTATTTCTTCTAAAATGCTCTTGGTTTTCTTTCTTAAAACTTGCTGCACTTTGCAAGTTATCTTTCGCTTTTCCTATAGTTCCTAATATCTCTTGATCAGTTATTTCTTTATCATTAATATTAAGTTCTTTCATGACAATCTTTATTAATGTTTTCTGATCTGATGAATCATATATAGTAAAATCCTTGTTATATCCAAGCTTATCTATTTCTCTTCTTAAAATTCTTACACAAGATGAGTGGAATGTAGATATCCACATATTATTAGCTTCTTCTCCAACTAGAGATTTAACTCTTTCCTTCATCTCTCCAGCAGCCTTATTAGTAAATGTTATGGCTAATATATTGTAAGGTTTTATGTCTTTTTCTATCATATACGCTATTCTATGAGTCAGTACTCTTGTTTTTCCTGAACCAGCTCCTGCTAGTATAAGCACTTGACCATCAATTGTAGTTGCTGCTTCATATTGTTCCTTATTAAGCAAGCTCTTTAAATCCATTGGATCACTCCTCTTCTTATAAATGAAACTAAATTTTATTATACCATATAAGTTTATATATTATATTTTAAACAAAGATATTTTAATTTTAAATAACCTAAACAAAAATAAATGGTCACATTATAAAATGTGACCATTAAACCCTAATCTAATCCTAAATCTATAAAATTTCTTTAATTATTCTATTAATTCACCTTCAGTAGTATTTAAATTTTCTTTTACTACCTTTGCTTCATTATTTATCTCTTCTTTTTTAACTTCAGCAGAATTATTTTCTTTTACTATGATTTCTTCTTTATTTTCATCCACATTTTCTACCGGATATTTTTCATCTTCTCCCTCGACTTGTGGTTTCTCTTCTTCATTGCCTATTTCAGGTACAACAGTTTCTACCTCTGTATTTTCAGTTGATGGTTTTTCCTCTTCTGGAACAACTTCCTCTACTGGTGGAACAACCTCTGGTTCAGTAACTTCTGGTTCCTCAACTGGAGGTACATATTCATTAGTTAAACTCCATAAAATATTTCCCTCATTATCTTTATATAAATACATAGTTATTTCAACTAAATCTTGATAAAATCTATCCTCAAAATTTGAAGTAAGTTTTATACTTGGAAGTATGTTTTCAGCACCTTCTGGGATAACAAACTCTCCTTCTGTTTTAGTTAATATAATTTCTTTTCCTTCAATCTTTATCTCAGTATTATCTAAGAATCCTTCACTACCTTCAACATCAATTTTTAAATCTTCCCCAGTATAAAAAATTCTCTTAGATAACTCCAAAACTAAAGCTCCTTCTCTTAAGCTTATTTTGGAAACCTCAAAAGCACCTTCCTTAGAATCTAATTCTACAATCCCTACATTATTCTTAGCACTTTTTTCTCCACTAAAGTAAGCATAACTTCCATAAGTAGCACTTGAAGCAAGTGAAACTCCTAAAATTAATGCTATAATTTTATTTCTACTAATCACTTAAACTCCCCCTTACTACTTTACTTCATTATTAGTTTGAGTATATGCTAAATTTAAATCAAAACTAAAATTAGCATTTGAATATTTTTCTGGCATATCTCTTTTCATATTTAAAGTTAATTTTCCTGTTAAAGTTTCTCCATCATCTAAGAAAACTTCATTTCCATTAACATCTAATAACTCTAATTCCTTATTAAATAATGTACTTAAGGCTTCATTACCATTTCCATGAGTTTTAATTTTTTTCCCATTGCTACTTTTAAATGATAGTGAGTAATTTATTTTATCCAATCCATCAGTATCAATAGATGAATTATTAAGCATAAAAGTTATCTTCTGATCTAATGTTCCATTATTAGTTATAACAAAAGTATCACTTACTGGAACTTCTATATCTAATTTTTCTATTTTAATAGTTTTAGTTATATTAGAATCTAAAGTACCTAAAACTAATTTTATCTCTCCATTCATAAACCTTTGGTCAGAAAAATATGCTAAACTTCCTATTCCTCCAGTTATCCCAACTGCTACAATTAAAGCTGTAATTTTTCTAAATTTATTTCCTTTCATATTAAATCTCCTCCTTTTTGTGAGGTAGCTTTAATACTTGTGCTCCTAACCCTAAGGCAACTATTCCCATAAGCATTATTCCTGTATTGCTAAAGCCCCCTGTATTTGGCAAGTCAGAATCATCTTTTTTATATTCATAATTAATAGCCAAATTAAAATTATGATGTAGTCCTTGCCCCTTATTATCCATATTTTCAAAAACTTCTATTTCTAAATGCATTGTTTCTTCACTGTTAGCTTCAATTACAAATTCTTTGGACAACTTAACATTTCTACTTGAAAAAACCTCTTTAAGTGTTCCTTTATAAAGAATTTCATCATTATTCTTTATAGTCACATGAGAATTTTCTAAAAAATGTTCATACCTTTCATCCTCTTCAGTTATGTATTTAGAATTCAAGTAATCATATATCTTTTCGTCCTCAAATGACATATTCTTAATCTTAATATCTTTATTTAAGTTATTTGAAATATTAAGTGAACTTTCTTCTACATTTCCTGGTTTCCATAATACAGTTTCATCGAACAATGTGTTATTTTCTTCAACAGCTTCTACTGTTACATTAGCCTTCTCATCTGCTAAAACTGTCATCCTCTTTGTAGGCATAAATGCTACTGTGGCTAAGAGTGCACATAAAAATATACTTTTGCTTTTCTTCATATTGTTCCCCCCTGTTTCAATAGCCTTACATAATACTCCCATTAACTTTATATTTATATTCCAAAATATAACTAAAAAGAACCAAGTTAACATATCTTTTAAAAATAAATTACATAATATTGGGAATAAAAAAAGAATCAGTACTTAACACATACTAATTCTTTAAACTTTAATGATTTTTTTCTTCTATAAACTTTTATTCTTGCAATTTTTCTTGCATTTTTATATATAAAAAAACGCAACCCTTGGGGCTAGGTTGCGTTTCAGCAATAAGCAATAAATAAAAAGGGGGCTATTTATTCCTTTTATTTATCCTCGCACAACTATTATATTAGATGTTTACTTAAATTGCAAGCAATCTAATACTTTTTTTGCAAGTTTTCCTACATGAATTTCTTATCACAATCATTATCATTTAATTTTCTAAAAATTTTTGTAAAGCACCGCTAATTCACTGTCTGATAGCTCTTTATATTCGCCTTCTTCCAAACTTTCATCTAAAGGAAGGTTTCCAAAAGATGTTCTTTTTAAGTAAACAACCTTCTTACCTCTAGCCTCAAACATTCTCTTAACTTGATGATATTTTCCCTCTTGAACAGTAACTTCTACTCTGGCTGAATCCTCTAAATTTTCTAATACAACGAGCTTAGCACTCATGCATTTATATCCGTCATCTAAAGTTACTCCATTTTCAAAAGCTTTTATATCTTTTTCTGTTATAGGTGCATTTATCTCTGCATAATAAACTTTATCTACATGATACTTTGGTGATATTAATTTATGGTTTAAATCTCCATCATTAGTTAATAGTAATAAACCAACTGTATCCTTATCTAATCTTCCAACTGGGAATGGTTCAAAAACTTGATCTTCCATATATAAAAGATCAATGACCGTTTCATCTCTCTTATCATATGTTGCTGAGATAACTCCTGCCGGTTTATTCATCATTAAATATATGTACTTTTTATATTCTACTTCTTCTCCATTTATAACAATCTTATCCTTATCAGGATCTACTTGAACTCCACTATCCTTAACTACAGTTTCATTAACTGTTACAAACCCTTTTTTAACAACTTGTTTTATTTCTTTTCTTGTTCCGTATCCTAAATTTGATAAAACCTTATCTAATCTTTCCACTAAAGCTTCACTCCTTATAAAAAATTCTACATTTATACATGTGGTTAGTATAATGCAAAGTTGCGTTAATTACAACCAAACTCTACATTCTTTCTTTAAATAATAAAGCCACATCAAAACTAAATAATAGAATTTATAAGTAATTGTAAATCCTATTATTTAGTTTCGATGCAGCTAATTAAAATCTACTATAATAGCGTCTCTTCTATTCAACTTTAAACTCAAAAGTATCATAATCCTCATATGCACACTTTTTATAATAACTCTTAGTTAAAACTAAAACTTTATAAGTTCCTGGTACATATGGTCTAAATGAATAATAACTCTTTCTACTGTACTTTTGAACCAAACTCCAATTTCCATTTACCATTATATAATACTCATAACAAACTCTACTTCCACCATGACATTTAGTTGTGAAATTTATTTCTTCATTTATCTTAAATGTTTCATCAGAAGCAGTTACTTTTGTATTAGTAATAGGCGAAGCTTCATTAATATAGAACTTAACTTCTCTTCTTGAATCAAATCCATCTTTGCACTTAACATTTCTTGCAAAAATATCCACCGAATATTTTCCTGAACATTTTGGAGTTATTTTAAATCTTTTATTTTTTATATAATCAGTTTCCTCAACAACTTGACCATTGACTTTAGTGACATACTTAACTTTTACCTGCCTAGTATTTTGAGTTATTACTTCTATGTCAATATCATCTCCAACTAAAAAATATTCCTTAGAAGGAACTAAAATATGATCAATCTTTCCCTCTGCATACTCTCTTACTTTAAAGTTAACAGTTGTATGATTGTCAAACTCTTTAGTTGAATACTTATCTTTAACCCTAACTTCTAATTGATAATCACCTTTTTCTCTTGGAATAAATTCAACCCAATTTGTACTTCCATAACTTATTTCTTCAAGTACTTCCCCATCCTTTAAAACAACAAAAGCATACTTAAGGTCAGTTCCTCCTTCTGCTGAAACCCTTAATCTTACGACTTCATTGATAATAGGCGTTCTATCTTTATCAAATATAAGCTCTTTTATTTTTATAGGTTTAGCAACCTTTTTATCAATCTTATAGTCTATTTTTGATTCTATCTCATAGTCTCCAATAAATGAATCATCTTTAGCCCAAAGAGTTATTCTATAATTTCCATCTTTTTTTGCACTCCATAAATATGAGCTATTTCTAGAATACCCTGAATCTTCTGCTACTGGGCCATCAATTTTAAATCTATATAAAACATCACTTCCTCCATCTATAGCAGCTTTCACAAGAATCTTTTCTCCTTTAAGCTGAGGAGAAGTTAAATCAGTAGTAAAACTTTTTAGTTTAAGAGGTTCATAAGGTTTTATATCATACACCATAACTGCTCTGTCATCAAATTCTTTAGTCGAATACATATCTCTTATTAAACATAAAAGTTTATACTTCCCTTCAACAACCTCTTTGAAAGTCACTATTCTTCTTGATGAAAAATCTTGTACACAAGATGTAGTTCCATCAGGAGATATTTTTATAAACTTATATAGAGCTGTTCTTTCATCCTCAAAATTTGCATCTACTTGGAATGTAAGTTCAGAGTTTACTAAGAGCTCTTCGCTTAAATTAATAAAATTAGTTATTTCAGGCTTTATAAATTCCTTAGCAGTAAACATAACTGTTTCGTAATCATCAGCAGTATTAGTTGAACTTGGAGCTTTGCACTCTATTAAAAATTCAAACTGTCCACTCTCGTTAATAGTATAATTCAATTTATTTTCCATAGTATAATCTTTTATAAGTTGCCATCCGTTCTTTCCACTTATAAAATACCTATACATTATATTTTCATCAAAACTATCAACCTTTAAAACTGCTTTTTCTCCTACATTAAAAACATCTTTATTAAGATATATTCCTTTTATAAGATTATCATCTTTTTTATTTTTATTCTCTTGTTTATCACCCTTCTTACTCACATTAATGCTCTGGGTAACCTTATAATCAAAAGGCTTATTTGAGTTTTCCTTTTTTCCTTGGACCATAACCATATAATCACCGATTTCTTCTGGTGTCCATGTAAATCTATTGCCCTTTTCAAAATCTCTTAAGGTATCCCAAATTCCATCCTTTCCTATTAGTATTTTATATTTTAGATTATCGCTAGTATTATTTATAATCATTATGTTAACCGGACTGTTGTCTTCTATTACTTCTTTTTCATCTAACTCTAAAAGTAACTCTCCCATAATCACTCCCCCTAATACCCGAAACATGATAAATAAATTATATTACACTTCAGTTTTTATGTAAATATTTTCTATTTTTATTGCTATAAAAACTTCTTTTTCCACATTATTTTTATTTTTATTTAATGTATAAAATTAAATACTTCTGTATATAATGTAGATAGTGTTACTTACTTAACACTGTAAATCTCCTAATTTTATTATATCCATATAATCGAACCATAAAAGAAAACCTCAGATTAATCTGAGGTTTTCTTATTCACCTCAAAATAAATTCTAAATCCCATTACTTCTTAATATTAATTTATCTAAATTATAAGCTAATCTATCGTCATCTTCTTTTTTTCTTTTAGAGCTTCCCTTACTTCTTCCACCAGCTCTTCTATTCTTTTGATGCAAATGTCTTTCAAAAAGTAATCTATCAATGTTTTCATTATCATAAATATTTCCTTTTGGACTAATAGCTAAAGCTCCTCTACCAAGTGCCATAGCTGCTACCCCATAATCTTGTGTTACAACAATATCACCATTTTTAGTAGCATTTGCAACATACATATCTACACTTTGAAAGCCATCATCTACTATTTTAACTTCGGAATAATCAGATCTTATCATATGATTTATTGTACAAAAAATTAAAACATCTATAGACTTACTTTTTGCTACTTTTTCAATAACTTCTCTTCCTGCACATCCATCTCCATCAACGACTATCTTCATAATAAATACTCCTATCAAACAAAAAATTCTCTTAATAAAATTATACCCTTAAAACAAAAAAGAAGCTCTAAAAAGAGCTCCTTTTTAAATTTAATTTATATTATTTTAATCTAGCTTCTAATTCAGCTTTTAAATCTTCGAAACCTGGTTTTCCAAGTAAAGCAAACATGTTTTTCTTGTAAGCTTCAACTCCTGGTTGGTCGAATGGATTTACTCCTAAAACGTATCCGCTAATTCCACAAGCTTTTTCGAAGAAGTAAACTAATCTTCCGAAGTAGTATGGAGTTAACTCAGGAACATTAACAACTATGTTTGGTACTTGACCATCGTTGTGAGCAAGTAAAGTTCCTCTGAAGGCTTGCTTATTTACATAATCCATAGTTTTTCCTGCTAAGAAGTTTAATCCATCTATGTTTTCTTCGTTAGCTTCTATAGTTATTTCTTCTCTAGCATTGTCTACACAAAGAACAGTTTCGAATAAGTCTCTTCTACCTTCTTGGATGTATTGTCCCATTGAGTGAAGGTCAGTTGAGAAGTCAACAGCTGCTGGGAATAATCCTTTGTTGTCTTTTCCTTCTGATTCTCCGTATAATTGTTTCCACCACTCGTTGAAGAAGTGAACACATGGCTCGTAGTTAACTAAAACTTCGATTAATTTTCCTTTATTGTATAAGCAGTTTCTAGCTGCAGCATATTTGTAACACTCATTGTCAGCTAATGAAGGATTTGAATATTCTTCTCTAGCGTCAGCTGCACCTTCCATTATTTCATCAACATTTATACCAGCAGTAGCTATTGGTAATAAACCAACTGCAGTTAAAACTGAGAATCTTCCTCCAACATCATCTGGAATTACGAAAGTCTCATATCCTTCAGCATCAGCTAAAGTTTTTAAAGCACCTTTCTTAGCATCTGTTGTAGCATATATTCTCTTAGTAGCTTCTTCTTTTCCGTATTTCTTTTCCATGAAATCTTTTAAGATTCTGAAAGCTATTGCAGGCTCTGTAGTAGTACCTGATTTTGATATTACGTTTAAGCTTACATCTAATCCATCTATAGCTTTTAATAAGTCAGCCATGTAAGTTGAACTTATGTTGTTTCCTACGTAGAATATAGCAGGAGTTTTTCTCTTATCTTTTGATAATGAGTTATAGAAATTGTTAGTTAACATTTCTATAGCAGCTCTTGCTCCTAAGTAAGAACCACCTATACCTATAACTACTAAAACATCTGAATCACTTTGGATTTTTTTAGCAGCTTCTTTAATTCTTCCAAATTCTTCTTTATCATAATTAACTGGTAGGTCAACCCATCCTAAGAAGTCATTTCCTGCACCTGTTCCATTATGTAATTTCTCATGTGCTGCGTTAATAGTTTCTTGCATGTAAGCAACTTCATGTTCTCTTAAATATGGAGCTGCTTTTGATAAATCAACAACTAATCCTTTTTTCATTATTACTACCTCCATTGACGTTTATAAAGTTATTTTAACCACGCCATTAATATATATAATATAATCGCAAAAATAATTAAACCACCAAATACCATTGGAAGTATTATTGCGTATTGCGCCATCATTATAGCAACCAAATCTTTAAAAGTTGGCTTTTCTTTATCTTTAATCTCTTCCATTAACTTCTCATAATCTTCTTTTTCTTTTCTTCTAGTTATTTCATCTTTAAACCAAAACAAATTTAACTCCCCCCGTTAACCATACGTTAATATTTTATCATTTATCATTTATGTATTACAAGGTAATATCACACTTTTTATACATTTTGTGAAATTTCCTCATATATAGTTATAGTGTAGGAAAATTTTCTTTCCTACACTATACAAAATTTAATTTTTAATTCATTTTTTACATTTTAATACACATTGTTTATACCAAGTTAAAAGAAATTCCCAATCTACTCAACTAAATGACATGCTACATAGTGATCTTTTCCAACACACTTATACTCTGGAATTTCTTTTTTACACTTATCCATAGCATAAGGACATCTTGTGTGGAACTTACATCCAGTTGGTGGATTTGCAGGTGATGGAATATCACCTCTTAATATTATTCTTTCTCTCTTTATTGTTGGATCTGGTATTGGAACCGCTGATAATAAAGCCTTAGTGTATGGATGTAGTGGATTTTCATAAAGCTCATTTTTAGGAGCTAGCTCAACTAAACTTCCTAAATACATAACTCCAATTTTATGACATATGTGTTTTACTATACTTAAATCGTGAGATATGAAAAGATATGAGAATCCCATCTCTTCTTGTAAATCCATCATTAAATTTACTATCTGTGATTGTATTGAAACATCAAGAGCTGAAACTGGCTCATCAGCTACTATAAAGCTTGGATTTAAAGCCAATGCTCTTGCAATACCAATTCTCTGTCTTTGTCCACCTGAAAATTCATGTGGGTATCTCTTCATATGATATCTAGCAAGACCACATCTCTCTATAGTTTGAGCTACTCTTTCCGGCAACTCTTCCTTGCTACATAACTTATGACTTATTAAAGCCTCTCCTACTAATGAGTCAACTGATAATCTAGGATTTAATGATGAATATGGATCTTGGAATATCATTTGCATCCTAGGTCTTAACTCTCTAAGCTCTTTCTTTTTTAAATCAAATATATCTTTTCCTTCAAAATATACATTTCCATCAGTCTTTTCAAATAATCTTAAAATTGCTCTTCCTGTTGTTGACTTACCACAACCTGATTCTCCAACTAGTCCTAAAGTTTCACCTTTATCTATAGTAAAACTTACTCCATCAACAGCCTTTACATGCCCAACTGTCTTAGAAAAAACTCCTGATTTAATTGGAAAGTATTTTTTTAAATTTTCAACTTTTAAAACTGTATTATCTTGCATCTACTTTCCCTCCTTATATAACCAGCATGAAACCTTGTGTCTATTTCCTACATCAATAAGAGTTGGTTGATTCTCTTTGCATTTCTTCATACATTTGTCGCATCTCTCATTGAAGTAACAGTTATCTGGCATACCTACTGGATTAGGAACTTGCCCAGGTATTGAATAAAGTCTAGTTTCATTTCCGCCAACTGATGGCTTAGATTTAAGTAATCCTTGAGTATATGGATGAAGTGGATTTTTGAATAACTCTATAACTGGAGCCTCTTCAATAACCTTACCTGCATACATTACTACAACATAATCTGCCATCTCAGCAACAACACC
The DNA here is from genome assembly GCF_050509515.1 of Clostridium sp. B9. Taxonomy (NCBI): domain Bacteria; kingdom Bacillati; phylum Bacillota; class Clostridia; order Eubacteriales; family Clostridiaceae; genus Clostridium; species Clostridium sp. B9. The sequence continues at coordinate 3,479,128 of NZ_JBNWKA010000003.1, forward strand.
TAAATCATGTGTTATTAATAATATTGAAGTGTTTAATTTCTCTTTTATATCCCTCATAAGATCTAGAATTTGAGCTTGGATTGTAACATCAAGTGCAGTTGTAGGCTCGTCAGCTATTAAAAGCTTCGGATTACAACAAACTGCCATTGCAATCATAATTCTTTGTCTCATTCCTCCAGATAATTCATGAGGATAACATTTCATTATTTCCTCTGCCCTAGCTATACCTATGATTTTTAAAACTTCTACCGCTTTCTTCTCAGCTTCTGCTTTTGATAAGTGCTGATGAAGAATAATCGCTTCGCAAATTTGATCTCCTATTTTAAATACAGGATTTAAAGATGTCATTGGTTCCTGGAATATAACAGAAATATCATTTCCTCTCATATCCATAAGTTCTTCTTCAGTGAACTTTAAAACATCTTTTCCATCAAAGAATATTTCTCCTCCAACTATTTTTCCAGGAGGAGTTGGTATTAATCTCATAAGAGACATAGCAGTTACAGATTTTCCACAACCAGATTCTCCAACTACGCAAACTGTCTCTCCCTCTTTTATTTTAAAACTAACGTTATTTACAGCTTTAACTATACCCTCACCTGTATGAAAGTGAGTTTCAAGATTTTTAAATTCTACTAATGTTTTTCCCATTACACTCTCCCCCTTAAACTTTTAGCTTAGGATCTAGAGCATCTCTTAATCCATCTCCAAATATATTTATTGATATAACAGTTAAGAATATACATATTCCTGGAGGTATCCATAACCACCATCTATTAGTTAATGTATAGTAATCTTGAGCTGCTTGTATCATATTTCCCCAAGTTGGTGTAGGTGGTGTAACTCCAAGGCCTAAGAAACTTAGAGATGACTCTGTTAATATAGCTCCACCAATTCCTAATGTAGCTGAAACTATGATTACAGCTAATGTGTTAGGTAATAAGTGTAAAAACATTTTTCTAGCATCAGAAAGACCTAATGATTCTGCCGCTTGCATAAACTCTTGCTCTCTTAGAGATAAAACCATACCTCTAACCATACGACAAGTACCAGTCCAACTTAATGCACCTATAATAAACATAACTACGAAAATTCTATATTCTGGTGGTATCTTTAAATCTGACATTATAGCAGATACCATTATTAATAATGATAAGAATGGGAAACACATAAATACGTCAACAATTCTCATTATTATACTATCTACTAATCCACCATAATAACCAGCTAATATACCTAAGCTAGTACCTATAGTAATAGAAATACCTACTGCAACTATACCTATTGAAAGTGAATATCTACTTCCATACATAAGTCTTGCTAATACGTCTCTACCAGAAGCATCTGTTCCTAACCAATGTTCTGCTGAAGGTGGTTTATTAGTATTTAATAAATCTATAGTTAAATGATCATGTGGATATAACATTGGTCCAAATACAGCTATAGCCACAAGAATTAAAAGTATAAACAATCCACTTAATGCTAGTTTATTCTTTTTTAACCTTTTAAAAGCAACAGTCCAAGGGCTTTCAATTTTTTCTTTTTTAACTTTTACTTTCTTATTTACTTCTGTTTGCATTTCCAAAGCCCCCCTACTTCAATCTTATTCTAGGATCTACAAAGGCATATATAATATCAGCAAGTAAGTTTCCTATAAGAACCAATATTGCTAATGTAAGATTTATACCCATAAGTAGATAATAGTCTCTATTATTTACAGCACTTAGCTGAACAGGACCTATACCAGGCCAGTTAAAGATTTTTTCTGTTAATGTGGCACCTGAGAATAATCCTGGAATTGACATACCTAATAATGTTACAACTGGAATTAAAGCATTTCTTAAAGCATGTTTATAAATAACAACTTTTTCCTTTAATCCTTTTGCTCTTGCAGTTCTTATGTAGTCTTGTCTAACTACCTCAAGCATACTTGATCTTGTGTATCTCATCCATCCACCTACGCTTCCAAGAGTTAAAACTATAAGTGGTAAAATCATGTGATGTAATACGTCTAAAATATATTGCATTCCTGTATATGCACTACCTGCATCTGTCATACCCGATATAGGGAATAAATTAAGCTGAACTCCCAAATATTTTATTAATATAAGTCCAAAGAAGAACGACGGCATTGATATCCCCATAAGGGCAAAGACCGTAAAGAATTTATCAAAAAATGAATATTGCTTGGTTGCTGAAATTATTCCTATTGGAACTGCTATTATTAGTCCCAGTATCAAGGACGCAGCTCCCAAGATAAATGAATTTGGTATAAAATCTCTCATTACATCTGCAACTGGTCTTTTATAATAGAAAGATTCTCCTAAAGACCCTTCTGTTACAATACCTTTTAACCAGTACATGTACTGAGTTGTTTTTGGTTCATCCAAATGATATTTTTCTCTTATTGCTTGCTTAGTTTCTACACTCATGTTTGGATCCATATTAGCTGTAATAGCATCTCCTGGAGCCATAGCAAAGATAAAGAAAAGCACTAAAGAAACTCCAAAAATAGTTGGTATTATTTGAAGTACTCTTCTAGTAATAAATTGTAGCATTTTGCTGTTCCCCCCATTTTTCAAAATTAGCCTGGATTTTTGTCCAGGCTAACTTTTGATTTATTTTAATTTTATTCATTAACTAATTCAAGTTTGTAAACATCATGAGTCCAATCAATATAAGTTGAAGGTTGATATCCCTTAACTTTTGCACTTGATGCAAACATCTCTTGAGCATTACCTAAAAGGATGTATGGTAAATCTTCAGAGAACTTTAATTGCCACTCTCCATAGATTTTCTTTCTTTCATTTTGATCAGTTGTAGCTTTACCATCTTTCAACAATTGATCTGCTTCTTCATTTCTCCAACCAACATTATTAAATCCTCCTGGTACATCCTGAGAAATAGCAAATATTCCTGATGGATCTGGATCTATTGAAAGGTTCCAAGCAGCATTGAATATGTCATACTCTCTCTTATCAACCTTATCAAGCATTGTTCCAAACTCCATTAACTCTGGAGTAACCTTAACACCAATTTGTTCCCATGATTGTTGAACTATTGGAATTAATGATTCAACGTATTTAGAATCTGTGTAAGTTAACCATTGAAGTTCTAATTCAACTCCATCCTTATCTCTTACACCATTTCCATTTGTATCTTTCCATCCAGCTTCATCAAGTAATTCATTAGCTTTTTCTGGATTATAATCATAAGTTGGTACATCTGGGTTATATGCCCATGAAGTTGGAAGAATATGTGAGTTGTAAACTTGTCCATATCCTTGGTAGTATGACTCCATAAATCCTTGTCTATTTAATCCATAAACTAAAGCTTGTCTTACCTTAGGATCTTTAACCTTATCACTACCATAGTTCATTCCTATATATCCATATCCATTTTGCATATATAAATCCATATTTAAGAATCCTGCTTGTTTTAATGGATCTATATTTTCTGGCTTAGCTCCAACTCTATCTATATCAACTGTTCCAGCCATTAATTCTTGTAATTGTGTTTGTGCATTTGTAACTTTCATTACTATATAAGGTATCTTTGGTTCACCTTTCCAGTAATCAGCATTCTTTTCAAACTTAACTTCTTGTCCTGGTTTGAAGTGAACAAATTTATATGCCCCTGATCCAACTGGATTTAATAATTTATCTTTAACTGCTTGGAAATTACCTTTTTCAAATCCATAATAATTTTCTGGCATAATTCCATAACTAAAGTTCCAGATACCTTGAGCATCTACTTCTTTATTAGTAAATTCAATTGTATAATCATCTATAACCTTAATACCTTCAACTGACTCAGCATCACCTTTGTTATACTCTTCGTAACCAACTAAGTTGCTAACAGCATCCATTCTCGGTCCATCATATCCAGGATCACAAATAGATGTAAATGTGAATGCTACATCCTTGGCAGTTAATTCTGTTCCATCAGTGAACTTAATTCCTTTGTTTAATTTGAAAGTATAAATTTTACCATCTTCTGAAACTTCATAGCTCTCTGCTACATTTGGAATTGGTTCACCTTTTTCATTATTTGAAATCAATCCATCAAATATTAAATTATTAACCCAAGCATCATAAGTAGTTGAACCGTATATTGGTACAAATTCTCCCTTTGGATCTGTTGTTCCAACGATTAAAGTATCTTTTCTATTCTTTGCAGTCTCTGGTATTGCCGCTGGATTTTCAGCTGCTATTCTTTCAGGTTTTGATAAATCTTTCTTCTCTCCACCTGTATTTTCTTCTGAGCCTGAATTTGATCCACCATTATTTCCTTCTGCTGGTTTATCTGCTCCGCCCCCGCATGCTACAAATAACATTGAAGCAGCTAATCCTGCTGTTAATAATGTAACTAATTTTCTTTTCATTAATTTTGCCCCCTTTTAATAAAAATTTATTGTTAGTATGTAATAATTTGCAATGCCCCATTATTTTTCTTGCTTAATACATACATTTCTTATTGTTTCATAAAATAAAATTTTATTCCATATTTTACTTTATTTTCATATTAACAATTATATCCCTTAAAATTTACTTTGTAAATAGAGATTTTTATTAATAAATTAATAATTTCAAGCTTATTTTATAACTATATTGTTAATATTCCTTTGTGTTCTCCTATGAAAAACACTCGTCTTTAAAGTTTTATTATTTGTATTTTAAATTATTTCCAATAATTTTGCAATATTGGAAATTTATTTTTTCATTATAAATAATTTACCGTTAATTTTCTTTTATTCTTATTCTCTATGTATTTTTTATTAGCATATGTTTTTAAATATACTCTTCTTTGTATTAAATTATTAATTTTATTGATAATAATATATATCATATGAAATCTCACAAAATTGTTACTACACAATCTCAAAAAAATATTATTCGTGATAAAAGTTACAGTACATACTTTTTTTTAGTGATATAATTTCATTGCAATTAGTACGATATTTATAACTTTTAGAGTTAAAAAATTAACAAACAAAGGAGTAATACAATGAATACTTTAAATCTTAAAGGTAATCCACGTCGTGGATTAACAGGCGCAACTTTAGGTTTCTTCATCGGATTTGCAGCGGTTTCACTTTATGGACCGACGTCTGCTATATTCAAAGAAGCTTTTGTAAACCTAAACCCAGTATTATTAGCTTTACTTATAGCTGCACCTAACTTATCAGGTTCATTATTAAGAATCCCATTCTCAGCATGGGTTGATACTACTGGCGGAAGAAAGCCACTTATAGTCTTACTTTTACTATCAATAATAGGTATGGGTGGTTTATACGTAGTTTTAGCATTCTTTAACGATAACTTAAACCAATATTATTCTTTATTATTTATACTAGGACTTTTATCTGGATGTGGTATAGCAACATTCTCAGTTGGTGTCAGTCAGGCATCTTACTGGTTCCCTAAAAGTCAACAAGGTGTTGCTTTAGGAATCTATGGCGGAGTTGGTAACTTAGCTCCTGGAATATTTGCTTTATTAATACCAAACTTAGCTCTTCCATTCTTAGGATTACCTGGTTCATACTTAGCTTGGTTAATATTCCTAATAGTAGGAACAGTTATTTACATAAAAATAGGTCAGAACGCTTGGTACTTCCAACTTGTTGATAAAGGAATAAGTAAAGATGAAGCTAAAGAAATAGCTTCAAAAGAGTACGGTCAAGAATTATTCCCTAAAGGAAAAGCAAGTGAAACACTTTTAATATCAGCTAAGTCATGGAAAACATGGGCATTAGTATTTATATACTTCACAACTTTCGGCGGATTCTTAGCACTAACAGGTTGGTTCCCTAACTATTGGATGACTTATTTCGGACTTAATATAAAAATTGCAGGTCTTTTAACTGCTTGCTACTCTATATTAACTTCATTAACAAGAATATATGGCGGTAAACTTGCAGATAAAAATGGTGGAGAAATAACTACTGTCATTTCTCTTGCAATAGCACTTGCAGGAGCAATTTGTATGACATTTGCTTCAACTATGCCATTAGCAATAGTAGGTATAATCCTTCTTGCTGTGGGAATGGGTGTTGCTAATGCAGCAGTATTCAAAATAGTTCCTAATGCTGTACCAGAAGCTATGGGTGGAGCATCAGGATGGATTGGTGGATTAGGAGCTTTAGGTGGATTCTTAATACCTCCTGTAATGGCATCATTCCTAAATAAATCAGGATTTGCTGGATACTCACAAGGTTTCTCAGTATTTATAGTTTTAATAGTTTTAGCTATAGGCGTAATTGCATTATTCCAAGCTATACAAAAGAAATCAGCTAAATAAAAACAGTTAAAATAAAAAGTAGCTATGAAATTTTCATAGCTACTTTTTTATATTTAATAACAATATCCTAAATACTTAAATTCTATATATTAAATACACTATCCACAGAATATTAAAATTTTAAACCCTTAATTTAAAATATCTATAATATTGTTTATTAATCTCATTTCAAAATTAAATAGACAACCTTAAGATTGCCTATTTAACCTGTAATAAAATTTATATATTAATGATTAATTTGGATACTTATTTATCTTATTCCCACTCAATAGTTGCTGGTGGTTTTGAAGTTACATCATACACAATTCTGTTAACTCCTTTAACCTCATTAACTATTCTTCTTGAAACTTTATCTATTACTTCATATGGAATATGAGCCCAGTTTGAAGTCATTCCATCAGAAGATGTAACTGCTCTTAATCCTACAGTATGACAGTAAGTTCTCTCGTCTCCCATAACTCCAACTGATTGGATGTTAGGTAAAACTGCGAAGTATTGCCATATTTCACTTTCAAGTCCAGCTAAAGCTATCTCTTCTCTGAAAATAGCATCCGCTTCTCTAACAACCTCTAATTTTTCCTCAGTAACCTCTCCTAAAACCCTTATAGCTAATCCTGGTCCGTGGGAATGGCTGTCTCCATACTAAGTGATGAGGAATTCCTAACTCTTCACCTACAGCTCTAACTTCATCTTTAAATAACTCTCTTAATGGCTCTATTAATGAGAATTCCATGTCCTCTGGAAGTCCTCCAACATTGTGGTGACTCTTGATTACTGCTGAAGTATCAGTTCCACTTTCAACAACATCTGGGTATATAGTTCCTTGAACTAAGAATTTAATATCGCCTAATTTATTAGCTTCTTCTTCGAATACTCTGATGAATTCTTCTCCGATTATCTTTCTCTTAGTTTCTGGATCTGAAACTCCTTTTAATTTACCTAAGAATCTATCTTGAGCGTTAACTCTTATAAGATTCATATCAAAACCTTCTTTGAAGATTTTTTCTACTTGATCGCCCTCGTCTTTTCTTAATAGACCGTGATCAACAAATATACAAGTTAATTGCTTACCTACAGCCTTATGAACCATAACTGCTGCTACTGATGAATCTACACCACCTGATAGTGCACATATTAACTTTTGGTCTCCAACTATTCTCTTTATTTCAGCTATCTTCTCTTCTGCAAATGAAGCCATTGACCATGAATTTTCTAATCCACATATATTGTAAAGGAAGTTTCTCATCATATCTTGACCAAATGGAGTATGTTCAACTTCTGGGTGGAATTGAACACCATAAAGTCTTCTTTCTTCATTTTCCATAGCAGCTACTGGACATACATCTGTATGAGCTATGATTTTGAATCCTTCTGGAGCTTCTGCAATGTAGTCAGTGTGACTCATCCAACAAGTTTCATCAGCTTCTATTCCATGGAATAACTTTGATGAGTTATCTAAAGTTACATTAGTTTTTCCATATTCTCTAACTGGAGCAGTTGCAACTTTTCCACCTAAAAGATGTGCCATTAACTGATCTCCATAACATATTCCTAATATAGGAACATTTAACTCAAATATTTCTTTATCTAATGAAGGAGTATTTTCTCCATAAACTGAGTTTGGTCCACCAGTGAATATTATTCCTTTTGGATTTTTCTCTTTTATTTTTTCTATACTATAAGTGTAAGGTATTATTTCACAATAAACTCCACACTCTCTAACTCTTCTTGCTATTAATTGATTATATTGGCCACCGAAGTCGACAACTAAAACTAAATCTCTCATTTGCTTTCCTCCACAATTTTAATATTCCGTTCATCTTATATAATATATTGCAACAAAATGTTAAAACCTTCAAGACATTTATTTTAACATTTTGTTGAACTTTGTATCCTATTGGTTAACACTATAGTTTGGTGCTTCTTTAGTAATATTTATATCATGTGGGTGACTTTCTCTGAATCCTGCTGATGTTTGAACAACAAAGTTAGCAGTTTCATATAATTGCTCTAAAGTTGGAGCTCCTAAGTATCCCATTCCTGATTTTATTCCACCGATTAATTGGTAAATAGTATCTGCTAAATGTCCTTTGTAGGCAATTCTTCCTTCAACTCCTTCTGGAACGAATTTCTTAGTTCCATTTTGGAAGTATCTATCACTTGAACCTTTAGCCATAGCTCCTAAAGAACCCATTCCTCTGTAAACTTTATAGCTTCTTCCTTGGAATATTTCTATAGCTCCTGGTGCTTCTTCACATCCTGCAAAGATTGATCCCATCATAGCTGCACAAGCACCTGCTGCTAAAGCTTTTACTATATCTCCTGAGTATTTTAATCCACCATCAGCGATTACTGGAACGCCTAATTTTTTTCCTTCTTCTGCACAATCCATAACTGCTGTTAATTGAGGAACCCCAACACCTGCAACTATTCTTGTAGTACATATTGAACCAGGTCCTATACCAACTTTAACACAATCTGCACCAGCTTCTGCTAAATCTCTTACTGCTTCTGGTGTAGCTATATTACCAGCTATTATTTGAAGTTCAGGATATTTAGCTTTTATTCTCTTAACTCCTTCAATAACTCCTTTTGAATGACCATGAGCTGTATCTAAAACTATAACGTCTACGTTAGCTTTAACTACTGCATCTACTCTTTCCATCATGTCAGCAGTCACTCCGATTGAAGCTCCACATAAAAGTCTTCCTTTTTCATCTTTAGCCGCATTAGGGAAAGCTTTTGCTTTTTCTATATCCTTTATAGTTATAAGTCCTTTTAAGTTATTTTCGTCATCAACTAAAGGAAGTTTTTCGATTTTATGTTGCTTTAATATTTCTAAAGCTTCAACTAAAGTAGTTCCTTCTTTAGCAGTAACTAGTGGGCTCTTTGTCATAACCTCTGAAACTTTCTTCTCGTAGTTTGTTTCAAAAACTATATCTCTATTAGTTATGATACCAACTAATTTTTCTTCTCTTGTTACAGGGACCCCTGAAATTCTGTATCGAGCCATTAATTCTAAAGCTTCACTTACTGTATGATCTTCTGATAAGAATATTGGATCAGTTATAACTCCATTTTCTTGTCTTTTAACTCTATCAACTTCTCTTGCTTGATCTTCAATTGTCATATTTTTATGGATTATTCCTATTCCACCTTCTCTAGCCATAGCTATTGCCATTTTAGATTCAGTAACTGTATCCATACTTGCACTCATTAAAGGAATGTTTAATTGAATCTTCTTTGTTAATTGAGTTTTTAAAGAAACCTCATTAGGTAGAACCTCTGATTTATTTGGTACTAATAATACATCATCAAATGTATATGCTGTTTTTAATATTCTTGCCATATCGATCGCCTCCACACTATATTTTCAAAGTTATTTATGTACAATTAAGTAATTTTTATGAAACTCGTTTTTAAAAGGCCCGCTCTATTTTTGAATGCAAACTTGCAAATATACATTAGATATGAAATTTATTTTTCAAAAAAAAGCATACTAACCTCTAAGTGAAGTCAATATGCTTATAGTACACCTATAGTATATCAAATTCACTCATAGACGGAAATTTAAGGTCTCCGGTAGAAACGCTTTGCCTTATTCAAAGCTTATACGAGTTTATTTATGTTCCGTTTTGTCTAATTTTTATTAATTATAATCCATGAAAGAAGGCTTGTCAACAAAATGCATTAAATTAATTTTAAAACCTCCTTTATGAAAGTTTATATTCATCCCATCTTGTAAATGCAAGTTATTTTTCACAAACATTCTCTATTCTCATTCATTTTAATCATTCGGATTTTTAGTTAATTATATAGAATTTCTTCATAATTTATTCTATTTAGCACTTATTTATGGAAATATTATCAAAATAGAACCTTATTGCAAGACTCCTACTACCAAATATTTCATTTCCATAACACTTTGTATCATTAAATATTTTGTATACCACTTTACAAAATAAAATGTATACTCCTAACTAATAATATTATTATTCACTAATTTAAAACAAACTACTAAGCTATAAAAAAATAAGACCATAAAAATTTTATAGTCTTATTTTTATTAGTTTTTAGAATACATCTGGCATTTCTTCATATTGAAGTCTTGCAGAATATATTTTTTCATCTCCATTTTCAACAGTTGCTTTAAGCAAAGTACTTCCACCTTGTGAGATTTTATCTGGAGTTACTTCTATAACTATTACTTTTTCTCCAAGACTTAAGTTTTTAAGTCTTATGCCGGTATTAACTCCACTAATTAAATTCTTATTTAACTCATCTATAGTAAATTCTTCTATGCTATTATATAAACTTCCTTTGTCATAAACTTTAACTTTTAATCCTGACCCTATATTTTTTATGTTGTTAGCATTAAATCCAAAGTCTATAACTGAAGTCGGAGATTTAATATCTGCCAATATAGCAATCTTAAGTGGCATTCCATTAACAACATCAATTCCTCCACTTGCATCTTTTATATTGTCAGGTGATCCAGAATCTAAAATACCAAACTTCTCTATCTTAGTAGGCTCATTTATACTTATACTACTTCCCTTAAAGTCCTCAAGCATTGGCTTAGTCTCTTTAGTATTATATATTAATTTAAATCCAACTCTATTTTGATCTTCTCTAAAATCAAAATTCCCAACTGATTCAACAAGCACATTTATTTTTTTGTCCATACTATTTGCAACATAACTATCTCCTTGACGAGTATAAATTATGTCATTCATTTCATTAGTTTCAATTCTAGTGCTTCCATCACTTTCAAGACGCCCATTAACAGAAATATCGTTATTTATAAACTTAAGACCTTTTGGTATTAATCCAACTATCTTTAACTCACTTAATTTTATTTGCTCTGGTGGATTACTTCCATCTCTTATTACATCTGTTACCTTTAATGGATTTGGATTCATTCTATAATTTACTATGGCTTTACTATTAGCATAAATCTTATTACCACCACTTGTATCAGTAACATCTATCTTAGCATTTAATAAATCTTTAATTTCAAATTTACCGTAACTTCCCTTAGCAATGTTGTCTCTTAAAATACTAGAACCTTTTTTTCCACCATTAGCCCTAGTGAAAATTTTATAATGCATTGTATAAACCCCATTATCTACTGGAAGTTTAACTCCTGATTTACCTTCAAAAACTTCATTAGCTACATCACCAGGTTCATTACTTTTTGATGGATACATAGTAAATACTTCATTATTTCCATTCCCCATCCAATTTAGTTTATTTAAATATTCATTAATATTATTGTCTGCAATATAATATCTATAATAATTATTAGGCCAATAACCTAATTTTTTCGAATAAAAAACTTCATCTAAATCTTTATAATCTTGTGAAGTAGTTGCCTTATTAAGCATTTTAAAAGCATCTCTAATATTTTCATTATAATTATCTAACTTACAATATCCTAACTTAAAGGCTCCTCCACCTCCCCAGTTAAAATATTCAAGTTGTATTGGATAGTATTTATTAGCCTCTAAATATACTGGTTGAAAAGAACTATAAAATGCTGCTGCATGTACTTTAAAGTTACTTCTATCCTGACTTATATACCATCTATTATTGCCACTTACTCCAAAATTACTATTAGCTAATTCGTATGTTGAATTATTCACAGTTAAACTAAATCTTGAACCATCATCTGACTCTGTACCAAATAAGTACCACCCAGATTCTTTTGGTTTTAAATACCCCCAATATTTATCTGATTCTTTGTATGTAAATCCTGGGTAATCATTCCTATAGTTTATATCATCAACTCTCATACTATCATAGAATATTGTTTTAGGTTTCCACATCCAATTACTAACTTCTTTTATAAATCCACCTTTCAAATTATCCCAATAGTTTCCATATTTATAGACTTCATAAACTCTATTTCCCCATTTATAAGTCCACACCTCTGAATTTTCATATCTATTTAAACTTTCAATAAATTCATTTTTATATTTTTTAGTATTAGTTAATTCACACTCTGTATCACCATAAACATAAATAGGTCTAGTACTATTTAAATTTTCTGGTGTTCCATATTCTTGAGGATATTGAGCTATTTTATTGGTAGGTAAATATCCTGGATTTCCTTGTTTTGATTTAAATACTTGACCTCTATCATTCCATGAATCCTCATTATCCATAGTTCCTAAATGACCAACATTATATGCCTGATAAGTTAGATTATTAGGTTTATCAAGCATAATATCAGAGTTCATATTATTTAATTTAAATTCCTCTGGGCTTATTTCTTGTTCACTATTATCCTTAGTAAACCAAGTTTTAATCCAATAAGTTTGATTTTTTGTATCTTGAGCTCCCTTAACAGAAATATTGGCAAAACCCTTTCCAATTAAAGTTTTAGGAGTTCTTTGTGGCTCATTATAAAAATAATTATATGATCCATCTGAAGCCCTCACTGCTGTTTTTCCAACTTCATAAGGAGTTCCTACTTCTCCAATATAATCTGAAACACTTATTTTAACATTTACACCTGGTTTTATAGTAGCTTTTATACCTGGTAAATCTCCTAATGAATTACTACCTACACTCTGAGAAGTTATATTTCCATTTATATCTCCTCCCAAGTCTTTTTCTGTTAAATTTTCACCTTGATAATTAACACTTATATTAAAGGAATTAGAAACATAATTCCCGTTAGAATTAAGCTTATATTTTATATTTCCTAAATCAAATGAATATTTTCCATCTTTAATATCATTTTTATCCACTTTTATGGTTTTCCCATTATAAACTATAGAGTCTATAGTTGCCCCAGTTGGCACACTTATATTTAATTTTGCATCATTAACAGTATATGAGATATCTAAATCTTTTTGTAATTCATCAAAAATTGCATCTAAATTATCACCATAAGATGTTTTTTTATATTGAATTATGTTATCACCTTTTTTATTTCCTGCAACCTCCGACATATCTGCAACTGTATTATATCTAGTTTTATCAGAACTTTTTCCAAAATATATTGAATAGCTAGTTATTCCATTATTCTTCAGTTGATTTGCCATATAAAGTGCGTATTCATATCCGACCTTAAAATTTAAGTAATAACTTATCTTATTTTCCATAGCTTTAACATTAAAATGATCTCCATTAAATGAATTATTAGTATTAACTTCGTCCAATGCTTGTCGTGCACTATCATAATAATCGTAATTGTATCCATATTCATTTATTAAATTAATTAATTCATCTAAGCTTTTTCTATGAAACCATCTTGGTGCAAAAATTTTATCGTCTATGTTTTTATAGAAATATTTTTGATAATTATTAAACTCATTAGTATCTACATTATAATTATCTTCTCCCATTGTATTAATCATATTATAAATTTTTCCTGAGTTACCTGATAAGTTGCTCTTATTGGTATCAGGATAAAATTTCCCAGTATATGCATTAGGTTTCCCATTTGTCATAAATATTACTGTCTTTTCAACTTTCTTACCATTATTATTTTGATTTTCAAATAAAGATATAGCTAGTCTTAAAGCATCCCCTGCATTAGTTCCTAAATGATCATTATTAACTTTCCAATTTGATCCACCAATATTATTAACCTTCTGATTTATTGTATCTGAATCAGCACTCAATTCACTTACTATTTCAGCCTCACCATTATAAGAAACAACTCCTACCTTACAACTATCATCCTTTGAACTTAATAATGTATTTATAAACTTATTAGATGCAGATAATACATTGTGATAAGGATCATTAACTACCATAGTTTGAGAAGTATCTATTATTAAAATAATTTCTTTTTCTACTTTATTCCTAGGATTAAACTCCTTTGGAGTAATAGTATAATCCACCGTTTTTATTTCTCCATGCTCCATATTAAGATTATCTTTATTTGCACTTATATCAAAAGTAGGATTTGCTGGTGTTATTCCATATGCAGACATTCCAATAATACTTATTATTAAAACTGCACATACTATTATAATACCAAACCTCTTTTTCTTCTTAAGTTTCTTCACAATTTCACCCCCACTTTTATTTCTTATTTCTAAAAGCAAATATGTTTTTCACTTCATACGGTTCTGCATTGCTTGTATCAAAAACTATTTTTACTTCTATAGAATTAGCATTTTCAAAAGTAGTTCCTTTTGGCATAGCAGTATATGTTATATTTTTTATAAACTTACCTATTGTAATTTTATTATCCTTAAAATTATTACTTTTCAATTTTCTATTATAAGTTAAAGTTCCATTTTTCAACCTAAAACTTGTTCTAACTTGATTCTCTGTTTCATTATTAACAAATGTTATTATTACATTTTCTCCACTAATATTATTTGTTTTACTCAAATCAACATCTTTAGCATCAGCTTTTATTTTAAAAATTTCTCCACATTCCATAGCAGTCTCACCAAAATGATCTAATATAACCTTTGACTCTCTTTGAAAATCTATCTGGTTACTAGTTTTATTCAAGCTTTTATAGTTTGATATAAAAAATGGTCCAACTATCATTAATATTATTGTTATTAATGATAGTGCAACAACTAATTCTATAAGAGAAAGACCTCTTTTTTTATCTTTTAATTTACTCATATAATCACCAGCCTTCTCTAATATTAATTAACTTCCCAGTTACTTCTCTTAACTAATGATTCTGTATTACTTTCAACGCTATTATCATACTTCCTAATAATTTTATTTCCTATTTCTTTATCCTTAAATAAACCTTTAAATGACTCATAATTATTTGATATTACATTATCAACCACGCTTTGATTGTAAGTTATGTTTAACTTTTTATTATACCCAAATACTATGTTTCCAGTAGTTATTATCGTTCCTTCAAAGTTTATATTATCATTTATAAATATATTTCTATTAGTTATGATAATCCCTTTTCCTTTACCATCATCAAATTCTATTTTAGAATTATTTCCTGTAATTATATTTCCACCTTCAGTACTACTTTGGCTATCTTTATCAATATCTAGCCTTCTATCATTTGAATTACCTGTATTATCTATGTATATAACATTACCATTCTCAAACTTATGAATTTGTTTTGTTATATTTAATTCATCTTTTAATGGACCTAACTCTTCTATTTTATTGTTAAATTGTTCTTCTTTTCCCTTAGCAAATGTTGAATCCTCTAAAGATAATCCACTAGTATATTGAATATTATTATTATTTATATAAACTCCTATACTTTTAGTTTTTTCCGGCAATGAAATCCCACTTGTTTTGATACTAGGAACCGTTCTACTAACTTCTTTAAAATATTTAGCCTTATCTTCTACATTCAAATTAGTTTTACCATCAATACTATTTATAAGTTGTAGTGGATTATAATATCTAAAAGTAACATTCTTACCATCACCAAATGTATATGCAATGTAATTTCCTTTAACAGCTACTGATTCTCCTGTTTGATATGATCCACCCTTAGTATTAATATAAGCACTTCCCATTATTAAAGCATCCTCTTTTATATTTATTGAAGATCCCTCTCCTATATCTTTTGAATTTATAATTATAGCACTAGAATTTTCTCTTTTTTCATTAATACCAGCTTCTATAGTATTACTATTAATTCCATAAAATCCATTATTCAAATCAATAGTTGATTGCTCACCATTTAATATTAAATCATTTTTTGTATAAACAGGATAATTTGAATTTATACTTGAATTTCCAATTGGAGTTTTATTAAATACCATACCACTCTCTGCTTCAAATTCATTTGCTGAAGAATATATACCTAAATTACCGGTATAGACACCATAAGTAGAATTCAATATTTTAGCGTCTGTCCCAACATTTAATACTGATTTACTATTCGGACTATAATTTTGCTTATAGTTTTTATTATTAACCACTATACTAGCTTTACTTATTAAATCTCCATTATAGGAATTTAAAACACTATCATCACCAATTTTTATTCCAATAATATACTGAGGAATTCTATAATCACCTGTATGTTCAGTTTTATTATATAATTTAAAACATTCCTTATCTCCCAAATTTGCAGCTGCAACTATTCCACCATTAACAGTTAGACTAGATCCATTATCCACAACTATATTTTCTCCAACAATCAACCCTTTTTCTAATCCACTATGTGTAGGAATTTTTTCTTCATAATACGCTCCATTAAATTCTGGAACTTTTATATTTAAAGTTAAACTTACATCTTTATAACTTGTATCATTAACTTTAAATTTAGACTCAAACCTTAAGCTTAAAACTTTCCCCTGCTCCTTAATATCTTCAAAGGTAAGATTATTATTTATACTTGGCTCTGTTTTTTCACTAGCTTTAAGTTCTTCTCCATTTAACTGAATTAAAGAAATTGTATAATTATTTTTAGTTTTATCATCTACACTTTTTAAAATATCATTGTTAACTAAAACATTCCCATTTTCATATTTAAAGATATTTTTCAAATTCTCTTCTACATATTTTTCATATACAGGTTTAAAAATTTCATTTTCTTTTTTATCTAGAGCATCTCCAGTTAGTCCTAACAACTCATTATTGTTAGCAACTGCGTCATTCCCCTTTTTTACTGCCTCTTGAGTAATATTTTCTATATATGCCTCAACTTCATCTAATCCAGACTCAGACATATATAGATTTTCAGTTCTTTTTGTTTCTAAAATCGTTGTTTTATAGTTAACTAAAGAAAGTGATACAATAGCTGTTCCAATTACTGATACTATTGCTAAAACAACAATAACATAAGCAAGTGTAGCTCCACTTTTTTTTCTTCTAAAATTCATTTATTTATCACTCCTTTATAACCTTAGTTGAATTTATTTCATATATAAGTTGATTTTTCTTTAATATTTTAATATCAATATTAAACAAATTGCTTCCTGATTCATTTGGCGATTTATTATATAAGTTTTCATATAATCTAGTTATTCCACTACTTGCTTCCCCTGGAACATCATTGTAAGTTAAACTACTACCTAAATTTTTATAACAATAAACACCTAATATGTTATTGGTATTTTGATTACTAAGATTAATGTTAATTTTCCCATTTGTACTTTTATTGTCAGTAATTTTTATTTTAAAATCCTTCTGATTTGCAATTACTGATGATATATAATTGTTATTTATCTTTATATCCCCATTACTTTCTTCACTAATAATGATTTGTCCATTGTTATCACTATTTAATTGACCTAATTTAATCTTTTCTTCAAGATTAGAATTTACACTTCCTAATATTTCGCCATTATTTATATAAAGGTAATAATCAAAATTTTTATTACCTACATTTTCATCTTTATTTACATAAGCATCATTTGGAGTAATATTTCCTGCAACTTCAAAGCCCGAAATATTTCCGCTTATGCTGTAATTTTTAAATTTATTATTCTTATATTCTTTTTTAACCTCAATACTATTTGAATTCCCTAAATTCAATACTGATTTTTCATCAAGATTATCTATATTACTACTGTCTACTGATTTTATTTGCTCCACCATACTTTGAGCAACATCCATAGCTTTTTGTTTTTCACTACTCTTAGCTGTATTCTTAATTGCAGTTAATGTAAAGCTACCTAAGGGTATCATTATCATAGTAAATAAAGTCAAACTAATTATAGCTTCTATTACCGTAAATCCTTTTTTACTTTTTCGTCTTTTGATACCCATAGCTTCACACCTCTTCTGTTACTTTAATAATTTATTATTACTATCTAAATCATAAGTTTCACTTTTAAATTAATTTTTTATAACCTTAACTTTACCTTCTGTTGTTACGTTAACTCTTGGATTTTTAGCATCATCCTTATCTATTACTAAGTTAACTTCCTTATCTGAGCTATTAACTATTTTTATATTAGCTCCTGATTTATCATCATTATTCAATCTCTTTTCTGAAAACACTTCAAAGTTTATATCATTTCCATTAGGTTTGAACTCTTCACCATTTCCATTAAAGTCTGTTGGATATGATTTATCTCCAACTTTATATTTATAATAATACTTTCCGTCTTTACCTGATATGTACATCTCAATATTAGTTGAAGTATTTTCATCTTTACTTAAATAACTTGCCTTATCTTTATCCTCAGATTTTCCTAAAACTATTGTTGGTAAATCTGAATTTATAGGTCTGACAGTCATTAAGAAATCATTCTTCACCTTTGAATTTGCTATTTCACTCTCTATAGTGCCAGTACCTGCTGCACTAACTCCTGAAAACGGATTATCCTTACCATATTTATCATCAGCAGTTGTAAATTCCTCTTTTGAAGCATCAATCTTTGGCATAGCAACTAATTGAATATTCATATTAGCTGAAACCTTACCATCTGTCTGAGCACTCAAATTAAAGTTTAATATATTTATATGCTTTGCATTATTTTCAATAGCTTTAACAAAATTCATTATATTGTCGTATGTTCCATTTATACTTAATGAAACCATCATCTGATTTAAATTATATATTTCCTCTTCTTTTTTCTGAGCAGGTTGCTTTTTACTATTATCAACTATCTTATTATAATCATTTACTATTCCTTGTATCTGATTTTTATTTTCTTCAGTTCCTTGATCACTAACTGTTGTTTCCTGCTTTTGTATAATTGGCATTGTTTTAATTTCTGAAAAACTCATTGTTCCATTTATGCCATTATCATTCATAAGATTATTTAATTCTAGAATTACATTTGGTTGCTCTATACTAGAATAAAAACCTGAAGTTAAGTTTTGAATTTCAGTATTATATATCTTTATTTCTTCCTTGTTAGGCTCTATTGATTGAACCATTCTAACATCATTCTCATACTCTTGTTGTTTTTCTTGTTTTTTTGTTTCTAAGGATTTTATTTCTTTATATTGATAATCCCAAACTATCTTATAATAACCAAATCCTATAACACCTAGAGCTAGGGCAAATAATAAAGTTTTCTCTCTATTGCTTATTTTCATTATTTCCTACCTCCTTTAAAGTACAACTTACAGAGAAGGAGTATTGTCCCTGTGCATTTCTCTCACCAATACCACTTATATAAGTGTTATCTATAAATCCTAAATTGTTTAAGTTATACTGAAGATCACTTATAGCACTTCTTGTTTTAGATAATGCCTGTATTGTTAACGTCTTATTATCTATATTTACTTGAGTAAATGTAACATCATTAGGAACTGTACTGTTTATTATCTTTATTCTCTGAGTACTTACATAATCATTACTATAAATTTGTTCTGATGCTACTTTTACATTATTATAATATTTTTCTAAAATATTATGTTCCTTCTCAATTTTTGTAGCTTCACTTAATTTCTCTTTCATACTAGGTGCATTTATCTTAGCTTCATAATCATTTATGCTCTTGTTTATCATATGCATCCTGATCATATTCACAGAAAAATTAACTGCAAATACAAACACAATTAAGCCTAGTATTGAAATTCCTATATTCTTTCTTTTTGAATAACTTTTTCTTTCTTGAGCTATGTGGGAGAAAAAGTTAAAATCTCTCATTATTCATCACCAACCTAAAGTCTTATTAAGGCTCCAATAGCATTTATGTATTCTGAAACTTTCACTTCTTCTACACCTTTTTTAAATTCGATATTGCTATTTTCCTGAAGTATTTTCGCTCTTAAATCTAATTTAGCTGCTATATATCTTTCAAGTCCCTTTATGTTTGAACTTCCTCCACAAAGATATATTTTATCTATGGTACTATGAGTATTTTTACTCTTATAATATTTGATTATTCTAATTGCTTCATCAAACCACATATCTACAACATCTCTAACACAATGTTCTAAAGAGCCCTCATCTCTACTCATCAAATTACAATTTTCTCTTTTTTGAGTTTCTGCATTTTCTAGTGAAATACCCATTGTCTTTGCTATTTGACTATTCAAATACTTACCACCTGAATTAATTCTTTTCATTAAAATTAATTCATTATTTTTTATTACAGTTAAATCTATACTTTCTTCACCTATATCCATACTTAATATAGTTTCATTTATCTCAGGGTTCATAACATAATATGCTTTTCTCTGTGAATTATAGTTAACATCTAAAGCATATGGTTTCCCCCCTAATATATTTACAAGCTCTGCATAAGAAAAAATCATCTTATTCGGATAAACAACAATAAGAACTTCTAACTTTTCCTTACCATCAACAATTTTTTCACCTAAAATATTATATTGAACCATATGCTCTTCTAATTTTATAGGTAAATATTGTTGAACCTCGTATCTTATAACAGACTCAATTTCTTCCTCAGTTACCTTTGGAACAACTATAGTTCTGTTTATTATGGATGTACTATTAGTAGTGAAAATAATATTGTCAGCTTTCACTTTATGTAAAGCAAGATTGTCATTTAAAGTCATACCTAACTCATCTATATTTTTAATGTGACCATCATCTATTATTCCTATTGGAGTTTTAAATTCAAAGGCTTTCTCTATAGTAACCTTATTTTTATAGTACCTTCCAACTACAACCTTTGTATTTTCACTTCCAATATCAATAGAAACAGCTTTCTTAGATATAACTTTTTTAACTTTATGACTTTCCTTTTTTTCATCTTTTTTATTTTGTTTTTTCTTCTTAAAAGCCTTAAATATATCACCTACATCCATCTGTAATATACTTTTTTTCTCTTTCTTTTCTAAGCTCAAGGTTATTCCTCCTTGCTTTTTATAGTTGAAAAGTGTAAGGAAAAGTTCCTTACACTTTAATTTAATAAATATTAATCTAAATTATATGGTGTGTCACCATTTGGATATACTAATATAGCACCATTTGGTGTGTCCCCTGTTGCATTATCTGTAGAAGCTTTAGGAACTAGATAAACCGTTACGGCCGCTTTTTCTCCACCAACTAATTCTGCTTTATCTCCATCTTTGTCTTTATCTGTAGTATCCGCTGTTCCTGCTTTATCACTTAATAAAACTTTCACTGCAAAAACATCATCCTTAACTGATTCTGATTGCGGTATTAATTGTAAATAATCATCTACTGGATTAGCTGCATCTTTTTTTACCACAAAAAAGCCATCACTCTTTATCGCATCTTCTGCAATTAGTGCTGAAGTTGCATCATATACAGTCTTAGCACTTGCTATATCAGCTTTTACCCTTGATTTTCTTTGTATTGATAAGAAGTTTGGTATTGCTATTGCTGCTAATATTGCTATTATTGCTATTACTATAATTAACTCTATTAACGTAAAACCTTTTTTCTTTTTATTATTTCTTTTTATCATAATACTCTCCCCCTAATTATTCATAATTAATACTAGCTTAATTGATACGGATCTACTGCTTTTGGATAAACATCCTTAGTTCCTATTTTAACTTGAATAACAGCATCATTATTATCATCAGAAGTTATAGTAACAACAAAGCCACTTGTTGAATCTGATTCCGGAACTGGTATTGTTTGTAAATAACTTGTTAAATCTTCAGCATCTTTGGTTCCATTTTCTCCACCTGTAATTACCTTAGCTCTACTTATATTAAGCGTTATAGTTTCACTTTTCACAGGTACTATTTTTCCTTCTGAAACTAATGCAGATGTTGCATCATATATTGTTTTAGCACTTGCCACATCCGCTTTTACTCTTGCTTTTCTTTGTATTGATAAAAAGTTTGGTATAGCAATTGCTGCTAATATTGCAATTATAGCTATAACGATAATAAGTTCAATTAACGTAAAACCTTTTTTCTTTTTATTTTGTTTTTTTGTATTCATTTGTTTTTCCTCCTTAAAAGTATATAATTTATAATTAAACTATTAAAAGTTTAAAATCTTAACTTAATCTCGTTTATTGTAATTAGGATATAATTCTGCTACCACTTTGTTATCTTTGTTTAAAAGTGAAACAGTTATATCTGGCTTACTTTTATCTCCATTTTCAAATACTATGTTTATAAAAAATTGTCCATCCTCAAGAGACTGTGGCTTTATAATACTAGATTCATCTATACCACCATTTTTATTTAATTTATAATTACCAAGATACTTATATATAACTTCTGCCTCTGGATCAAATGGTCTATTCATATATATGCCTCTACCTTCTTCATCTACATAATTCAAATTCCCCTCAGCAATTAATGCATTACTAGCATCATATAAGGTTTTAGCAGTTGCTATATCTGCATTAACCCTAGCTTTTCTCTGAATAGATAAAAAGTTTGGTATTGCTATTGCTGCTAATATTGCTATTATTGCTATTACTATAATAAGTTCTATTAGCGTAAAACCTTTTTTCTTTTTCTTAATTCTCTCATTAATACTCAACTTTTTCACCTCCTAAAACTATCCTATGCTGTTATACATCTTGAACATAGGTGTTAATATTGAAATTAGTAGGAATCCTATAATTACTCCCATAACAACTATCATAGCTGGTTCTATTAAGGCTGTTGCTGTATTTATTTCTCTTTCTAGTTCATCATCGTAAAAGTCTGCTGTCTTATCTAGTATGCTATCTAAAGAACCAGATTCTTCTCCAATCTTAACCATTGAAGCTAGCATTGGTGGGAAAATCTTTATTTTCATGATTGAATCTCCTAAACTTTCCCCTCTTACAACCTTATCCTTTACTCCTAGTAATTCTTTCTCTGCTATTTTGTTTCCAACAACAGAGGCCACAATTTCTAAGGATTTTACTAATGACATTCCACTTGAAGATACTATCCCCATAGTTCTTGTAAATCTTGAAACTATTATCTTTTGAGTAAGTTTCTTTATAACTGGAAGTCTTAAATTTATTACACTTAACTTATATTGCCCTTCTTCACTCTTAAGGTATTTCCCAAGCAATATAATACCTACTACTAAAACTAAGAATATTATTATTCCATACTTACCTAACATTTTACTTGTAGCCAACACCATTTTTGTAGCTATTGGAAGTTCTACATTATTTTCTTCAAACATCTGTATGAATGTTGGCATTACAAAAGTAAGAATAAATGTTATAGCAACAATTGCTACTACCCCAAGTACTATAGGATAAATCATAGCACTCTTAATCTTTCCTCTTATCTTTGTTTCCTTCTCATAGTACTCAGCCATTCTTTTAAGAATGATGTCTAAGTTACCACTTTGTTCTCCAGCATCAATCATACTTATAAGTAAGTTTGGAAAAACATCTTTTCTTTTTTTCATTGAAGAAGCAAGAGTCTCTCCTCTTTTAACATCTGAGTTTACTCCAACCAAAGCTTCTCTCATTTTCTGATTTTCACCTTGATCTATTAATATACTTAAAGCTCTACCAACAGATAGGCCAGAATCTAACATAACATAAAACTGTCTACAAAATACCGCTATATCTTTAAGCTTAACTTTATGACTAAAAGAAAACCCTCTTCTATTTTTAGCATTATCCTTTTCTATACTTAATGGATAATACTCATTTGATAAAAGAATCTCTCTAACTTGGCTTTCAGAGTCTGCAGTTTGAGTACCTTCTATTCTTTGCCCTTCTGAATTAATAGCTTTATATTTATAATTTGCCATAATTCATCTCCTTTTTCTTAAACCAAATTACATATCATAAGTTACATTTAGCATTTCTTCCACAGTAGTTTTTCCTTCTAGAACTAACTTTTTACAAGCTTGCCCTAAAGTCCTCATACCATGCTTTATAGCTATTTCAGTAAGAATATCTGAACTTTCACCCTTTAATATTGCGTCTCTATGCTCTCTAGTTACTTCCATTATTTCATAGACACCCATTCTACCTACATATCCAGTATTATTGCAATAAACACATCCTCTACCTTTATGTAATATTAAATTTTCATGTTCATTTATATTTAATATGTGTTTTTCATATGATGTTGCCTCATAATCCTCACCACATTTTGGGCATATTTTTCTAACAAGTCTTTGTGCAATAACACCCTTGATTGCATTTGCTATTAAATACCTTTGAACTCCCATATCTTCTAATCTTAAGATACTAGAAGGTGCATCATTAGTATGTAGAGTTGATAGAACTAAGTGACCTGTAATTGCTGCTCTTATTGCTATTTGAGCAGTTTCAGTATCTCTAATCTCCCCTACCATTATAATATCTGGGTCTTGTCTTAATATAGATCTTAATCCAGCTGCAAATGTCAATCCAACCTTTGAGTTAACATTAACTTGGTTAACCCCTTCAATAGAACACTCAACTGGGTCTTCTACAGTGATTATATTTTTGCTATCTGTATTAAGTTCATTTAAAAGTGCATAAAGCGTAGTAGTTTTACCACTACCCGTTGGACCAGTAACAAGTATAATCCCATTAGAGTGCTTTGTTATTTTATTTAATAACTCTAACTCTTCAGTATTCATACCTAAACTTTCTTTAGATATTATAAAATTATCCTTATTTACTATTCTTATAACTATCTTTTCTCCTGTTATCATAGGAAGAATAGATACTCTTAAATCTATTTGTTTATTACCAACCTTAGTAAGAATTCTTCCATCTTGGGGAAGTCTTTTTTCCGATATATCAAGGTTAGCAAGTATCTTAACACGAGTTACCAAAGGAGCTAGTGTATCAACTGGTAGCGTTGATATTGTTTGAAGCTTACCATCTATTCTATATCTAATTCTTAAAATATTTTCATAAGTTTCAATATGAATATCACTTGCTCTTTCTTCTACTGCATTTTTAATAACATATTCAATCATCTTTACTATAGGAGCATTATCTAAGTTATCAATTTCCTCGATTTTATCTAAATTAAGTTCATCATCATCAACTTCTTTTGATAACTCCTCTGCTACAGAAAGAACCTTTTGGTTTGAATAATATATATCTATAGCTCTTTCAATAGATTGTTTTATTGCTATATATGGTTTAACCTTTAAACCTGTAGAAATTTCAACATCATCAATAGCAACTATATCAAGTGGATCTGCCATTGCAACCTTTATAATATTCTCTTCTATTTCATATGGGAATATCATGTGTTTTCTACAAACATTCTCAGAAATCATCTTAATAGCTCTTCTATCTATTGTTATAACTTCTAGATTAACTCTTTCAATATTTAATTGTTTTTCTAAAACTTCTATTATATCTTCTTCAGTAACAAAGTTTTGCTCTACTAATATTTCTCCAAGTCTTTTTCCAACTTGTTTTTGAAGTATTAATGCTTCTTTAAGCTTTTCCTCTGTTAATTTTCCTGATTCTATTAGAATATCTCCTAAACGCTTCTTCTGATAACTCATCAAAGGAAATGCCCCCTTTATAACGTAAACCTATCTATATTATTTAACCTTCAATAGATTCTATTCCATAAATTATCTAAAATCCAAAATATATAGGTACAATTAAATTACCTAAAAATATTAATAATATTGTTGATATTCCTATAGCTGGACCAAAGGCTATATAATCTCCTCTTTTCTTTTTCTTAAATAAAATAGATATTACTGCTAATAATCCTCCAATAATAAAAGATAAAAATATATTTATTATTGCTAACTTCCATCCAAGAAAAACTCCTGCTATAGCATGTATTTCAATATCTCCACTTCCCATAGCTCCGCCAGTTAACTTACTAACTAAGAATATAGCTAAACTAGCTATTGCAAATCCTAAAATATAGTTTGTTAGACTCTCTCCAAAATAAAACTTTCCTACTAGCGCAAAAACAAACCCAAGTATTATTGCAGGGTAAGTTGTAACTGCATAAACATCTTGAGTATCATAATCTATTAGCGAAATGACTATAAGAAATGTAATTAAGACTATATACTTAACTGTTAAAAACGAAATTCCATAATATATATATACTAAAAAATATAAAAATCCTGTAAGTAATTCAACCAATGGATATCTTATAGATATCTTATTTTTACAATATCTACATTTACCACCAAGGAACAAATAACTTAATACAGGAACTAAATCTATCGGTTTTAAATTTTTCTTACAATTTCCACAATGAGATGGTGGAAATGCTATGGACTCACCTGCCGGAATCCTAAATATACATACATTTAGAAAGCTTCCAATTATTGTTCCAAATAAAAAAAATAATATAGACACAAAGTCCTCCTCAATTAAAATAAATTAATTTTCCATTAATATTCATAATTAATTATAAACAATATACATTTTATTGTAAATAATTTTGCACAATCTTTTTATTTTATATCTAATTTTCAAAATTCATTACTTTTAGTTATTAAAAAATCATCTTTAATAAAAAAATACTAGCAATTTTAAACTTGCTAGCATTTATAATTTTCAACTTTCTTGATTTACTTCTGGTGTTTTTTCTGGTATAACCTTAGCATTTACCTTTTTTCCATCTACAACCTCTGCTAAATAAGAATCCCCAGTATGAGGTTTTCCTAAATCATATAGTAACTTTGCTAAATCATTAGCCGCTTTTATCCCTGTTATCTCAGCACTAGTTACTCCGTTATCCCCTGGTGTTATAGTTATATTAAAATTACCTGTTTCGGTAATAACCCCTTCTGCTAATAACATTTCTACAGACCTTTCAACTACGGAGCAATTTTGATCATCAACTTTAGATTCTGATTTATCTTTTATTTCAGAGAAATTTGGAGCTATAACAGTTATTATTAATGCCATTATTGCTAACACAACTGTCAATTCAATAAGTGTAAACCCCTTCTTTTTATTCTTCTTTTGTTTCAATTTTTTTAATACTTTATTTGTTATCATATGGCTCTCCACCATCCTTTATATAAATTTTAAAGTTAAGTGTTTTTTAACTTTAATTTCTATTAGGATTATGGACATTCTTACCAATTATATACATAAAAAAGAGATTCTTTTAAAGAATCTCTTTATATCTCATTCGTTTATTAAATTTCTTATGTTACTTTAAATCCTTAGTTATCCCTAAATCTTTCGTATTTCTAAATCTTTTGTTTATTCTTTTCTATGTACGTACTCTATGAACTTCTTTTGTTTTTCTTTAATATCTTTTGTTTTAGCTTAATGCTAATAAATGAATACAATCTCATATGTAAATTTAACATCTTTTGTATTGAAAATTCATTTGCTACTTATTATTTTATCTTTAGTATAGTTATTTCTTTTGTTTCTCAAAAATTAATCATTCGTAACTTATGTACTTATATTAACACATATTTTTCCAGTTGTCTACAAAATAATACAATATTTTTTTCTTTTTTTAATTTATTCTTTTTATACAAACTAAAAGTTCAAAATTAATACTTTAAATAACAATTAATTGCTCTTCAAAGTATTTTAGGGTTCTTTTTCGACATTTAAACCTTTTCTAGTAATCTTTTACACTTATTTACTATTACAATTTAATATTAATTCATTATATAATCATTCATAAACAAGCTAACTAATAAGTCTTATAAATTTTGCAAAAAAATAAAGAGTATAGACTTTTGTCTATACTCAAAAACATAACTAATTCTTAATACATTCCATCCATTCCCATTCCTGCACCTTGAGGAACTTCTTTTTCTGGAATATCTGCAACAGCAGCCTCAGTTGTTAAGAATGTTGATGCTACTGATGAAGCATTTTGAAGAGCTGATCTTGTAACCTTAGTTGGATCAACAATACCTGCTTTAAGCATATTCTTGTATTCTCCTCTTAAAGCATCAAATCCTACTCCTGCTTCGCTATGTTTAACTTTCTCTATTATAACTGAACCTTCTAAACCAGCATTATAAGCAATTTGTCTCATTGGCTCTTCTAATGATCTTACTATTATATTTATACCAACTTGCTCATCTTGAACATCTGAAGTTAACTTAGATACTTCATTTATTACATTAACATAAGCAGTTCCACCACCTGGAACAATACCTTCTTCTACAGCTGCCTTAGTAGCTGCTAAAGCATCTTCTATTCTTAATTTATCTTCTTTAAGCTCAGTTTCTGTAGCGGCTCCAACTTTTATAACAGCAACTCCTCCAGCTAACTTAGCTAATCTTTCTTGTAATTTTTCTTTATCAAACTCAGAAGTAGTAGCCTCTAATTGAGTTTTTATTTGGTGAACTCTGTTTTTGATTTCTTCTGAATCCCCCCTACCATTAACTATAGTAGTGTTATCCTTAGTTACCTTAACACTCTCAGCTTCTCCAAGCATGTCTAATGTAACTTCTTTTAAATCTCTTCCTAATTCATCAGATACAACAACTCCACCAGTTAATATAGCTATATCTTGAAGCATTTCTTTTCTTCTATCCCCAAAGCCTGGAGCTTTAACTGCTACACAAGTAAATGTGCCTCTTAACTTATTAACAACTAATGTTGTCATAGCTTCTCCTTCTATATCATCTGCAACGATTAGAAGTTTTCTTCCTGCTTGAACTATTTGCTCAAGTATTGGTAATAAATCTTGGATATTGCTTATTTTCTTATCAGTTATTAATACTAATGGATTATCTAAAACAGCTTCCATTTTCTCAGTATCTGTCACCATGTAAGCTGAAACATATCCTCTATCAAACTGCATACCTTCAACAACATCTAATTCAGTTCCCATTGACTTAGATTCTTCAACTGTGATAACACCTTCATTGCCAACCTTCTCCATAGCATCTGCTATTAATTGACCAACTTTTTCATTAGCAGCTGATATAGCAGCAACTCTAGCTATATCTTCTTTTCCATTTACAGGTTTAGAAATCTTTTGAATTTCTTCAACAGCCTTCTCAACTGCAAGTCTAATACCATTTCTTATTAGAATTGGATTAGCTCCTGCCGTAACGTTCTTTAATCCTTCTCTTATGATAGCTTGTGCTAAAAGTGTAGCTGTAGTTGTTCCGTCTCCTGCTACATCATTAGTCTTAGTAGCTACCTCTTTAACAAGTTGAGCTCCCATGTTTTCATAAGCATCTTCAAGCTCAATTTCTCTTGCTATTGTAACCCCATCGTTTGTTATAAGTGGTGAACCAAATTTTTTATCTAAAATAACATTTCTTCCTTTTGGTCCTAATGTAACTTTTACAGTATTAGCTAATTTATCTACACCTGCTTGCATAGATCTTCTAGCCTCTTCACCGAATAATAATGTTTTAGCCATATTCTTTCTACCTCCCAAATTTATTACGATTATATAGTTCTATATCTTCAATTAATTTATTCTACTACTGCAAGTATATCGTCTTGTCTTAATATAGTATATTCTTCGCCTTCAAACTTAACTTCTGTTCCTGCATACTTAGAGTATAAAACCTTATCTCCAACTTTAACTTCCATCTCAGTTCTTTTTCCATCAACTATTGCCCCAGGCCTACTGCCACAACTTCTGCTTCTTGTGGTTTTTCCTTTGCAGTACCAGTAACTATAATACCGCTTTTTGTAGTTTCCTCAGCCTCTAATCTCTTTATGACAACTCTGTCTCCAAGTGGTTTAATATTCATCAAAAACCCTCCTTCAAAAATGCTAATAATTATTCAATTATTTAGCACTCTTTATTGCAGAGTGCTAATTCTTATTAATATAATATAATTTACCAGTTCTAAATTCAATAACTAAATTTATTAATTTACAATATTTTATTATTATTTTCCATTTTTAAATTAAATTAACTTCTAATTTCTATAAAATGCTTTATTTTTCTTTAAATTTCTTTCCATCCAACTTATCTCTTTATTAATGATATACTATTAAGAACCTTTCCATTATCTTTAGTAGTATATCATTTGATTTTTTATATAATTTAGCTGTTATACTATGTTTTTTAATTATAGACAAGTTGCCCTTAATTAATACAACACATACTATAAATTAATACGAAATTTATCCTTTAAATATGTATTGCTTGATTAATATTTTATAAAAAAGTCTAGAATAACAAAAAAAGATTATTTTAAGGAGTTTCAAATGATTAAGAAAGTGAGTAACTTAACTTTTTCTATCTATTTATTAATTAGTGCAATTATATTTTCAACTTTATTAACTCTAAATATTTCACCAATAATATATTCTCTATTTATAAACTCAACTAATCTAGTAGAAATAAATAATTTAACTAGAGAAGAACTAATGACTGACTATCTAAACATCATATCCTATTTAAATCACCCTAATAAAAATGAACTTATTTTTGAAAATTTTGCTATGAGTCCTAACGGAGCCTACCACTTCTTAGAAGTTAAACTTATTTTTTCTTCTGTTTATTTAATAGGTATAGCTTGCTTATTACTATTTATTTTCTTATTTATATCAAGGAAAAAATTCAATTTAAAATTCTCATTTAAGGCTCTAAACTTATTTTTTTATGAAGTAATCAGTATATGCTCTTTAATACTTCTAGCTTTCTACTTTAACTTTTCTAAAGTTTTTACTGTATTTCATAAAATATTATTTAACAACAATTACTGGATATTTAATCGTAAAACTGACCCAATAATAAATGCATTGCCAGAATCTTATTTTATGACGCTAGGAGTATTTGCTTTAGTAGCTATAATACTAATTGCTATACTTTCAAAGTTAATCTATATAAGTAAAACTAAGAGCTATAAAAAATGAATATTTTCTTGCTATTATTCAAATTCTTAATATAACGACTTTTAAAAAATTCACTCCATATATTATAATATTTATAAGTATTCTACGTATTTAGGATGTGATGAATATGCATAAAGAAAAACATATATGTGAGCTTTGTGAAAGAGAAGTTCCTATTATAACAGAACATCATCTAATTCCTCGTGAAAAAGGTGGACGATTTCAAGAAACTGCATGGTTTTGTGTTCCTTGTCATAAACAGGTCCATGCTTTATATAGTAACTATGAATTAGCCACAAGACTTTTTTCTGTTCCTAGACTTAGAGACGATGAAAAGATTAAGCGTTATCTAAAATTTATAAAAAAGCACCCTGGCGAAACTAATATTACTATAAAAAAGTCAAAAGCTGTGCGTAAAAAAGGTCGTTATTAGAAAATGAGGCTGTATCAAAACCTTCGAATTTAAACTTGTAAACAGCAAGTTTTATTAGAACAGCATTTTGATGCAACCTCTATATTTTTATAATTTTATTCCATTTTCTCTTGCATAATAGAATAGATATTGTTGAGCAAATCCTGAATACTCTCCAAATCTTTCCCTAGCAAATATTCTTATCTTATTTAATGAAGCATCGTCTGCACCATAGAAATGCATCATAGCTCTCTTAACCCAAACATCAACTGGGAAAGCTGAACTCTTCTTCATTGAAAATAACATTATACAATCTGCAACTTTTGCACCTACTCCCATAAATTCTTGAAGTCCTTTATGACATAAATCTGCATCCATAGCCATTATTTTTTCCAAGTCATATTTTGCTAAAACCTCTTCTATTTCTTCTTCTGAAGCTTCAAGTTTTCCAGCCTTAGCTAAGTCACACTTATAGATATTTTGAGTTGTATCAAAAATATATTTACTTCTAAATGAAGCACCAGTTTCTCTTATTTCATCAACTGTAGCTTTAGCTAAACTCTCTACACTTGGAAAAGCGTAATATGTATTACCTTTATATTCTATAGCTTTTCCCCATCTTTCACTTATTTTCTTAATAGTTTTAGCTATTACAGGTATACTATTTCTTGCTGATATAATAAATGAAATTACTAATTCAAACGGCTCTTGATTTAATATTCTTATACCATATCCATACTCTACAGCACTCTTTAAAGTATCATCCCAAGATAATGCTTCTTTAACTTTTGAGTAATCTCTTTCTAAGTCAAAGTAATCCATCCATATATTTTCAAAATCTTCTTTGTTTGTGTTATAAATTATAACATCATTACCTTCTTGAGCTACTTCTATAACTCTACCAAAAGCAACTCCTATGTATGATCCACTTTCAGTTCTTTCCCATCTGAAGCACTGACCACATTCAAAAGTCTGTTTTATATTAAAATTTTGAGTATCTTTTAATATAACTTTTCCTTCTTCAAATACAACATTTTTAACGTCCATTTCTTTCACCTATCTTTCTCTTCTTATGATTTCATCTAAAACCTCTGCTGCAGTTTCTATCATAACTATACATCTTCTGTCATCATCTTTTCTATATTTAGCTTTTAATTCTGTGCAGTTGTAATCCCCTAATCTCTCATAAAATTTTTCCATAAACTCTTTTGTTAACTCTCTTGTTTGTGGACTTTGATGTCCTCTATCTTCTGTAAACATAACTCCAATTATTCCTGCTGCCCCAGTAGCTGCTCCACATACGTGACCAATTGCAAGCCCACCACCAAATGATGACATAACCTTTAAAGTTTCCTTTGATAAGTTTAAATTATATTCTTCATTTGCAGCATACATTATGCACTCTGCACAATTTAAATCATGTTTTTTATCCCATTTTTCTATTGCTTTTTCAACTAACATATTTTTTCCTCCAAAATAAAGTTTTATTAATTATAAAATCTAAAAACTCTACATATTTAATATTATACTAATAAAAATTATTAATAAATAGTCTTTTTAAACATTGTTTAATAAAATTATATTGTACAAATTTATTATACTTACTTCCACCTAAATAATCTTTAGAATTAAAATAAAAAACATGGATAGGTGTTCTTATGAATCACCTTCCATGTTATAAACTAAGCTTCTATTTTTTTCTTTTTATCACTTTTAAAAGTATCCCAAAGAACACTCAATGCAATTAAGAACACAAGTCCTGATATAACTATAGGTTTTGCTAAAAATATAGTTACATATCCTAAAAACGGTATTCTAAATAAAACTTTTCCTATTAAATCACTAGCTGTAACCACTTCTGTATCCTCAGCGTTATTATTATCTCCCTTTGTTATAAAACCTTCTTCATTTTTTTCTATAATTCTATGTGTAACAACATTACCATCATATTTAAAAGTTATTATATCTCCTACTTCAACTTCATTAACTTCAGCACTTCTCACAACTGCTAAATCACCAGTATTAATTGTTGGCTCCATGCTTCCACTTAATATGGTATATGTTCTAAATCCTACAGCCTTAAAAATCGCATCTGACTTGCTCATAAAGTTATTTATTAATATAAGTACTAATACTCCTATCAATATGTAATATATTATATTTCCAAATTTCTTACCACCCATAAAATCACCCTTACTAAAAATTTGTCCTATAATATATATATTCAAATATTATGTAAAGTATTACCTTGTTTATAGGTATTTAAAAAAGACTTAATAATTAATAAAAGCTTATGAACAATTTAGTCCACAAGCTTTCATTAATGGCTATTTTTTAAGTTGAGTCTAAAGATATCTCTAGAAACCATTAATCACTTAAAACATGGCCTAATTCAATTAAAGGTTATGAAGCCCACTGTAAACTCCTCCAAGAGCTATAAGCTCATCATGAGTTCCTCTTTCCTCAATCCCCTTATCTGTTAATACAATTATCTCATCAGAATTTTTAACTGTTGAAAGTCTATGAGCAACCACTAAAGTTGTTCTATCCTTACTTAACTCTTCTAATGCCTTTTGTATCTCGTATTCAGTTATATTGTCTAATGCTGAAGTAGCCTCATCTAAGATTAATATTGCAGGATTCTTTAAGAAGACTCTAGCTATTGCTATTCTTTGCTTCTGACCCCCTGAAAGCTTAACGCCTCTTTCTCCTATAAATGTATCATATCCATCTTCTAACCCCATTATAAAGTCATGTAAGCAAGCATTCTTAGAAGCCTTTATAACCTCTTCCTCTGTAGCATTAGGATTTCCATACATTATATTTTCCCTTATAGTTCCTGTAAATAAGAATACATCTTGCTGAACTATACCAATATTCTCTCTTAATGACTTTAAAGTTACAGTACTTATATCAATATCATCTATAAATATTTGTCCATTTTCATAATCATAGAATCTAGGAATAAGATTACATACTGTAGTCTTTCCTCCACCAGAAGGTCCAACTAAAGCTACCATTTTTCCAGCTTTAATATCTAAATTAAAGTTTTCTAATATACTTTCCTTATTGTCATATCTGAAAGTAACATCCTTAATTGAAATCTTACCTTTTACATCTTTAAGTTCTTTTGCATTAGGTATTTCTTTCTCATCTTCCTCATTCATTATCTCTTCGAATCTCTCAAAACCAGACATTCCATTTTGGAACATTTCATTAAAGTTTATAAGCTTTCTGATTGGCTGCAAGAACATCTTTATATATAATAAATAAGCTGCAAAATCACCTATATTTATTTTTCCTAAGTAAGTAAAGTATCCTGCTGCTATTAAAACAATAAGCTCAAGCATATCTATTAAGAAGAACATTCCTGAGAAATATTCAGCCATTGCTTTATAAGCATGTTCTCTGGCACTTTTAAATATATTATTACTCTTATGGAACTTGTCCATTTCATATTCTTTGTTACCAAATGATTTAGTAACCTTAACTCCTGAAATACTATTCTCTATAGTAGCATTTACTTCTCCAGTTTTAACTCTAGTTTCTTTAAAAGCATTTTTCATCATATTTCTTTTCTTTATTGTATAGAAAAGTAAAAATGGTAATAAAGCAAAAGTAATTATTGTTAATGGTATATTTATTGTGCATAAAATTATAAATGATCCAAGTAACATAACTATTGATATGAATAAATCCTCTGGCCCATGATGTGCAAGTTCTGAAATATCTAGAAGATCATTTATTATTCTAGACATTAAAACTCCAGTCTTATTATTATCAAAGTACTTGTTTGGCATATCCTGAAGCTTAGCAAATAAGTCCCTTCTCATATCTGCTTGCATTCTTACACCAACAACATGTCCCCAATATTGCATAAAGTAATTTAATCCAGCTTTAACTAGAAATATTACTGTAAGTACTATAGCAAAAATAACTAGAAGTCTTATTTGCTTATTTGGAATAACATCATTTATTATATTTCTTGTGATCATGGGATAGACTAAATCACAAGCTGCAACTAAAAATGCTGCTAATAAATCTAAAATAAATAATTTCTTATACGGTTTATAATATTCTATAAATCTTTTTAGCATAATTTCCCCTTTCATCTCTCATTGATATGTATTATTAAATAATATTATTTCTCATTCTTTAAATTATAATTAAATATTTCAATTAAATCAATATTTAAATTTTATAAAACGAAAAAGAGGTTGAAAAACTCCAACCTCTTTTTATACTATTATCTCAATCTAAAATTTTTTAATATTATATATATAAACTTTTTACTTTTCAATATTATGCGTTGTAGT
This sequence comes from Clostridium sp. B9, assembly GCF_050509515.1. Taxonomy (NCBI): domain Bacteria; kingdom Bacillati; phylum Bacillota; class Clostridia; order Eubacteriales; family Clostridiaceae; genus Clostridium; species Clostridium sp. B9. Next base: position 3,514,659 of record NZ_JBNWKA010000003.1, read on the forward strand.
TGTAGAAACCTCTACCTGATTTTCTACCTAACCATCCAGCTCTAACATATTTTCTTAATAAGCTATTAGCTCTATATTTGCTGTCTTTAGTTTCATTGAATAGTACATCCATGATAGCTAAGCAAACATCTAATCCGATTAAATCTCCTAAAGCTAAAGGTCCCCATTGGGTGATTAGCTCCTAATTTCATTGAAGTATCTATATCTTCAACTGAAGCTATTCCTTCTGCATAGATTCCTACAGCTTCATTTATCATAGGGATAAGTATTCTGTTAACTACAAATCCTGGTGCTTCAGCAACTTCTACTGGAGTCTTACCTATAGCTTCTGACATAGCTTTTACTTTGTCAAAAGTTTCTTGTGAAGTAGCCATACCTCTGATTACTTCTACAAGTTTCATTATTGTTGCAGGGTTAAAGAAATGCATTCCTATAACTCTATCAGGTCTATTTGTAGCTGAAGCTACTTCTGTTATTGATAATGAAGATGTATTTGAAGCTAATATAGTTTCTTCTTTACATATCTTATCTAACTCAGCAAATATTTGCTTTTTGATTTCCATATTTTCTACTGCAGCTTCTATAACTAAATCACAATCAGCAGCCATTCCTAAATCAGTTGTTCCAGTGATTTTTGATAAAACTGCTTCTTTATCTTCTTCAGTTATTTTTCCTTTAGAAACTAACTTAGTAAGACCTTTGTTGATTCCAGCAATTCCTCTATCAACAAACTCGTCTTTTATATCTCTAACGATTACTTCATATCCTTTTTGTGCGAATGCTTGAACTATTCCAGCACCCATTGTACCTGCACCAATTACAAAAATCTTTTCCATATTAAGTTCCTCCTAAATACTCTCTTTAATTGGACTTTTCTGATTTCTCACTTCAGAAAAGCCCTACACCATTAATTGAAAAATTTTATAAGTTTACCCTTGTTATATTACCTATTTTAAATTAAGCTTCCTCTTTCATAGCTTTTAATTGAGCGATGAATTCTGGAATTACTTTATTTACATCTCCAACTATTGCATAGTCAGCAATTTTCATGATTGGAGCACTAGCATCTTTGTTTATAGCTATTATCATATCAGCATCTTGCATACCAGCTGTATGTTGGATAGCTCCTGAAATACCACAAGCAACATATATGCTTGGTCTAACAGTTTTTCCTGTTTGTCCAACTTGGTAATCTTTATCTACCCATCCTTTTTCTATAGCTGCTCTTGAAGCGGCAATTGATCCACCTAAAACTTCAGCTAATTCTTTAAGCATAGTGAAGTTTTCTTCTGAACCTACACCTCTACCACCAGCTACTAATACGCTAGCTTCTGAGATATCCATAATATCTTTGTGCTCTTTAACTATTTCAACGATTTTTGTTCTTATATCGTTAGCTTCGAACTTAACTTCTATATTTTCTACAGTTGCATCATTTTCACCTAGTGGAAGTTTTTCGAAAACTCCTGGTCTAACTGTAGCCATTTGTGGTCTATGATCTGGACATACGATTGTAGCCATTAAGTTACCACCAAATGCTGGTCTTGTTGCTAATAAGTCTCCGCTCTCAACATCAACATCTAATGATGTACAGTCAGCAGTTAATCCAGTTGATAATCTAGCTGCAACTCTTGGACCTAAGTCTCTTCCTATGAAAGTTGCTCCTATGAAGATTATGTTTGGTTTTTTAGCATCAGCTAACTCGCAGATAGCTTTTGTATAACCATCAGTTGTATAGTGCTCTAACTCAGGTGAGTCAACAACTAACACTTCATCAGCACCATGTCTTGATAAGTCTTCAACTAAGTTTTCAACTTTATTTCCTATTAATAACGCTGTTAATTTTGAACCTAATTTATCAGCGATTTTTCTACCTTCACCTAATAATTCTAATGAAACTTTTTGTAATTGGCCTTCTCTTTGCTCTGCAAAAACCCAAACGCCATTGAAATCTGCTTTATTCATCTTAAATACCTCCCATAATCCTTAGATGTAGTGTTTTTCTTTTAATTTACCTAATACATAAGTAACTGAATCTTTAGGTGACTCTTTAACTATTTCTCCAGCACCCTTAGCTTCTTTAGTCATTGATCTCTTAACTTTTGTAGGAGATCCTTTTAATCCTAATTCAGCTTTATCTACATCTATATCATCAGCTGACCATACTAAGATTTCATCGTCAGATGTTTCGAATATTCTTGCAATATTCATGTATCTTGGCTCATTTAACTCTTTTATAGCAGTTAAAAGTACTGGTGCCTCAACTTTTATTAATTCATATCCATCTTCTAAAGCTCTATTTACTAATAATCCATCTTCTTCAACTTTAACGTCTTGAACGTAAGTTACTTGTGGAATATTTAAATGTTCAGCTATTTCTGGACCAACTTGTGCAGTATCTCCATCGATAGCTTGTCTTCCAGCGAATACTATATCATATTCTAATTTCTTTAATGCTCCTGCTAAAGCTTTTGAAGTAGCTAATGTATCAGCTCCTGCGAATGCTCTATCAGTTATAAGGATAGCCTTATCAGCTCCCATGCATAAAGCTTCTCTTAAAGCAGCTTTAGCTTGAGGAGGTCCCATACTTATTACAGTTACCTCTGCTCCTTCATTATCTTTTATTTGTAATGCAGCTTCTAAAGCATGCTTATCCTCTGGGTTTATGATTGATGGAACTCCATCTCTTATAAGAGTTCCTGTTTTTGGATCTATTTTAACAGCTGTTGTATCTGGCACTTGTTTTAAGCAAACTACTATTTTCATCTCAAAGCCCTCCTAAAATTATCTTAATATGCTTCCTGCGATAACCATTTTTTGAACTTCTGAAGTTCCCTCATAAATTTCAGTTATCTTAGCATCTCTCATCATTCTTTCAACTGGGTATTCCTTAGTATATCCATATCCACCGAATAATTGAACTGCCTTAGTTGTTACTTCCATAGCTACGTCAGCAGCAAATAATTTAGCTCTTGCAGCGTCTACTGAATATGGTTTACCCTCTTCTTTTAAGCAAGCTGCTTTATATACTAAAAATCTTGCAGCTTCGATTTTAACATCCATTTCTGCAACCATCCATTGTAATCCTTGGAATGCAGATAATGATCTACCAAACTGTTTTCTTTCCTTCATGTAAGCGATAGCCTCTTCAAAAGCACCTTCTGCTATACCTAATGCTTGAGCAGCGATACCAATTCTACCACCATCTAGAGTTTTCATTGCAATTCCAAATCCTTTTCCTTCTCTTCCGATTAAGTTTTCTTTTGGAACTATACAATTTTCCATGATTAACTCAGTTGTTGAAGAAGCTCTTATACCCATTTTGTCTTCTAATTTACCAATTGAGAATCCTGGGAACCCTTTTTCAACTATGAAAGCTGAAATTCCTCTTGTTCCTTGACTCTTATCAGTCATAGCAAAGATTATGAAAGTATCAGCAACCCCACCGTTTGTTATGAAGATTTTACTTCCGTTTAAGATGTAATTATCTCCTTCTAATACAGCTGTAGTTTGTTGTCCTGCAGCATCTGTACCAGCTCCTGGCTCAGTTAAACCGAAAGCTCCTAACTTCTCACCTTTAGCAAGTGGAGTTAAGTATTTTTCTTTTTGTGCTGGAGTACCAAACTGGTCTATTAATGAAGCACATAATGAAGTATGAGCTGATAATATAACCCCTGTAGTACCACAAACTTTTGATAATTCTTCAACAGCTAAGATATAAGATAAAGTATCTCCACCAGCTCCTCCGAATTCTTTCTTAAAAGGAATTCCCATCATTCCTAGTTTAGCCATCTTCTTAACATTCTCCATTGGGAATCTTTCTGTTTCATCTATCTCTGCAGCGATTGGCTTAACTTCATTTTGTGCAAATTCTCTAACCATTTGCTTAACTAATTCTTGTTCTCTTGTTAATTGAAAGTTCATCTTTAATTACCCTCCTTAAATTCACACAACCATTTTTTATTTCAAAAAATTATTTGTTTTTAAAATTCTTTTCTCTTCTTTCCACAAAAGCACTCATACCCTCTTTTTGGTCTTCTGTAGAAAAACATTTTCCAAAGTCTTCAGCTTCAACAACTATAGCTGAATCTATATCAACTTGCATTCCTCTATCAATAGCATCTTTACATAACTTAACAGCTATTGGAGCATTTGCAGCTATTTTATTAGCCATAGTCATAGCTTCATCCATTAAAGTTTCTGGTTCAACAACCTTATTTACTAGACCAATTCTTAAAGCTTCATCAGCTTTTATTATGTCGCCTGTGTAGATAAGTTCTTTAGCTTTACCCATACCAACTATTCTTGGTAATCTTTGTGTTCCACCAAATCCAGGAGTAATTCCTAGACCTACCTCAGGTTGTGCAAATTTAGCTTTTGAACTTGCAATTCTTATATCACAAGCCATTGATATTTCACATCCACCACCTAAAGCGAATCCATTTATAGCAGCAATAACTGGCTTGTCTAATTTTTCTAATCTTCTAAATACTTTATTACCTAAAAGTCCAAACTCTTTACCCTGTTCTTCGTTTAAATCTTTCATTTCTGCGATGTCTGCACCTGCAACAAAAGCTTTTTCACCTGCTCCTGTTAAAATAACTACATATACATCATTGTCATTCTCAATATGCTCTATTGCAGTATTTAAATCCTTTAATGTTTCAGAATTTAATGCATTTAAAGCTTTAGGTCTGTTAATTGTTAAAATTCCAATGTTTCCTTCTTTTTCAAAGATTACATTATTTAATTCCATTGTATTTCCTCCCTTATACCATAGTAAATGTATGGTTTTAAATCGTTTAACAACTAATTAACTAACAAATTTAAATTTTCAATACTAAAAATAGTATTGCTTCACCCCTATTTTTATTACAAAAAACCATTTTATTGTTAATTTTGTAACAAACAAAGGTAAAAAAATAGTTGAAGCACTAATGCACTTCAACTAAATTATAAAACTTAATAGCAAATATTTCAATATATTATTTGTATTTTTTTCGAAATATCCTAATTTTTTTCCATATTTACAAGTTATTCTATGATAATTTCACTCTATTTTTCATTACTATGATTTAAAAGATATACTAAAGTCATCATACTTTCACTTAAATGAACATTCTCTACAGTTACCTCTTTTGGCACTTCTAAATCTATAGGAGCAAAGTTCCATATACCTTTAATTCCACCCTCAACAAGTTCATCACAAACCTTTTGAGCATTAGCTCTTGGTACACAAATTATTCCTATTTCTACGTCATTTTCTCTTACAAATGGAGTAAGTTCTTCTATATCTTTTATCTCAACATCTCTTATTTTTATTCCAAACATTCTTGGATTCGCATCAAAAATACCTTTTAATTTAAATCCTAATTTATCAAAACTATTATAATTTGCAATAGCCTGACCTATGTTACCAGCCCCGATTATAACAGTGTTATAGTCTCTTGTAAGACCTAATATACTTCCAATGTTATTATATAATTCTTTAACATTGTATCCATATCCCTGTTGGCCAAAATCTCCAAAACAATTAAGATCTTGTCTTATCTGTGATGCAGTGAATCCAATCTTCTCACTTAACTCTTTTGAAGATATTCTATCAACATCATTTTCCATTAATTCTTGTAGATATCTATGGTACTTAGGTAATCTTTTTATAACGGCCATAGATATACCTTTTTTCTTTTCCATTTTAATAGCACCTCTTTCTAAAGTTCATCTTTTTTTTAAAAAAGCAATTACTTTTTAGACTGTATTTCAAACTTAAATGATAAAATTACAAATTTAGCCTTCTAAAATATTACCATACCCTAAAAAGTTTGTCTATATTTTAACATTCTTTTGGTTTCACTATCAAAAATATATGTATTTAAGTGTATTTCTTATATTTTTTACCAATTTTATCATATTAAATTAATATAATTAAATCATATTAATTTATCACTACTTAACGCTTTTAATAAATTTTAACAAAAAAAATAAGGCTTGCGTGGCTAAAACCCTACGTGCACACAAGCCTATTTAAACATTTCATAATGTTTAATATAAAAGTTTAAGGGAATTATTTACAATCTATACCCTATGCCTGAAAGTATTCTTACCATGTAATGATATCAAAAAAACCTATCTCTGTCAACAACTTTAGACAAATTTCACGCTTCTTAATTATTGTTTTTTAATATTCTACTTGAGTTTAATATAGCTATTAATGTAACACCTACATCTCCAAATACAGCTTCCCACATATTAGCCATACCTAGTGCTCCGAATATTAATATTATAACCTTAACTGTTAACGCGAATATAATATTTTGCCATACAATTTTGTTTGTTCTCTTAGCGATTTTTATTGCTTTTATTATCTTACTTGGTTCATCATCCATTATTACAACATCTGCTGCTTCTATTGCTGCATCTGATCCTACACCACCCATAGCTATACCTATATCAGCTCTAGCTAACACTGGTGCATCATTTATTCCATCACCAACAAAGGCAATCTTTTTATCCTTACTCTTATTATTAAATAGCTCTTCAAGCTTTTCAACTTTATCTTGAGGTAATAAATTACAATAAGCTTTGTCAATACCTAGCTCTCTTGCTACGTTATCTCCAACTTTCTCATTATCACCTGTTAGCATAACAGTTTGCTTAACTCCAACCTTCTTTAACCCACTTATTGCTTCTTTAGCATCATCTTTTATTTCATCAGCAATAACAATATAACCTAGTTCTGATTTTTCATTTGCGATATAAATTACTGTTCCAATTTCATCAATCTTAGTGGTATTTATGTTATTCATCTTCATTAACTTCTCATTACCAGCAAAGACTGTGCTACCATCAATATTAACTCTTAATCCCTTGCCTGGAATTTCTTCATAGTTTGATATTAATGACTTATCTATAGTTTTATCAAAAGCTTTAACAACTGATTTTGCAATTGGATGGTTTGAATAGTATTCAGCATATGCTCCTAATTCTAATAATTCTTCATTACTTAATTTGCTTGTGCTCTCTGCTTTTTTAACTTTAAATGTACCTTTTGTTAGTGTACCAGTTTTATCAAAAACTATACTCTCAATATTATTTAAAGCCTCTAAGTAGTTACTACCTTTTACTAAGATACCATTTTTAGAAGCAGAACCTATTCCACCAAAGTATCCTAAAGGAATTGAAACTACTAATGCACAAGGACAAGAAACAACTAAGAATATTAATGCTCTTCCTACCCATTCAGATAAGCTTGCCCCACTTATTAATAGAGGTGGTAAGAAAGCAAGTGCTAGTGCTGAAAATACCACTACTGGTGTATAGTATCTTGCAAACTTAGTTATAAATTGTTCAGTTGGTGCTTTTTTGTTTCCAGCATTCTCAACCAAATCTAATATCTTCGAAACTGTTGATTCTCCAAAATTCTTTGTAACCTTTATCTTTAACAATCCACTTCTATTTATTGAACCAGCCAATACTTCATCATTTTTTTCAACTTCTTTTGGTAAAGACTCACCAGTTAAAGCTGATACATCTAATGCTCCCTCTCCTGATAGAACAATACCATCTAGCGGTATCTTTTCACCAGCTCTTACAACTATTATTGATCCTACTGAAACACTTTCTGGAGAAACTTTTTTCTCTTCACCTGTAAGACTAATTATATTAGCATAGTCTGGTCTTATATTCATTAAATCTGATATTGATGTTCTTGATCTATTAACAGCATAATCTTGAAACATTTCTCCTATTTCATAGAATAACATTACTGCTACCCCTTCTGGGAACTCTCCAATAGCAAATGCTCCTATTGTTGCTATACTCATTAAGAAGTTTTCATCAAAAACTTGTCCTCTTAAGATATTTTTAAATGCTCTTAATAAGACTTCTCCACCTGCTAAAATATATGCCACTCCAAATATTGCAAGCTCATATCCTTTATCTAAATTAACTATCATACCTATTATAAATAATGCAATGGCTGCACCTAGTCTTATTAATTCTTTTTTATCTATTCCGAATTTATTATTTGATTTTTCTTCATTATGGCTATGACCATGGTCATGCCCGTGTTCATGTTCATCATGACAAGAACATGCACCCTTTGAATTCTTCATCTTATTTTTCTCAGATTCTTTTAGAACTTTTACATCTGGTTCTAAATCTAAAACAATCTTTCTTACTTTTCCTTCAAGAACCTCCTCTTGAATACCATCTTTCGGAGTTATTAGAAGAAGCTTAGTTGAAAAATTTAAAATTGCTTCATCAACTTCATTCAATTTATTTACTTTGTCTTCAATTTTGCCAGCACATCCAGCACAATTTAATCCTTCTAAGTAAAGTTTCATGTCTTTCATGCTTATCCCTCCTTTACTCTAATACATGATCTAATCCTTCATTAAAAATGTGTTTTACATGGTCATCAGCTAGGGAATAAAATACTACTTTCCCTTCTCTTCTAAACTTTACTAGTCTTGCTTGTTTTAAAACTCTTAATTGATGTGATACTGCTGATTGACTTACGCCTAATAATTCTGCCATATCACATACACACATTTCTCCCTCAAATAAAGCATATAATATCTTTATTCTAGTAGAATCACCAAAAACCTTAAAAACTTCTGCTAAATCATATAAAACTTCTTCCTTTGGTAAATGTGCCTTCACTTTATTTACTATATCTTCATGCACAATTGAACAATTACAACTCTCTATTTTATTACTGCTCATATTTTAAACTCCTAATTTTAATATTATCATATGAACAAATGCTCATATGTTCACTTTCATTATATGTCTGTCCACAAAAAAATGCAACCAAAAAAAGCTAAACTAATTTATAAAATTTTATAATCAGTTTAGCTTTTCTTTAATTATCTAAAAAAATCTCTATTCTTTTTAAAATTTCTTCTTCTCCAACAACTAAAATATTGTCCTCTTCTTTAAAAACTAAATATGGTCCTGGAGAAATAACAAGTTCTCCTTTTCTTCTTATAGCAACTATAGTTGCTCCTGTTTCCTGCCAAAACTTAGTTTCAGAAATACTTTTTCCTATAAGCTCACATTCTTTAGGTAATTCTATCTCTATAGGAGTTAATGGATTTGTATATCTAAGCCTATTAGAATAATCCACAATCTTATCAATCATATCTCCTATATTCTTTTCAATAACTTTTTTTTCTTCCATCAATGATTCAATATCATGTTTTAAAGAAGTTACACTTTCAATAGAATGAAATCTATTTATAAAATCATAAGCATTATCTTTCGATAAAATAATAACCCCACTACCTTTACTAGATTCCACAACTTCCATATCTTCTAATAGCTTTACAGCTTTTCTAACTGTCTCTGGTGATACATTATACTTACTTGCTAGTGTTGATCTACCATGTATCTTATCTCCAACTTTTATATCATCATTATATATTCTGCCTGCAATATCTAAAGCTATTTGCTTGTATATAGGCTCATTAACTTTACAATCCATCATATACCCTTTCCCTTTAATGTATTAGTTACATAGTTAATTTTATTCTAACATATTAAACACCAAAAGGAAATATTTGTATTAAGCAGTAGCTCCTATATATACTGACTGAGTATTTATAGCAATTGAATCATTTATATATTTTATTATACTTCTACATGCAAAATAAGCATATTGCATATCATTAGCATAACTTTCATTCATCTTATAAGCCTTATGTGCTTCCTTTAAAAAGTGCTCAACGGACATATTTCCCCATACATCATATTGATCTCTACAAGGAATATAAGTTTTAGCAAAACTAGCTAATTCTTTTTCATACTTAACATGTTTATTCATGCTATGTTTAAATTCCCACCTCTCACTATGTGGAATGCAGAAAAAGTCACATATAAAATGACAAATCACTCCTAATTCTTGACTAAATCTACTTACTGAAAATTTCTTTTTAAAATCTAGCAGACTTAAAGATGCTAGTTTTTTTATCTTATTAACAATCATATCGAAAGATTCATCTAGGTAATGTTTCTTTAATTTATATTTTGAAACCATATCAGGCTTCACATTTCCATATATGAAATTCTTCTCGTTTATTTTAAAATCTACTTTAACGTCTCTCAATATATTTTGTGCAATAAGAACATGTGTGTTCATTAACATATCTATTACCTCTAATCCCTTTTAAAAAAGTTTCTTATTAATATGATATATCATATTAATTAAAAGTATATTACAAATCAACCTACAATTTATTAATTTATTATTAATTAATAATCCTTAAATATCTCGCTTTAATAAAAATTTTTTTAATCCTCAGGAAATAAAAAGCCCCTAAATATATGATTAAATTTAAAACATCATATGTTTAGGGTACCATTAATCTTAATAGTTGTATTGACCTACATTTTCACAAAACCTTATATCTAAAACATCATCTGATAAGGTCTTTTTATATGAGCATAAAAACTCATTTAACTCTGTATCTTGAAGATTTATTGTCTTTGGACTAGTTATAAGAACTTTTTCTTTTTCTAAAATTAACTCTATATCATTTTTATCATTTTTAATTGAATATGTAGTAACTGCTGTTGTTTTTACTTTTCCTTGATATTTTTCTTGGAAGCTAAGAGTTTTTCTTAAGTTCTCATAGTCGCCTCCTTGAATTCCTAAGCTACTCATATCTATACCTAAGTTCTTCATTTGACCTTCAATATCACCCATATCAAAGCCATATCTCTTAAGCATTTCTGTTTGAATATTTAAAAACTTTTCCTGAGAAATATTGTTCTCATTCATGTATTTAGTTATCTCTCTTGAAAGTTCCATCATACTCATTTGCCCTTGAGCTACTGAGTAGTATAAATCATAAATATATGATTCAAAATTATCTATATCTTTATCTCTTGCCTTGTTCTTTAATTCATTAAAATCAACAATTCTATCACTCATAAAACAATACCTCCGTAAAGTTCAAATTTATATTATTACTATAATATCATAAAATATAATTGTGTCTACTACTTTAAAAGTCTAAACTATTAAAAACTTTTTTTAAGTCAATTTCTAAATCTTTAAACACTATACTTTTATAAAACTCATCACTTCTGAACGAATTTGCTAAATAGTAAAACCCAAATTCATTCAATCTATATTGCTGTATTGATCCTTCTTGATAAACCAAATTATATTCTCTTATCCCTGCATTAGAATACAATTCCATTTTTATAACTGTATCTAAAGAAGCATTACTAGGAGAAACAACTTCAAATATTATACTTGGTATTTCTAAAAATGACTGACCTAATCGTTTATATGACTCATTTTCTTTTCTACATATAACAAAAATATCTGGCTTAACCCTATCATCTCCAAGTATAACTTCTATTTGTTCTGAAAAAACATCACAAGGTTTAGCTACAAGATAATCATATATTCTAGCATTGATTCTAGTTACTATTTTATTGTGTTTAATTGATGAGAATGATTTAGCAAAAACATATCCATCTATATATTCTAATGGTATATCACTTACTTTTTCCATCTCTAAAAATTCATTCAAAGTACATCTTGTATTCAAACTCTTCACAGCCATTTTCACAACTCCTCCTCTTAGAAATTATTCTCTAAAATTTAGTCTATTATAACACATTTTACAAATTTAAAGTTGATGTATAAAAATTTAATTAAAAAGACCTACAACTATGTATTATTTACATATAGTTGTAGGTCTTTTTTTACATAAGCTTAATTAGGCTTACAAATAATCTTTAAATTCCTTCTTACCACTAATAGAATTTAATAGGTGTTTAATTTCTTGATCTCTTCCTTTATCCATAACCAAAATAACATCTCCGGCATCAACTAATACTAAATCTTTTATTCCAAAACCTATTATTAATTTATCTTTTCCAAAAACTGAACAATTCTCACATTCTTCTAAAAAGACATTTTTTGAAGTTCTATTATTACCATTAGGCTCTAAGAATCTACTGAGAGCTGAGAATGTGCCAATATCATCCCAAGAAAAATCACACTTTATAACAAAGGATCTTCTTGTTTTTTGCATTACTCCAAAATCTATTGATATTCCATCAATTAAAGAGTATTGCTCTTTTATCACATCTTCCTCATCCTCTTCTCCAATGTGTTGATATATTTCCATTAAACATTTATACATCTTAGGAATATACTTCTCTATCTCTCTCAATATAACATCAGCTCTAAATATGAACATTCCACTATTCCATAAATAAGTCCCCTTTAACAAGAAGTCTTTTGCAACTTCTAAGTTAGGTTTCTCTGTAAACCTTGCTATCTTGAAGGTAGGAATGCTTCCATTAGTTCTGTCACCCATTTCTATATAGCCATAACCTGTTTCTGGTCTAGTTGGCTCTATACCTATGGTTATAATAGATCTCTTCTTATCCGCAATCTCTACGGCTTGTTCAAGAGTTTTGAGATAACTTTTATCTCCTTCTATATAATGGTCTGAAGGCAGTACAATCATAACTGCATCCTTATCCTTCTTCAAAAGCTTTGCAGCAGAAAGACCTATGCAGGTTGCAGTTTCTTTATTAGCAGGTTCGGTAAAGATGTTTTCTTTTCTTATATCATTTAGCTCAGTTCTTATTTTGTCTTCATATTCTTTATTTGTTACTACGTAAATATTATCTCTCTCAATTAGAGGTCTAATCCTATCCACAGTATTAGCTAAAAAACTCTTTCCATTGCTTTGAACACTTAGAAATTGTTTTGGGTTTGATCCTCTAGAAAGTGGATATAACCTAGTCCCCTTTCCTCCTGCTAAGATTAATGAGTAAAGCATTATGCCTTCAACTCCGTTAATTGTTATAGTCTATTTTATGTAAAAAAAGTTCAATATGTGAGTACAAAAAAAATTTAAGACATTACTACAAAATTTTCTAAACTATGTAATAATGCCTTAAAAACACTCATATTAATTTAATTGCAAGCTTATAAAAAACTAGTTTTCGAAACCATTATTCTCAGAAACTTCTTTTATCCATCTACCTGATTTCTTGATAGTTTTCTTTTGAGTTTCTAAGTCTAAAGCTATAAATCCATATCTATTCTTATACGAATTTAACCATGACCAACAATCAATTGGAGTCCATAAGTGATATCCAACGCAGTTTGAGCCTTCTCCCATTGCTTTATGAAGCCACTCTAAATGCTCTATTATAAATTCAATTCTATAATCATCTTCTACTATTCCATCAGCATTTTTAAACTTCTCTTCACCTTCAACACCCATTCCATTTTCTGAAATGAACCATTTTATATTTCCATAGTTCTCTTGAACATTTTTAGCTATATCATAGATTGCCTTAGGGTATATCTCCCATCCTCTATGTGGATTCATTCTCTTTCCTGGCATATCATAATTATCAAAATATATTTCTGGTGCCCAAGTTTCTCCTACATATTTCTCATCTCTAGCCTTAACTCTTCTTGGTTGATAGTAGTTTACTCCTAGGAAATCAACAGTATTATTTTTTATAATCTCTAATTCTTCCTCAGTTGAATTCCATATAACATTATCTGATTCTAAAACTTCAACTAAGTTTTTAGGGAATTCTCCTTTAGTTGCTGGATCTAAGAATAATTCATTGAAGAAAGCATTAGCAATTTCTGCTGCTCTTAAGTCTTCTTTGGACTCACTTCTAGGATAAGCTGGTGTTAAGTTAACTATTATACCAATCTCACCGTCTTGTCCTAATTTTCTATATTCTTCTACTGCTCTTGCTGACGCTAAAGCTATATTATAGGCCGCTTGAACTCCTCTTTTTCCATCAACTATACAAGGATAATGCCATTTATATAAATATTGTCCTTCTATTATAACTATAGGCTCATTAAACGTAGCCCATTTCTTAACTCTATCTCCAAATAACTCAAATGCAGTTTTTGCAAATTTAGCAAATAACTCTACAACATGCTTTGATTCCCATCCACCATATTTATCATATAATTCTACTGGAAGGTCAAAATGATGTAAATTCATTATTATGTCAATTCCGTTAGCAATACACTCATCTATAACACCATTATAAAATCTTATTGCATCTTCATCTGGCTCACCAGTTTCAAAATCTTTTATTAATCTTGTCCATTGTATTGATGTTCTAAAAGAATTTAATCCAATCTCTTTTAACATTCCTAAGTCTTCTTTATAGCTATTATAAAAATTTGATGCTACATCTGGCCCTACTCCATTGTGGAATAATTCTGGTTGTATATCAAACCAATGATCAAATACATTATTATGTTTTTTATTAAATCTTCCTTCTGATTGAGGTCCTGAAGTTGCAGCTCCCCACCAAAAGTTTTTTGGGAAATTATATTTCATTTTAAAGCCCCCTATACCTTTGTAAACTTTTTCTTTATTTAATTGTATATTTTAAATCTATTTTTTTCTATAGTTCTATTATTGATTAATTCCATAAACAGTGGATAAATTAAAGAAAAAGGTCTAAGCAAAACTTGCTTAGACCTTTTTCTATTAAATCAATATACCTTATAAAATTATAAACTTCAATTTAAACTTAAAACGTCCCCTTTGTTGACCATATTTAATAAAATTCTCTCAAAATTCAATAATTAATAAAAATAATTTCTCAATATAAATACCCTAATATCTATCATAAGCTGAAAGATACACTATAACTTCTTCCCCGTCGAAGCTATAAAAATTCATGTAAGAACAATATAACAATTAAGTTTAAAATAAAGTTTAATCATAATTTCAATTGTAATCTTCCTATAAGACTCCCCCAAATCATATAGTTCAAAAACTTAATTTCCACTATGTTATTATAAAATTTTTTGATTAATTAGAAGTTCATCTATTAAATAACAGGCATTAGTACATAGACGTAACTTTCAAAGATTGTACTCCTATAAAGTTTTTTTCTAAAATAAATTGAACACTATTTTTTATATTTTATACGACTTTATTTAATCCGCTCATTGAAAACATATACAATCTTTAAGTATATTATACATAACTTTTTGAATCATTTCCATACAAAACCAATCATATTCATCCATTTTTCACTTATTTCATGATTTTTTTAATGATTGTTAACTTATTTTGGAAAGGAGCATACCTAATATTCAAATCTAAGAATGTTTTTCTATCCATAACACCCTTCTTATTTGAAAATAAATCAAAGCTATATTTTCCATGGTATTCTCCCATACCACTATTCCCCACACCTCCAAATGGAAGATAAACTGAAGAAACGTGAACTAAAGTATCATTTATAGTTACACCTCCAGAAGAAGTACTATTTAGTACAGTATTAATCTTATTTTTATCTTCTGAAAAATAATATAAAGCTAATGGTTTTTCATGACTATTAACCACTTTAATTACTTCATCTAACTCGTCAAAAATAAGTATTGGTAATATTGGTCCAAAAATTTCTCTTTCCATAACCTTGTCTGTCCATTTTACATCATATAAAATAGTAGGTTCTATCTGTAAAGTTTCTCTTTTGTATTTTCCTCCAAAAACTAATTTACCTTCATCTATGTATGATAAAACCCTATCAAATTCTCCTTCATTAACCATTGCAGAATAATCTTTCGATTCTAAAGCATTTTCTCCAAACTGAGATTTTATTTCTTTCTTTAGACTTTCTAAAAATTTTTCTGCAATATCTTTATGTACATATATATAATCTGGTGCTACACAAGTTTGTCCAGAATTCATACATTTTCCCCAAACTATTCTTTTAGCAGCAAGATTAACCTTGCAATCTTTATCAACTATACACGGACTTTTCCCGCCTAGTTCTAAAGTTACTGGAGTTAGAGTTTCAGCTGCTGCCTTCATTACTATTTTCCCAACCATAGCACTTCCAGTAAAGAATATATAATCAAACTTCTCACTTAAAAGCTCTTCAACCACAAATTTTCCTCCTGTAGGATCAACCCATAACACATATTTTTCTTCAAAAGCCTCTTCCAAAATTTCCTTAATAACATTTGCTGTTTTCATGGCATGCTCTGAAACTTTTAATACTACAGTATTACCAGCTGCTATTGCTCCAATAAGTGGACACATAGTTAGCATAAATGGATAATTAAATGGTCCAATTATTAAAACTGTTCCATATGGTTCTAATTGTACAAAACTTCTTGCCGGAATTTGTACTAAAGGAGTTTTAACGCTCCTTCTCTTACTCCACTTTTTTATATTTTTTATTTGAGTATTTATTTCATCATAAACCATTGAAACTTCTGTTATATAACCTTCAAACTCAGACTTCCTCAAATCCTTATTTAATGCTTCTAAAACTTCCTTTTCTTTGCTTTTTAAAACATCTCTTAGTTTTTTAAGTTTATTTATTCTAAAATTTATATCTTTAGTTTCATTAATAGCAAAATATTCTTTTTGTATATTTATTTTTTCTTTTAATGTTCTCATAAAAAACCCTCTCTTCCTACTTTTACTATATTATAATCCTATTTTCACTCTTTAAAAACTCATAAATATATTCTGCTTTAAGCAAATTTTAATTATATATGCTTTGAATAGATTACAAAAATTACTACCACCTCAAAATAAGTCTATTAATAAAAATAGAGTTATATCAAACTTAACAAAACCTTGTTTGATATAACTCATTTTATATTTTGACTCTGTTTTAAACCATCATTAATTTATAGATATAATTAGAAATCAATTCCTAATTAAAACAAATCCTATATTTTTTATTTATACAGACTTATTGCTCAAATTATAAACTAAACCTTCATTTAAAACATTATAAGGTATTTTAAATTCTCTTATTCCAGAAGCATAGGGTGCTATTTCGTATTGTTGAAAGTAAATTATTATACCATCTCTACTTAAATAATAAGCTTGATTTTCATTCACTCCTTTAAACAATGCTCCATTTTCAAAATATATGCTAGGCTCTTTGGCTATATCGTTTCTTATAATTTCATTCATTATACTCTTATAGTCAAAGTCCTTTTTAAATAAATCATTTAGCCTAACTTCTTTTCCTGTATTCAAATCATAGTTATATGTTAATTTAGTTGTTAATCCATGTGCTCCACCTGTATATTGATAGTATGTAGCCGGAATACTTATTATGTCTTCAGTATCATAAACTTCATAAAGACTATAAGCCTCCATCTTAGGCATCTCACTGCCTGTCTTTTCATATTCTTTACTATACTCTTCACCTAAAAGCTTAATATCATTAATCCAATCCAAAGTATATTTTTCTATTCTATTATTTATTTTGTTTAGAACTTCTTCATTTCCTTCTACAATCACTGGATATTTTACTTTCACCTCATATTTCTCTGTATTTTCTTCAATAGATTTTTCTATAACCTTTACCTTATTTAAATTTTCTGCCAAAACACTAGTTGCAAAAAAACTTAAAATCAATATAAATATTATATAGAACTTCTTAAATCGCATAATTATACCTCCAATTCATAGTTAGCTTATATTATTTTTCTCTTAGATGATATAATTATGTATAGAGTTTAATTTCAGAAAAATTTATTAAGGAGGATAAATATGAAATATATTATTTTATTAGCCATTATTTTAGTCCTTATTATAGCTTTCTTTTCAGCTGTAGGAATCTATATTTTTAAATCAACTGTAACAAGAAAGCTTCATGATATAGACAAAAGTTGCAACACTTATATTAAGAAAAAACTTTTTGACAAAGAATTATATGATTCTGCTGAAAAAGAAGAAATAACACTAAAATCTTTTGATGGCTTGAACTTAAAAGCAACTTTAATAATGAATGAAAAACCTACAAATAAATTTATTATCTTAGCTCATGGTATTTCTATATGTTATGTTGGTTCATTAAAATACTTTGACATTTTTTATAGACATGGATTTAATGTACTTATAATAAATCAAAGAAGACATGGTAAAAGTGAAGGGAAATATTCTTCCTTTGGATTCTTTGAAAAGTATGATTTAAATATGTGGATTGAATACTTAAAGTCCAAATTTGGACAAGATATAATATTAGGACTTCATGGAGAATCAATGGGTGCTGGAACTGTTATGGAGACTCTTCCATTAAGTAATTCCATAAAATTTGCTATAGAAGACTGTGGTTATTCAAATTTCTTTGAACTTTCTAAGTTTCAAATAACCCATACTTTCAAAAACAATCTAGTTAGAAAACTGTTATATCCCGGCTTATTTTTTGCAGATTGGTTCATGAAAGCTAAAGCAAAATTCTCAATGAGACAAGTAGTCCCTATAGATATAGTTTCAAAATCTAAACTTCCAATGATGTTTATTCACGGAAAAGAAGATTATTTTGTCCCTTGGTATATGGCCATAGATCTATTTGAATCAAAAACAACTGGGTATAAAGAACTTTATCTAGTAGAAGGAGCCGCTCACGCTGAAGCTCTTGAAGTAAACAAAAAACTTTACGAAGAAAAAGTAATTTCCTTCATAGAAAAAGCCCTATCCCTTCAAGGAATAGAGCTATAGCCCTAATAGTTGTTATGTTTTAAGTGAGTGTTGATTTTAGCTAGGCCTTAAGACTTACTTAACTTCGCAAAGCGTTTCTATTGTCTATTCCAAAATCAACACTAGTTTAAAATAAAGTCAAATAAAAATAGTTATAAAAAAATAAAGAGTATAAATAGAATTAAAGAAATATAATCCTTTTTGCAATCTATTTATACTCTTTCTAAGTTTAAACTCTTGATGCCTCTTCTGTTTTTACTGAAGATGATGTAAGTCTATTTATTTCATCTAACTCTTTTCTAGTTAAATATCTCCATGAGCCCATTTTTAGTTTCCCTAAGCTTACATTCATAATTCTAAGTCTTTCTAATTTTTTAACTTCATATCCAAAATGCTCACACATTCTTCTAATCTGTCTATTTAATCCTTGAGTTAATATTATTCTAAAAACAAATTTACCTTCTTTTTTAACAAAACACTTCTTTGTCACTGTGCCTAATATAGGAACTCCATTACTCATACCTTTTATAAAACTATCAGTTATTGGTTTATCTACAGTAACAACATATTCTTTTTCATGATTATTTCCTGCTCTTAGAATTTTATTTACTATATCACCATCATTAGTCATGAAAATTAATCCTTGTGAATCCTTATCTAATCTTCCTATTGGGAAAATTCTTTTCTCATGATTAACAAAGTCAACTATGTTTCCTTTTACTTTACTTTCAGTAGTACAAGTTATTCCAACGGGTTTGTTTAAAGCTATGTAAACTAACTCATTGTCAACCTTTAATGGCTTTCCATCAACTGAAACAACTTGCCCTTTTGAAACTTTAGTTCCTGTTGATGCTTTAACTCCATCAACCTTTACTCTTCCTTGTTCTATAAGCTTATCAGCTTCTCTTCTAGAACAGATTCCAGTTTCACTTATGTACTTATTTAATCTTACTTCATCTCTTACTTCACTCTTATTTGAAATAATGACTGTATTCTTTTCTGAAGCCTTCTTTGCAAACTTTGGCTTACTTTTGCTTATTGGCTTTTGCTCAGTATTCTTTTTACTTTGAGATCTTTTATCTCCTCTTTGCTTTGGTTTATTAGAAAAGCTTCTTTCTTTTCTATTGTTCTTTTTAGCTATTTTACTCACTATAAATAATCCTTTCCTAATTATTTTTCTTTTCATATCCTGAATTATTTATTTTTATTTTAAAGTTATTAGTAGGTATCTTGTCATTATTAACTTGATCTACATATTCCATAACCTTATTTAAATCAACAGTATCAACCATTTCTCCTGTTATATAAACATTAACAACTCTATTTGGAGGCATCATTTCTTCTTTCTCAAAACCTTTTAAGACTGCAATCATACCCTCTTCAAATTTATAGTTATCTAAATCTAATTCCGTTACTAATATTCTTCCTTTTTCAGTAGGAGAATAACTATAAACTACTCTATCAAATCTATTTAATCCTAATTTCACCTTAGAAGTTCCTTGTATTAAAATAGTAGTTTCTTGTTGCTTATAGATATATGTATATCCTCCAATAAGTACAGCTAATATTAATATTGTACTTACTATTATTTTTCTATAATGCTTTAAAGTCTTCTTTTCCTTACCAGAAAGCTCTTCTCCAACTTTATCTTCACATCTTGTTTTTATTCTTACAAATTGACCATCCTTAGTCATTATTATAGTACTTTTTTTGCCCTCTTTAATGACTAAACCTTTATAAATAACCTCTTCTCCATTAGAACCCTTTATAACTGCAAGAGCTTCTAAATCCTTAAAAGTTATATTTAAGTATGTTGCCAAATTGGTATAGTCAGCACTATATAGTAAAATCATATATGCAATTATATAGTCTGACCATTTAACTATCTTTTCATTACTAAATCCAGTTTTTTTGGCTATAACTTTTGTACTTAGTTCTCTTCTATTTAGAATCTTTCTTAAGAGAACCTCCTCATCTACCAAGTAATATGCTATGTTAAGTATTAAATTTCTTTCTTCAATATTATAAAATTCAGAAGTTAAATTTTTAATATCAACTTTAAAACTTCTTAGCTCCTTTAAGAAAACAGAAATTTCTTTTTTCAAAGCAGCCTTATCTAAATTCTTTTTAATATTTCTACTTGAAAAAATATACTTATCTCGTCTGAAAGTTACTTCACTCACCTTCTCCAAACTCCTTTATTTATATATTTTACAAAAAATAAGACTAAGGCAAAAACCCAGTCTTATTCTACTAATTTTCCTTTTACTATTACTCTATTCTTAGCATCAATAGTACATGTAACTATAGTCATAGTGGCATCATCAGTTGGATTTAAAGCCTCTGTTTCACTTGGAGTAACTTGATACATATCAGTTACTTCATAAGTATATTTCTTACCATTATAAGTTACATAAACCTTGTCCCCTTTTTCAAGCTTATCAATTTCTTTAAAAGCTTCTCCAAAGTAAGACATTCTATGACCAGCTATTGCAAAATTACCTTTTTCACCTGGCATTGGCGCTCCTGGAAAGTGTCCAACAACATATTTTATGTCTTCATATCTAACACCTTCTATTATTCCTATTTCTAAATCAATCTTAGGAATACTTAATATACCAATCCCATCACCCTCTTCAAGTTTGGCTTTTGAAGGTTTTTTAGTACTTGCTTCTTCTGCATTAGCATTAAGTTTTTCTTTCGCTGTTCCCTCTTCATTCAACTTAGCATCTTCTTGTTCTTCACCCTCAGGAACATCAAAAGTTAAGCTTTTAAAACTTTCTAATACAGCCTGTTGTTGCTTATAAGTATCGTATCTCATCCAAATGGTTACACCTATAAGACCTACTCCAACAACAATCAGAAAAATTCCTAGAATATTTCTAATTTTTCCCCACACTTCTCAATACACCCTTTCTATTTAATTTTGCCCTTTTATTATACCATAGCACATATTATATCTATATAAAATTTTAAGAGGTATAATATATCTTTTACAATTATTTGATTTATGCCCATAAACTAATTTTACTTTAATATAATACTGCTTTTGTTACAAACAAATTTTCTTTTTTAATGTAACTTAATAAATCTCATATCAAAATATAATATATTAGACTTTGATATGAGATTTATAATTCTATATAATTAATCATAAAGTATTTTATTTAACGCTCTGTTTTAAACCGTTGTTACTTTCTAGATATAATTAGAAATCAACACTCACTTAAAACAAAGCCATATTTTAAAGAGGTGATTAAGATGAGAATAGGTATGGGGTACGATGTACATAAACTTGTTGAAAAAAGAGATTTAATCCTTGGAGGAGTTAAAATCCCTTATGAAAAAGGGCTTTTAGGTCACTCTGATGCAGATGTTTTATTACATGCTATTATGGATTCACTTTTAGGAGCTTCTGCCCTTGGTGATATAGGTAAGCACTTCCCAGATACTGATCCCAAATATAAAGGTGCAGATAGCATAAAATTACTAGAGTTTGTTGGTGAACTTTTATATAAAAATAATTATAAAATCTCAAATATAGATGCAACAATAATAGCTCAAAGACCTAAGATGGCTCCGCATATTCCTAAAATGAGAGAAAATATAGCTAAAGCATTAAAAATAGATTTAGATCAAATAAATGTTAAAGCTACAACAGAAGAAGGTCTTGGCTTCACTGGTTCAGGTGAAGGTATATCTTCTCAAAGTATTTGTCTTATAACTAAACAAATATAAAATAAGACTATGTTTTAAATCAACACTTACTTAAAACATAATCTAAAATAAAAAACTGTGGATAAGATTGCCCCAAATCTTATCCACAGTTTTTTCCATATATAATTATCCCCTTTAAGTGCTTATTGCTATAAAATTATTGAGTTACTGCAACATCTAAGTCAGCACTTGGTACTGTAACTTCTTTCTTTTGGAAAAATGCTATAAATATTATTGCACTTATTCCCATTAAGTAAGGATAGAATAAAAATTTCATTATTTCAAATGAAGTTAATCCAGTTAAAGCTGCTGCTGACATTAATTGTGCTCCATAAGGTATTATTCCTTGAACAGAACATGAAAACATATCTAATATTCCTGCAACTCTTTTTGAATCTAAATTATACTTATCTGAAATATCTTTAGCTAAAGGTCCTACTGTTACTATAGCTATAGTGTTATTAGCTGTACATGCATCAACTAAACTTACTAATAAACCAACACCAAATTCTGCCCCTCTTTTGCCATTAATCCTCTTAGTAACTAAATTTAACACATAATCTATTCCGCCATTCTCTTTTATAATTTCAACAATTCCCCCAATTATTATTGAAATTAATATAAGTTCACTCATTCCAGCAACCCCAGCTGAAATTGAATCAAAGAATATTTTAATACTCATAGATCCTGTTAAAAATCCTATTCCACCAGCTAAAACTATTCCACCTGATAATATAGCTATTACATTAACCCCCATTAATGCTGCTACTAATATTCCTAAGTAAGGTACAACCTTTATTAAACTATACTCATAGTTTCCAGCCATAGAAACATCTGCTCCACTTCCTAGGAAAGCATAAGCTATTACAACTAAGATTGCTGCTGGTAAAACAACTTTAAAATTGACCTTAAATTTATCTCTCATTTCACACCCTTGAGTTTTAGTAGCTGCTATTGTTGTATCAGAAATCATTGATAGATTGTCCCCAAACATTGCTCCACCGACTACTGCTCCAACAATCAAAGGTAATCCTATATTTGTTTTTTCTGCTATCCCCATAGCTATTGGTGCTATAGCAGCTATTGTTCCCATTGATGTTCCTAAGGATATAGCTATAAATGATGCTATTAGGAATATACCTGCTATAAGTATGTTTTGAGGTAATATTGATAATCCTAAATTAACAGTTGATTCAACTGCTCCCATATTCTTTGCTACTTCTGCAAAAGCGCCTGCTAATATAAATATTAGACACATTAAAATTATATTACTGTTTCCAGCCCCCTTACAAAAAGTCTCTATATTCTTCTCAATTCCATTCTTTCTATTCATGAAAATACCAACTAAAGCTGCTATTATTCCTGGAACTAAAACAGATACTGAGTAAAAATCCTTCATCAAAATTGAAGTTCCTAAATAGATTGCTACAAAAATTATTAATGGTAATAATGCTGAAAATTTACCTTCTTTTTTCATTTTCTCTCCTCCTAATCTATTTAATAAACCTATCTTTATTTATCCTACAAAATAAAAAAACTCCTATCCTTAGATAGAAGTTATTATTCTTACAGATTCGTTTTCTTATCTCTCAGTTTCTACCGCAGGATTTAGCACCGCTATAAATCTTTGCACAACAAAATATTACTGAATCTAAACTTTTTAAAATCAGTATAGTTTAACCGCAAAGAATTACCGGTTGCTGGGTTTCACAGGGCCAGTCCCTCCACCTCTCTTGATAAGATTTATTAAATTTTATTTTCTAAATAGTATCATGCTACTTTTTCAATGTCAATGATATTTTGCACTTTTTAACATTTTATTCATTTAATGATTATTTGTTTACTAATTTATATAATAAGCTTTCTAAAGCTATTCCTTCATTTGGTGGATAGTCAAATTGTTCACTATATTCAATAGCTTCAGCTATAAAATCACAAGCTTTTCCCAGAGATTCTTCTATAGATTCGCCTCTTAATACTCCACCAATTAAAAGTGAAGCAAAAGCATCTCCAGTTCCGCAATAAAAAGCATCTATTTTTTTATGAGAATATGTGTAAAACATATTTTCCTCTTTATCATAAAGAACAGTATCAATATATTCTTTTCCTTTTATGCTAGGAACACTTGTTATTATGCTTATTTTAGGACCTAATTTACTCAAAGAAATTAAGAAATCTTTTACTTCTTCCTTAGTTAAATCCTCTTTGTATTCTCTTCCTAAAAGTAAAGTAGCCTCTGTTATATTTGGAGTTATTATATCTGCACTTTTTATTAAGATTCGCATCTCATCAATCATTTTTTCATCCATTCCATCATATAACTTTCCGTTATCAGCCATAACTGGATCTATAACCACTAAAGTATCATTTTCTTTAAAATCTTTTATAAAATCCTCAACAAATTTAACTTGCTTTGGATCTGCTAAATATCCACTATATATACATTGAAAATCTAAATTTAGTTTTTTCCAATGATTTTTTGTTTCATATATAAAATCACTTAATCCTCTAATAGCTGGTTTTCCAAATCCATCTGTATGCGTTGATAATACTGCAGTAGGAAGTGGACAAACTTGATTTCCCATTGAAGATAATATAGGAATTATAGTTGCCAAAGCTGCTCTTCCATAACATGAAATATCATGTATTGCAGCTACCTTCTTCATTGGTCTCATATATTTATCTCCCTTCAAATATCCACAAAAATTTTATTCTTTAATATTATATTGTTTACTTAAAGTTATATCAAATGTATCGATTCTATTATATCCCCTTCAAAGTTATGTCTTAAGATATAACTGAAAATAACTACTCACTTAAAATAAAATATTATTGAAAATTAGATGTTATTTCATAAAAAGATCTATATAACTTTATCTAAAGTAATATCTTTTTATAAAAAAAAGCATCGCTTAAGTTAAGCGATGCTTGGTGCACCATCAGGGATTCGAACCCTGGACTCCCTGATTAAGAGTCAGGTGCTCTACCAACTGAGCTAATGGTGCATATTTACTTTTATTTAACTTCTTAACTATTATTGAATAAATTTACAGTCATAGTTAAAAAATGGAGCGGGTACCGGGAATCGAACCCGGGTATCCAGCTTGGAAGGCTGGTGTTCTACCATTGAACTACACCCGCTTAGTATGTTTATATATTAACATATTGTTAATATATTGTCAACAAGTTTTTCCATAAAAAATTTGGCTGGGATAGCAGGATTCGAACCTGCGAATGACGGAGTCAAAGTCCGTTGCCTTACCGCTTGGCGATATCCCAGTATGGTGTACCTTAAGGGATTCGAACCCCTGACCCACGGCTTAGAAGGCCGTTGCTCTATCCAGCTGAGCTAAAGATACAAACTTGAATCAACAAAAATTATTATACATATTTCTTTTTAATATGTCAACATTTTTTTATATTATTTTTATAATTTTATTTTAATTAATACTAAGCGTGTTGATTTTAAACAACATCTTCCAAATATTTGAATAATACTTTTTTAAATATTGCTTCATCTTCTTTATTTTTATGAGCATTAGCACATACTTTAAACCATTCTTCAGCAGTCATTCCTATAGTTTCTTCATAGCATTTCTCACAATCAGTTTGTAAATTAGTATCAACAACGAATTTTCCTAATTGTTCAGCATTATTAAAAACTTTTATATATAAAAATTCATCGTCATCTCCAAGCCAGTTGTTGTTAAATCTACTACAAAAGATTCTTAACTTTCTCATTCCATTATCAGCACTTAACCCATTTATTTTTTTTAAGGCTGCAATATCATTTTTCATTTTCTTCTTATCTTCTTCACTAGCTTTACTATTTATCATAGAAACTATTTTTTCAACATCAATTGATGGTATATGTGTTATTAATTTTTTCTTACCTTCAACCCATTTATAATAGGCTTCTGGCATAAAAACGTATTGAATAAATTGTACTAAGCGATTAAAGTTTGGAACCATTACCCAAACATTTTGTATTCCAACATTTCTATTAAATATCACATAATGTAGATATTTTGTATCTTCAGTTATAGGTTCATTTTTGAACATTCTACCTTTTAGGGTTTCATTTTTTCTTATTAACTCACCCCAAAACTTTTCGGGATTTTCTTCTTGTTTAAATTTTTGATGAAATAAGTTACGCATTGCAAAACCCCCTTTGTATATACGTTATACTTTAATTATATTGTTAACTTTTTGTTACATCAAAGCTTAAAAAAAACTATATTTCCTTATATATCCTCATATAGTTCTAAATACCTTACTTATATTGATAAAACCTATTTTTTATGCTATTTTAGTACTATAAATGGGTATATAAAAAAGTGAGGAGGATTATATGTCTTATTATTGTGAAATTTGCGGTGATTATGCAGATGTTCACCACATAGTTCATAAATCAAAAGGTGGTCTAGATTTCAATTTAAACTATAAATATTTATGCAGAAAACACCACCGTTCTAAAAGTGGTCCTCATAGAGATAAGGTCATTGATTTAAAATATAAACTTGAAATGCAAAATAACCTTTTTGAACTTTTTAAAAAGGATTTTTATACAGGAAATGAGGTTAAGAAAATGCTTGGTCTTACACCTGGTTCACTAAAAAAACTTACTAAAGACCTTAAACTATTTAAAGAAGGCTACTCTAAAGATGATTTAATATTTAGACTTATGGGAAAAAAGATTTATTCAGAAGAATATATAGAAGATTTTATATTGCAAAAAGCAATTAGTTGTATTTAAAGCTAACAAGAAAATAACTCTTGTTAGCTTTTTTTGTAATTAATTTGTATGTTGGTTTGTATATATTACGTTATATTATTTTTTAGAAAAATTATTAAAAGCACAAAAAAACAACTGAAATCTCAGTTGCTTTACTATGGAGCGGAAGACGGGACTCGAACCCGCAACTTTCACCTTGGCAAGGTGACACTCTACCATTGAGTCACTCCCGCATATTTATTTTTTTCATAAATGGAGCGGGTACCGGGAATCGAACCCGGGTATCCCGCTTGGAAGGCTGGTGTTCTACCATTGAACTACACCCGCTTAGTTTTGGTGCAGATGAAGGGAGTCGAACCCCCACGCCTAAGGCGCTAGATCCTAAGTCTAGTGCGTCTGCCAATTCCGCCACATCTGCAAAACTATACTATTATTATAATATTTTTAATTTTGCATTTCAAGTATTTTTCTGTAAAATTTTCTTTTTAAATTTAATTTATAATCACAGTCTATAAAATTTCTCCATATAATATTTTTAAGTCATACTAAAATATCTTTGAACATAATAAATCTATAGATTCTAATTTATTATTGCAAATAACATTATTTTTATATTATTATCCATTGACATCCAAATCCAATAAACTTATAATCAGAAGTACATATTATATTAATACGTTGAAGAGACGAGTAAACTTCGGTACATTTTCAGAGAGAAAGTACAGTAGCTGTGAGTACTTTTAAATGGAATTAGTTGAAAACTACCTCTGAGTGACTCTAATCAAGTCCGTTTTAATCACGTTACGATTAACTAAAGTGGTACTTTTATATAAAGTACAATTTGGGTGGAACCACGGGAATATACACTCTCGTCCCTTTTCAATTTGAAAAGAGACGAGAGTTTTTTATTTTATATGAATAGATAGTAATCAAATGAAAGGAGAAATTAATATGATAAAAATTACTTTAAAAGACGGTTCAGTTAAAGAAGTTAAAGCTGGACTTTCAATTCTTGAAATAGCTCAAGATATAAGCCAAGGATTAGCTAGAAACGCATGTTGCGGATTAATAAATGGAAAAGTTGAGGATTTAAGATTCACAGTTAATGAGGATTGTGAATTAGCTATCTGTACTTTCGATTCTAAGGAAGGTCAACATGCTTTTAACCATACAGCTTCTCACGTATTAGCTGCCGCTGTTAAAAGATTATTCCCTCAAGATAAGTTAGCTATAGGACCATCAATAGATAATGGATTCTATTATGACTTTGATACAGAAAAACCATTCACAGCTGAGGAATTAAACAAATTAGAAGCTGAAATGAAAAAAATAATTAAGGAAAATCCTGAAATAAAGAGATTTGAACTTCCAAGAAACGAAGCTTTAGAACTTATGAAGGATGAACCTTATAAAGTTGAACTTATAAATGACCTTCCAGAAGATGAGGTAATCTCATTCTACCAAATAGGTGAATTCGTAGATTTATGTGCTGGACCTCACTTAATGGCTCTTAAACCAATAAAAGCTGTTAAATTATTAAGATGTACTGGTGCTTACTGGAAAGGTAACGAGGAAAATAAAATGCTTTCAAGAGTATATGGAACTGCATTCCCTAAGAAAGCTGAATTAGATGCTTACTTAGAAGCTTTAGAAGAAGCTAAGAAAAGAGACCATAATAAATTAGGTAGAGAATTAGGAATATTCACTACTGATGAAAATGTTGGTCAAGGACTTCCTCTATTAATGCCAAAAGGAGCTAGAATAATCCAAACTCTTCAAAGATGGATAGAAGATGAAGAGCAAAGAAGAGGATATGTTTTAACTAAAACTCCTTTAATGGCTAAAAGCGACCTTTACAAAATTTCAGGTCACTGGGATCACTATAAAGATGGTATGTTTGTTTTAGGTGATGAAGAGGTTGATAACGAAGTATTTGCTTTAAGACCTATGACTTGCCCATTCCAATATGCAATATACAATGCTACTCAACATAGTTACAGAGATTTACCTGTAAGATTTGCTGAAACTTCTACTCTATTCAGAAATGAAGCTTCAGGAGAAATGCATGGACTTATAAGAGTAAGACAATTTACTCTTGCTGATGGTCATATAGTATGTACTCCAGAGCAATTAGAAGATGAATTCAAAAACACTGTTGATCTAGTTAAGTACGTTATGGAAACTTTAGGAATAGCTGATGATATTACTTACAGATTCTCAAAATGGGATCCAAACAATACTGAAAAATACATCAATGATCCTGAAGCTTGGGAAAATACTCAAAATATAATGAGAGAAATATTAAATCACTTAAAAATAGATTTCACAGAAGCTGATGATGAAGCTGCTTTCTATGGTCCAAAACTTGATATCCAATTCAAGAACGTTCATGGTAAAGAAGATACAATCATAACTATTCAAATAGACTTCGCCTTAGCTGAAAGATTTGGAATGTACTACATTGATAAAGATGGAGAAAAGAAACGTCCATATATCATTCACAGAAGTTCAATAGGATGTTATGAAAGAACATTAGCAATGCTTATAGAAAAATATGCAGGTGCTCTTCCAACTTGGATAGCTCCAGTTCAAGCAAAAGTTCTTCCTCTATCAGATAAATATGCTGACTACGCTAATGAAGTTGTAGAAGAGTTAAGAAGAAGAGGCGTTAGAGTTGAAGCTGACCACAGAGCAGAGAAAATAGGATACAAAATAAGAGAAGCTAGATTAGAAAGATCTCCTTACATCTTAGTTGTTGGAGAAAAAGAAGCTGAAAACAGAGAAGTTTCTGTAAGAAGCAGAAAAAATGGCGAAGAAGGTGCTATGCCTTTAGCTGACTTTGTTAACAGACTTGTATTAGAAATAGCTAACAGAGAAAACTAATCTTTGATTATAATAAAAAGAACTTGGAATTATCCAAGTTCTTTTTTGTTATTTAAAATTTGCTATCATCTATACTATTTAAATATTTATCCACTTCTCCAACTATACTTTCTACACATCCATTTTCAAATGGTGATTTTAAGTTTGCATAGTTTACTAGTCCTAAGAATGTTTTTGTTCCCCCTATATTGCAAAGATTTAAATAATCCTCCCATGCCTTTTCATGATTATCTCTATCTTTTTTCCAGAATTGAAGGGCACATATTTGGGCTAATGTGTAATCAATATAATAAAATGGTGATAAGAATATATGATTTTGTTGGAACCACCAACCTCCTCTTTCTAAGAAATCACATTCTGAATAATCCTTATGAGGAAGATATTTTTTCTCTATTTTTCTCCATGCAGCTTTTCTCTCTTCAGGAGTAGCTTCTGGATTTTCATATATAAAATGCTGGAACTCATCTACAGTTATTCCATATGGTATGAATTTAACTGCACTTCCTAAATGATAAAATTTATATTTATCTGTATCTTCTTTAAAGAATAAATACATCCAAGGCCATGCAAAGAATTCCATACTCATTGAATGTATTTCACAACTTTCCATAGTTGGCCATTGACACTCTTGCATCTCAATCCAAGAACTTCTAAAGTTTTGGAATGCATGCCCAGCTTCATGAGTTAATACATCAACATCTCCCGCAGTACCATTAAAATTTGAAAATATAAATGGTGCTTTATAATCAGGGAAATTAGTACAATATCCACCAGCAGCTTTACCTTTCTTTGCTACTAAATCCATTAAATCATTATCAACCATGAAGTCAAAGAACTCCTTAGTTTCTTTTGAAAGTTCTGAATACATTACTTTGGCATTTTCAACTATCCATTTTGAATCTCCTTTTGGAGTTGGATTACCACTTAAGAATTCAAATTTCTCATCATAATAACTTAACTTATCAAGACCAAGTCTCTTAGCCTGTCTTTCATATAATTTATTATTTATAGGTACAATATACTCTTCTACTTGTTTTCTGAACTTCTCAACCATATCTTTGTTATAGTCAAACCTATTCATTCTCATGTATCCTAATTCAACAAAGTTATTATATCCAAGCTTCTTAGCTATTTTAGTTCTAACTTTTACTAGTTCATCAAATATTCTATCAATCTCAGCTTCATTATGAAGGAAAAACTTATATTTTGCTTCTGATGCTCTTTTTCTAACATCTCTATCAGCAGATGTCACAAAAGGAGTTAGTTGTGCTAAAGTTCTTTCCTCTCCATCAAACATTATCTTTGCGGAAGCTATAAGTTTTTGATATTGGCTTCCTAGTTTATTTTCTAACTTCAAATCCTCAATAATTTCTTTTGAGAAACATTTTTTAGCAAACTCTGCACCTTTTATAATTGGCTCACCATAATATTCACCTATTTGCTCTTTAAATTTAGATTCTAATAATGCATTATAGAATTTATCATTTATTTCTTCTACTAGTGGACCATTTTCATCCCAAAATTCACTTTCTCCATTATAGAATTCATCTTCTGTGTTTATTGTATGTCTAACTTCACATATAGAATTCATTGTAGTAATATTATTTCTTATCTTATTTATATCTTTAATAACCTTTTTAGCTTCTTCAAAATCTTTAGCCTCACCTAAAGTTACAATAAGATTTTCTACTTCTTTTCCACATTTACTTATATCAGGTCTCTCATACTTGAAATCCTCAAATTTCATTTTTTAGCCCCCTTGTTATATTTTTCTATACTTTAATTCTGTCACAACAAAAATTTATTATCAATAATATATTCTTATCATTATATTATTTTTTTAATTCATCATGTTTTAAGTCTATAATTCTCTTTTCGCTTATAATGACCTGAACTTTCTCATCAAAAAATTCGTGAGGTACTTCATCTAAAATCTGAAAATCATAACATAATGCTACTCTTTTACCATTAGGATATTTTCTTAAGAACCTATCATAAAATCCCCCACCGTATCCTAATCTATTTCCCTTCACATCAAAGGCTAATCCAGGTATTATAATTAAATCCACTTCTTCACTTATATCCTCACATTCCATACTAGGCTCTAATATTCCAAAGGCTCCACTTTCATTTAACTGGAGCATAGAGTCTATTTTTAATGCTTTCATTTGTCTTTCCTTTGCATTTATAGGAATAACCTTTGGAACAGCAACCTTTTTATCTGAAGAAAGTAACTCTTTTATTATTTCAGTTGTATTAATTTCCGAATCCATATTTACATATATAAATACAACCTTACTATTTTTATAAACTTCACTTTCAAAAAGAGCCTTTTTTATATTATCATCATACTTTAATTTTATTTCCTTACTTAAATTCTCTCTCTTAAACTTAATTTCTTTTCTTAACTCTCCCTTATCCATAAAATTTCCTCCCTTTAGATTTTTATTAATTTTACCATATTTTGTATTTCAATACTACTTGAAAAGACAATTACTTTTATAAATAACATCTTAAATCAAACCATCACAAGCAAGTATTTTAATTTAAATTCCTAATTTAATTTTAATATTTATTATAAAGATTATACTCCTTTATAGTATATAATTTTATACTCATTACAAAAATAAAGCATGATTTAATTATGAAAGACAATTAAATCATGCTTTTTAAAAATTTCTATTATTTATATTTTAATTATTATTTTCTTGCAACTATTGTGAATGTCTTAGGAATCCCTTTATCAAAAACTTCACTTGATAAGTTAGGCTCCTCAGTTAAACTCTCTATTTTAAGTCCAGCCTCTGCAACTGCTGTAACTATCTCTCCCAAATTCCACTTACGTAAAAATACTTTTTCAACTTCTCCTTCTTCTAAGTACTTTGAGTAAGCAACTTCTTTTTCTTCTAATGAAGTATCAAAGTAATCTCCTGTAACCTTGTGCTTTCTTACCTTAGCAGTAGTTCCCCTTGAACTTATAAGCTTTGTTGAAACTGGATGAAAATCCCTTATTATAGCTTTTCCACCATCTTTTAATAAATCATATATAACTTTCATGAATGGAATCAAATCTGAGAAATAATGAAGTATTCCCATCTCTGCGAAGACAATATCATAATCTCCAGTAACCACTTCCTCTGGCATATTTAAAACATCACTTAAAATATACTCTATTTCTACTCCACAGGCTTTTGCTAGATCTAAGGCATATCTCTTATTACCTTCAGAAAAATCTACTACAGTGGCTTCTGCGCCCATTAAAGCTAATGCTACAGCCTTATTACCATTTGACCCCATAAGGTTAAATATTTTCTTTCCTTTTACATCACCAAATTTATCTAATAAAACACTAAGCTTTTTCTCCGGCATTTCTTTTATCTTTTCAGCAGCATCTTCAGCTGTACCAAATCTTTTAACCCAAGCATTATAAGTTTCCTTATTCCATGCTTCTTCATTTTCATGAATACATACTTTTTTATCTTCTAAATTATTATTTTCTTTAACTTTATCCACAGTAAAATACCTCACTAATTAGATTAGCTTCTTCCTCAGTATTATAAGGCTTTAGCGAAAGTATTATACTTCAATATTTCTTATTTTTCAATATATTTATTAATATACGCTCATCATTTGGAAACTAATTCCCAATTCTATTTATTTCTCTTTATTATTCCATATTGCTAGTATTTCCACAATAAAACAATCGTAATTATTTGATAAATTAAGTTAGCTATGAAGATATATATTAATATTCACTTAAAATAAAAAGAGTATCAATCCCTTTTTAGGTATTAATACTCTTTCACACACATATATAAATAAGATTTAATCTTTAAGATTCAAATTTAACTAAGCTCTTTGAATTCCAATTGCTGATTCTAAATCTTTGATAATTACATTTACTATTTCTAATTTCCCTTTAGCATACTCTTTATCTTGTAACCAGTTTAATCCTGTTTCAAGACATTTTTTTGTTTCCTTATACTCTTCTAATAATTTCACTAAATTCTCGTTATTCATAATGAAAGCCCCCTAATTATTTATTCAACAGTTACTGATTTTGCTAAGTTACGTGGTTTATCTACGTCGAACCCTTTAGCTTTTGCCACGTAGTATGAGAATAATTGTAATGGTACAACACTTAATACTGGTGATAATATACTCATTGTTTCAGGAATTTCTATTATTCCCTCAAACATTTTTCTCTTACTCTCTTCCATGTCACCTTTGAAGCATACGCCTAAAACATTTGCTCCTCTTGTAACAACTTCTTGTACGTTACTTATCATCTTATCTACAAGCTCCCTTTGAGTTAATAAAGATATTACTGGAACATCTTTCTCTATAAGAGCGATAGGTCCATGCTTAAGTTCTCCACCTGCATAAGCTTCTGAGTGAATGTAAGAAATCTCTTTAAGCTTTAATGATCCTTCCATTGCTACTCCATAATCCATACCTCTTCCTAAGAAGTATAAATCTTTTTCCTTAGCTGCTTTTTCTGCAAACTCTTTTATTAACTCTGTATTTTCAAGAATCTCAGAAACCTTCTCTGGTAACTCTAGCATAGCTTTCTTTATTTCTTCTATTTCTTCTTTTGATTTACTTTCTTTTAACTCTGCAAAGTGTAATGCTAATGTGTACATAGCAATTAACTGAGTTACATATGCTTTTGTTGAAGCAACTGCAATCTCTGGTCCCTGCCCATGTATATAATACATCATCTGCTTCTCTTGAAACTGAACTTCCTACAACATTAGTTACAGCTAATACTCTTGCTCCCTTTGCTTGTCCATCTCTTAAAACTGCTAATGTATCAGCAGTTTCTCCTGATTGGCTTAATACTATTATTAAAGTTCTATCTGTAATAACAGCATCTCTATATCTAAATTCTGAAGCTATATCAACTTCAACTGGTATTCTAACTAATTTTTCTATAGCATATTTTCCAATAACTCCAGCATGATAAGCTGTTCCACAAGCTACTATATATACTCTATCAATGTTATCTAAGTATTCCTTAGTTATTGATATATCATCTAAAGTTACTTCTTTACCTTCCATAACCCTTGAAGTCATAGTATCTTTTATAGCCTTTGGCTGTTCATTTATTTCTTTTAACATGAAGTCTTCATATCCACCTTTTTCAGCAGCATCAACATTCCATGTTATATGATAAACTTCTTTTTCTACTGGATTCTTTTCTTCATCAAAAAGAACTACTCCATCATTTGTTAAAACAACAAACTCTTTATCTTCTAAAAGATAAACTTCTCTTGTATGATTTAACACTGCTGGTATATCAGAAGCTATAAAGAATTCTTTATCTCCTAATCCAACTATTAATGGACTATCCTTTCTTACTGCTACTAATTTCTCAGGTTCATTATTACAAATAACACCTATAGCATATGAACCCTCTAATTTTTTAGAAGCTTCCATAACAGCCTCTAGTAAATCTCCTTTATAATAAAAATCTACTAAATTAGGAATTACTTCTGTATCTGTTTCTGATTTAAAAGTATATCCTTTTTCCATTAACCAGTTTCTTAACTCATTGTAGTTTTCAATGATTCCATTGTGAACTACAGCTATTGTTCCTTCACTATTTAAATGAGGATGTGAGTTAACATCTGATGGTTCTCCATGTGTAGCCCATCTAGTATGTCCTATTCCTATTCCACCTGATATTGGATTTTTCTCTAACATACCTTCTAAATTTGCAAGTCTTCCTTTATGCTTTTCAGCTTTTATCTTGCTATCTTCTAAAACTGCAACTCCAGCTGAATCATATCCTCTATATTCTAACTTAGATAATCCTTCAACTAATACATCAGTTGCTCTTTTCTGTCCTACGTATCCTACTATTCCACACATATTTTTTCTTCCTTCCGTTTTTCAATTATATTTACACTTTCAAAATAAGTTTCTTATAATATCTAATGCATAGAAGGTTTTAACACCTAATTAGCTTTGTCCTTAAAATCACTTCTAAGTTTTAACTAATCTTTTACGGTAGTGCTATACCGTGGGGCACCCGCCGAAGATTCGATACTCCCCAACCTCGTCAACTTAAAATACTTTACCTAATTTAATATTTCTTACCCCCACTTAAGGTTAGGCAAAATATTAAATTTAATTATAAAGTTATTTAAGTTCTGGCGCTTTAATCTACTATTTTGAAAGATAATATATTCTATGCATCAACATTTAAAAATTCCACAAACTTATTTTATCACCCACAAATTATTTTTCAATGCTTTTTCATTCATTTTCAAGCATTTTATTTGATTTTTTCTAGTTTTTTTGAATTATTTCTAAATATCTGTCTATACCTCTATATTACTCTTATTTATTATATTAATGTATAGTTGTATAGACATCTATATTCTTTTTTCATTTTATTATTCAATAATTCCTATCAACAAAACGATTTTCTTTCCTTCAAATCCTTCATTTTTACATTTTATATTTTAGAAAGAAACACTTATTTAATAAAATCATATTATAGATAATATATTAAAGTATTTTAAGGAGATATAGATGAGTTACACAACTGATGGTCAACCCCAAGGAAAAGCTTTAGATATAAAAGGCTTTTTAAGAGAGGCATTAATTTCTGAAATAATAGCAATAAACGGCTACAGTAAACATATTGATGAAATTTCTATAGTTGAAATAAAAGAATTACTTCATCATATAATGGAAGATGAAAAAAGACATTATGGAATGTTTTTAGAAGCACTTAGAAGATATGACAAGGAAGAATTCGAAGTTTATGTTGAAGCTTTAGAACATGTAGATATAAAAGATAAGCCTCTTAAAAAGACTTATCATGAAAACAAAAAGCTTACAGCATATAAAATACTAAATAAAATAAGAAAAGATATAAAGGGTGAATTTGAAGCTATCCTATTATATGATAATTTAATTGCTCAAATAGATGATAAAGAACTAATTAAGATGATTAAAGATATAGCTAAAGATGAAAAGGAACATGCTGAAGAACTTACATTAGCTATTATGAGACTTGATTCAGATACTTATGGTCCAATAGAAGAAAAGTAAAAAAAGTAGCAAGTCCTAATGACTTGCTACTTTTATTTATGTTAGTTACATTTATTTTCTATCATTTTAGCTAAGTTATGAGCCATCTCATCTATCTCAGCTTGATTTTCTCCTTCAAGCATAACTCTTACTAGAGGTTCTGTACCTGAAGGTCTTATTAATACTCTTCCGCATCCTTCTAATGCAGCTTCTATCTTTTTGATTTCATTTATTATCTCTTCATCTTCATTATGAATGTTTTTCATGTTGTTTGGAACCTTAGCATTAACTAATACTTGTGGTAATACCTTCATAACATTTTTTAATTCGCCTAAAGATTTTCCTGTTCTCTTAACTATGCTAGCTACTTGAAGTGCAGTTACTAATCCATCTCCTGTAGTGTTATGATTTAAGAAGATTATATGTCCTGATTGCTCTCCACCTAAAGTGTATCCTTTAGCAAGCATTTCTTCTAATACATATCTATCTCCAACTTTAGTTATAGCTGTATTTATCTTTTCATTTTTGCAAGCTATCATTAAACCTAAGTTGCTCATAACAGTAACAACTAAAGTATCGTCTTTTAATCTTCCTAACTCTTTTAAATACTTAGCACATATTGTTAATATGAAATCACCGTCTACTAAGTTTCCATTTTCATCTACAGCTAAACATCTATCTGCATCTCCATCAAAAGCAAATCCCATATGACAGTTTTTCTTAACAACATACTCCATTAACTCTTCTGGATGAGTTGATCCACAATTCTCGTTTATATTTGTTCCATCTGGATTATCATTTATTACGAATATTTCTGCTCCTAACTCTCTAAATGCTCTTACTGAAGTTTCATGTGAAGCTCCATTTGCACAGTCTAAAGCAATTCTTAATCCTTCTAAAGATACACCTACTGTATTTTTAGCAAAATCAATATAATCTTCTAAAGCAGCTTTCTCAACTATTTCTCTTCCTAAATCTGCCCCTGTTGGTGATGGTACATTTTCAAATCCATTTTCTATAACTCTTTGTATTTCGTCTTCTAATTCATCTGATAATTTGTATCCTTTATCATCAAAGAATTTTATTCCATTATATTCAACTGGATTGTGTGAAGCTGATATCATAACTCCAGCATCTGCTCCATATTCTCTAGTTAAGTGAGCTACTGCTGGTGTTGGTATTACGCCTAAACAAACAGCCTCTGCTCCAACTGATAATATACCTGCAACTAAAGCAGCTTCTAGCATATCTCCTGATATTCTAGTATCTTTAGCTACTAATATTTTAGGTTTATGAGTTCCTTCTGTTAAAACGAAAGCTCCTGCTCTTCCTAAATTGTATGCTAACTCTGCTGTTAATTCAGTATTTGCTATTCCTCTAACTCCATCTGTTCCAAATAATCTTGACAATTTATGTCACCCCTCTAATCTACTTACTATATTTAATTAAAATTCGTTTATATTTGTTACTAAATTTAATACTTTTTACACATTCAAAGAATACTGTATGTAAACCTATTTGTCAAATATAGTTAAATATAAACTTAAATTTCTCTATTTTTCATGGTTATTTTCTATATTAGCATAGTAATAAAGTCTATTTATTACTAAAATATTATTTTTGAAATACAGCTTTTTAATAAAATCTATATTAATATTTTTTTAACACGTACATACTAAATTTTCTTTAAATAATATAATATCTAAGTAATATCAGCATATACTTGAAAATATAGAGGTATTCGGTTTTATGTTCATCAAAATACCTGTTAATATTATATTTCTATATATCTTACATAAATATACGTGAAAACATTTTAATTATGGACATAAATCCCATTACGCCTTAAAATATTAATTGAGTGATATAAAAGAAAGGGGATAATTCTCATGACAACTAATGAATCTAATTACATAGATAAAACTAAAATTTCTGAAGATACAGAAGATTTTGCTAAGGCCCTAGCTGCTGAAGAAGAAAATTCTTGCAAAAGAAAAAAAGAAGTAATTGAAAAGATTAAAGAACTAGCAAAAAATGCTCAAAACTGGAAAGAAGCAAACAACGAATTTAATGCACTTTTAGAAGAGTTTAATAATATTTATTACTATGATCAAGAATCTGAAAATACTCTTAAACAAGAATTAAGAGAAGCCAAAAATGAATTCTTCTCTGCTAGAAAAGCATTCTTCGAAAAAGCTAATGAAGAATATAAAGAAAATGCTATAAAAAAAGAAGATGTTATAAAAAGACTTGAATCTTTAGTTTACACTGAAGATATCAAAACATGTGATATGACTTCTAAAGCTTTATCAGAAGAATTCTACGCTATAGGATTTGCTGGTAGAGATGCTCAAAACGACTTATTCAATAGATTCAAAGAGGCTAGAAACAAAGCTCAAGAAAGCAGAAAAGCTGCTATGGCTGGCTTAAAAGAAGACTTTGTAAATAAAGCTGCTAGAAAGAATGAAATAATAGCTGAATTAAAAGGTTTAGTTAATAATGAAAACTGGAAAGAAGCTACTGAAAAATTCAATGCTCTTTGTGAAGAATTCAAAGGAA
Source organism: Clostridium sp. B9 (assembly GCF_050509515.1). Classification (NCBI taxonomy): domain Bacteria; kingdom Bacillati; phylum Bacillota; class Clostridia; order Eubacteriales; family Clostridiaceae; genus Clostridium; species Clostridium sp. B9. The sequence continues at coordinate 3,554,082 of NZ_JBNWKA010000003.1, forward strand.
TAGGATTCTCAGGTAAAGAAGGAAACGAAGAAATTTCTATCGGATACAAAGAAGCTAAGGATGCTTTCTTTGCAAAAAGACAAGAATTCTTTGATGCTTTAAAAGCTGAAAATAAAGTTAATATAGAAAAAAGAATCGCTTTAATAGAAGACTTAAAGAAACTATATGAAAATGATAGTTGGAAAGAAGCTTCTGCTAAAGTTAAAGAAATAAGTGATGAGTTCTTTAAAATAGGTTTCTGTGGAAAAGAAGAAAATGAAAGACTTATAAATGAGTTTAAAGAAGTTAGAGATGGCTTCTATGCTGCAAGACAATCATACTTTGATAATATAAATGCTGCAAGAGCTAATAAGCAAAAAGACTTCTTAAATGGCTTATTAAAAAATAAAGATGAGTTTGTTAAGAAATTAAAAAAATATATAAGCCAAGATGAAGAAAGACTTTCAGACTTCACTGACAGATTATTTAATGTTAGACCTGGTGGAAACTCATTAGAAACAATCGAGAAATTCCAAGGTATAATAGAAGATATAAAAGGTAGAATAGAAAATAATAAAGCTAAAGTTAAAGAAGTTCAAGGCGAAATGCAAGAAATAAGAAACGAACTTAACAACTTAAAATAATATAAAAAATAAAGACACTATATCAATTTTATATAGTGTCTTTTTTAATCAACTTTACTCTCTAGGTATTAGTATTGTGAATTTACTTCCCTTACCTAACTTACTTTCAACCATAACCTCTCCCCCATGAGAAGCAGCTATTGATTTAACTATTGTCAGTCCAATTCCAGTACCTCCAGTAGTTCTTGTTCTTGATTTATCCGCTCTATAAAATCTTTCAAAAACATATTTTAAGTCTTCTTCAGAAATACCAATTCCTTCATCTTCTACAGATATTTTAATATTATTCTCCTCTATCTCTTCTCTTATAAAAATATATCTTCCTTCATCAGAATATCTTATAGCATTTGATAATAAGTTTATTAACGCTTGTGTTATTTTATCTTTATCACAATAAACTTCAGTATTTTTTCTTTCATACTTAATACATATATTCTTGCTTTTAGCTAAATTAGAAAACTGAAATATAACAAAGGAAACAACATCACTTATGTTAATACTATCTTTTTTTAACTTCATTGATGCCTCATCATACTTATTAAGCTTTTGCATATCACTTACTAAAGATGTAAGTCTTTCCGCTTCTTCTTTTACACTAATAAGCCTATCCTCTGTTGGTTCCCATATACCATCAATCATAGCTTCAAGATGTGATTGTATATTTGTCAAAGGTGTTTTTAATTCATGTGATATATCTCCTGTAAGTCTCTTTCTTATACTCTCTTGTTCTTTAATGTTTTGAGATAAGCTATTTATAGAATTTACTAAGTCATTTATTTCAAGCACATCAGTCTCTATATCAATTTTCTTATCATAATCACCTTTGGAAATATATTTTGCTTTTCTCTTAAGTTTTTTAATAGGAGTTGTTATTGACCTTGATATTATTAACCCTATTATTATGAATGCTAATAGTAATAATCCTCCAATGCCTAATATTATATTATTTACTATATCTAAAAATACTAATTCATTTTCTAAGTAAAAAATTGGCCCATAAAATTTTACTTTAGCTGTACCTATCTTATCTCCATCTTTTATTATTGGATAGTATATAGGCTCAAACTGACTATTTGTTGACCCATATTTTCCTTCCATTGAATGTTTTATATAATCCATAACTTTATGACATTTATCCTTAGAGTTTTTCTCTATATCCATAACTTCAGCATTATTCTTATTATATAAAGCTACTATAATTCCTTTATCTAAGGCCTCATATCCTATTTTTTCAACACCTTCAGCATTCCATTCCCCATCAGAATATTGATTTCCTAGTTCCATTAAAACATTTTGAACAGTATCCTGATTTTTAACCATTATATAGTCACCAAACTTCTTATCAAAATAAAATTTTGATGCAAACAATGCAAGTAAAGTGGCTAAAGTAATTATAATTACCGAAGGAAAAATCAATTTATGCTCTAAGCTTTTATATTTTCTTACCTTCAAACTTATACCCCACTCCATACACAGTTACAATAAATTTAGGTTTTCTACTATTCTCTTCAATTTTACTCCTTAAATTCTTTATGTGAGAATCTATTACTCTATCAAAGCTATCACTTTTATCTCCTAAAACAAGCTCTAATATTTCATCTCTAGTAAATATTTTCTTTGGATAACTACTTAAACAAAGTAGTATATTAAACTCTGTTGAAGTTAATGTAATGAGCTCTCCTCTAACCCAGACCTCTCTTGTATCTGTGTTTATTTTTAATTCTCCATTATCAAACAAAAGTACATTACTTTCTTCCTTTGTACACTGTTGACTTCTTCTTATTAAAGCCTTTATTCTTGCTATTAATTGTTTAACACTAAAAGGCTTGGTTACATAATCATCTGCCCCAATATTAAACCCTTCAAGTAAATCCTCTTCCTCAGTTTTTGCTGTTATCATAATTATAGGAATACAACTTTTTTCTCTTATAACCCTACACACTTCCTCACCACTCAAGTCAGGAAGCATTAAATCTAAAAGTATTAAATCTATATCATTATCATTAAATATATTTAAGGCATCTTTACCATTGCCACAAGAAAAAACATTGAATCCTTCTTTCTTTAAATACGCCTCTAAAACCTCTACTATCTTTTCTTCATCATCAACTAATAATATATTCAAATCTTTTCACCTCTTTTATAAAGTTTATTTATCTATTTTATTTATAGCTAAAAACTATATAAATAATATGTAGACTATTATTTTTCTATTCTTAACTAAGCATATCACTATCTTATTGAATATAAAATAAGATTTGTTTTATAAAGTGCTGCTTTTATATAATTATTAAAAAATAAATAAAATAAAAAGAAGACTAGATTATACTAGCCTTCTTTTTCAATTAGCAAAGTGATATTTTCTTATTTATTCTGGATCAAAACTTGCACAATTTGTATTCTCTTGACTTTGTGCATAGTCACCAGAAATATCTATACTGTGAGCATGACACTGACAATTTTCATTATGACAGCATTTTTCAGCTTCACAAGCTACATTAGTTGCTAAATCAGCTGGCCCCATATTTTCTACTGCATTAGTAAATCCACCTTTTTCAACAAAGCTTCCACAGCAAGTTGCTCCAGATTGATTTGCAAAAGAACCATTAACTTTTATTGAGTTTAATGAACATAATCCAGCTTGATTATATGAACAATTCCCAACTCCACAACTTAAATTTGGCATACTATATCACTCCTTTATTATTAAATCAAACATAGTATGCTTCTTTTTAATTTCTCTTATTCCAAAAATATTATACTATTTATTCTTTTCCATTTTATCTAATACTAAGTTATATCCATCAGCTCCATAATTCAGACATCTATTTACCCTACTTATAGTGGCCGTTGAAGCTTTTGTTTCCTCCGCAATTTCAGTATATGTTTTCTTTTTTCTAAGCATCTTAGCAACATGTAATCTCTGCGCTAACGCTTTAAGCTCTGATATTGTACATATATCTTCAAAAAAATTATAGCATTCATTTACATCTTCTAATTTTAAAATTGCTTCAAATAAGTAATCCAAATCCTTACTCTTTAATTTAGATTGAACTGCACTCATATAAAATATCTCCTTTAATCACAGTCTATTTTTAAACCTCTTTTTACTAAGAAATTATTCAAACTCTTTTTGATATTCTAATTATATATCTTTATCATAAATAAATAAAATTTATTATTAAACTTCTGTATTAGAACTTCCATTTGGATCTGTTAATGGTCTTAATGAATCCCAACCCTTTTCAAGTCTTTCATAAACTGACTTTGTTGGAATTAACCAAACCTCTCCTGTTCCTCTAAACACGTTTAAAAGACCTTCTCCTCCAGTTGTAGTAGATATCAATGACTTTGATGATTTCTCAACAGTAAAGTCTATATCTCCACTTCTTAAAACAGCAAAATTACCATCAACTTTTAATACATCATTATTTATCTTACACTTAAAGATTTCCTCTTCTGGGACCTGGAAGTTCTAGTACTACTATTCCTTCTCCTGAAAGCTTTACTTGAAATACGCCTTCATTTCCTAAAACCATAGATGAAAGTGATTTATTCATATGTGCTGTAACATCAACAGTACTTTCACAAGCATAGAACATTCCATCATCTACTATTATTTCTTCATCCTCTAGTTCTATTAAAGCATAATGTCCAAATGATGGTTCTAAAAACATTTCTCCGGTTCCTTCATAAGTCGGTTTAAAAGCACTTTCTCCAGTTGCTTTACTAGAAAACAACTTTTTACCTAACCCCAAAGGTCTCTCCAATTTTATTTTTCATATTTATAGGTCCTCTAGAGTAACTTAATGCTCCCTTTTCTATTTTAACCGAACTATCATCTAAAATAATTCTAACCTGTCTTAAGTTTATATTAGCTTCTCTCATTTGATTAAGTTTTACAGCAAGCTCTAAAGAATTGCCTCCCTTTAAGCTATCATACTCTAAAACTTGAAACACAGAATCTCCACTCATCTGAGATATCATTGTAATTTTATTTTCTATATTTAATGATGTTCTCACATCAATCAACTCCTTATGTTAACTTCTTCCTTTAATTATATCCCAAAACTACTAATTTAATAGTAAAGAAAAGATTAAAAAATAAAAAAGCTAAAGTATAAAACCTTAGCTTTTCTAAACATTTATCTATATAAATATATCTTTGTGGGCTTCTTCTAACTTTTTCTTGTTACCTAGAATGTCCTCATAATAGACTCTAAGCATCTCTCCAACACTCCAAGCTTGAGCATAACATCCCCTAGCTTTATATGGATTATCTCCATCAAAAATTTCAGCAATACTTCCTAGACATTGATCCTTGATATGATCTTCCATATCAGTCATTAACTCATCTACTAAAGCTACAGACTCTTTTGAGTAATCATTAACCTTACAGTATGCTGTGAAGAATCCTCCAAGTGGGAATCCCCAAGTTGTTCCTTGATGATAAGCCATATCTCTATCAAATAACTTTCCGATGTATACTCCATGATAATCTTTATGGTCTCTATTTAAACTTCTTAATCCATAAGGAGTATATAACTCTTCAAAAACTTTTTCCACAATGTATTTCTCTTGTTTTCTATCTAACATTGTAAATGGTAATGATACAGCCCATATTTGGTTAGGTCTTATACTCTCATCACTTTCTTTATCATTTATAACATCATATAAACATTTCTTTTCTTCATTCCAGAATTTCTTAGTGAAAGATTCCTTAACCTTATTAGCTAATTCCTCATACTCATTTACGTCCTCTTTTTCAAACTTATCTTTTAATAAAGCAGCAATTTTTAATGCATTATACCATAAAGCATTAATCTCAACTGGTTTACCATGTCTAGGAGTTACAACTATTCCATTAACTCTAACATCCATCCAAGTAACTTGGTCTAAACCTGAACCTGCATTTATTAAAGAGTCTTTTTCATCCATCTTTATTGAGAACTCTGTTCCTTCTTTATAAGCCTTTATTATATTCTTTATAGTTTTATAAACTTCTTTCTCAACAAACTCTAAAGATTCTTTATCATTAGCATATAGTAAATAACTATATACTGCATTTATAAACCATAAAGAAGCATCAACAGTATTATAAAGAGGTTCTTGTCCTTCTCCAGGGAACATATTTGGAATTAGCCCATCTTTTTCATAAAGACTAAAACTTCTTATAATATCCTTAGCATCATCCAACCTTCCAGTAGATAAAGTTACTCCATTTATAGCAATCATTGCATCTCTTCCCCAATCTAAGAACCAAGGGTATCCAGCAAGAATTGTTTTACCATTTATAGATTCTCTATTTACTATGAATTGATCTGCTGCTATAGGAAGATATTTAGCTAATACTCTATTATCATTAAAAGTATTTCTAAGCTTTCTTATTCTTTCCTCTTCTCTTTTGATTATCTTTTTACAATCAAACTCTTCATCTTTTTCAATAGTACAAAGTAAATAAACAGTTTTTCTCTCGTTAGGATTTAAATTTATTTCAACATTAGCAGGAACATAACATTTATCCACATACTTATCTCCTGTACTTTTATCCACATCATAATAAATTTTATCCACAATTTCAGAGCCTTTATTTACCACTTTTCCACCAAAAGTTAAAAATCTAATCTTCAAATCTTTTCTTAATTGTGGAATAAGGTCAATTTCATTTTCTTTTAAAGTTGTTTTAAACTCTAAATTCTCTTCTCCACTACATATTCCTGGGTTTCTGAATGTAAATAGCGGATCTATGTTTAATTTACTTTCTTTACTTCCATTTAATATGTCATATTCAATAACTACAGTATTTTTACCATAATCCATAGCTACTTTTTTATCCACAACTACTCCATCTACAAAAAATCTAAAATGAGGTAGTCCATCATAATAAAATCCTTGTAAATTTTTAAATCCATCCACAATTTTGTCTGTATACTTACAGGAACTTAACTGATGTCTTTCTCCACCAACAGTAAGTTCTTCATTTAAATTAGAAAGAATCATATACCTTTCTTCTGGTGAATTAGTACAGGCTAATAGTAATCCTTGATACTTTCTACAGTTAGCACCAATAGCAGTTCCTCCACAGAATCCACTTATACCATTAGTAAGCATCCATTCCTTTTCTATCCCTCTATCATAATCAAGCCAATCTTTTTTTCCAAACTTCATAAATCAATACACCCCTTATTCTCTTGCTAACTTAATAAAACTTATAAATAGTTAGAGAGGACTTATGTTTTTAGAGCTTCCATAACTCCCCTCAAGTTTTCTATTTATAAGTTTTTAATTAGCTTTTATTAAATTCTAACTATTTGTTAGTACACTTCTTGATTCCCCAAATGTCATCACAATATTGTTGTATTGTTCTGTCACTTGAGAACATACCTGCATTACAAGTGTTTTCGAATGCCATCTTAGCCCATTTCATCTCATCTTTGTAAGCTTCAAATACTTTATCTTCAGTGTCTTTGAATGATTTAAAATCTGCTAATAGGAAGTATTGATCTCCCTCTTTTAATAATGAATTATAAAGATCTTCAAAATCACCAGTACCACCATCGTCAAATGTTCCATCAACTAATGAATCTAAAACTGTCTTTAATTCTTTATCTGCTTCATAGTAAGCTACCGGGTTGTAATTTCCTTTTAATGCTTCTATGTCTTCAACTTCTAAACCAAATATGAAGTTATTATCGTCTCCACTTTCTTTAACTATTTCTACGTTAGCACCATCATTAGTACCAAATGTAGGAGCTCCATTTAACATGAACTTCATGTTACCTGTTCCAGATGCCTCTTTACCAGCTGTTGAAATTTGTTTTGAAACATCTGCTGCTGGGAATAATTTTTCTGCATATGAAACTCTATAGTTTTCTACGAATACAACTTTAATTTTTCCTTTTATAGTTTCATCATTGTTTATAAGCTTAGCAACTTCATTAGTTAATTTAACTATTGATTTAGCTCTCTTATATCCTGGGAAAGCTTTAGCTCCATATATGAATGTTACTTTTGGTATATCCATATCAGGATTTTCTTTTAATCTGTAATATAAATCTAAGATGTATAAAGTATTTAATAATTGTCTCTTATACTCGTGTAATCTCTTGATTTGAATATCAAAGATTGAGTTTGGATCTAATTCAACACCTTCATGTTCTTTGATGTACTTAGCTAATTGCTCTTTCTTAGTATGCTTAATAGCCATAAATCTTTTTAATACTTCTTCATCATCTTTATATTTTTCTAAACCTTTTAATAAGTCTAAGTGTTTAACCCAGTCCTCACTTCCTAAAAGTTCAGTGATTAAAGCTGATAATTCTTGGTTACATAATCTTAACCATCTTCTTGGAGTTATTCCATTTGTTTTGTTTTGGAACTTCTCTGGATATAATTCATACCAGTTCCTTAACTCGATATCTTTTAATATATCTGTGTGTAATTGAGCAACACCATTTACAGCAAATCCAACATGTATTGCTAAGTTAGCCATTCTAACTTGTCCGTCATTAACTATTCTAAACTCTTCTATAGCCTCTTCTGAATATCCTTTTTCATCTAAAGCAACAATGAATTCAGCATCTATTTTTTCAATTATTTCTAATATTCTTGGGAATAATTCTTCTATTAAATCAACATCCCATTTCTCTAATGCTTCTGCTAATATAGTGTGATTTGTATAAGCAAATGTATGAGTAGCAACTCCATAAGCTTCTTCGAAAGTGAATCCTTCTTCATCTACAAGAATTCTTATAAGTTCTGGTATAGCTAAAACTGGGTGAGTATCATTTAATTGAACTGAATGAAGCTCTCCAAATTTCTCTGTTATTCTTCCGAATGTAGCTTTATGCTTTCTTACTATATCCTTTAATGAAGCACTTACCAAGAAGTATTGTTGTCTTAATCTTAATAATTTACCTTCTCTATTTGAATCATTTGGATATAAAACTCTTGATATATCCTCTGCTCTATTTTTAAGTTCTACAGCCTCATCATATTTTTGCTCATTGAATAAATGGAAATCAAATTCTTTAACAGGCTCACACTTCCAAAGTCTTAAAGTGTTTATATTCTTACTAGCATATCCGATTATTGGAGTATCATATGGTATAGCTTTAACTGTCATATCTTCAAAATCAACAGTTACGAACTCATCTTCTTTTCTTATGCTCCATGGCTCTCCATATTTTAACCAACTATCAACATCTTCTTTTTGGAATCCATCTTCAAAGTATTGTGAAAATAAACCATTATTATATCTGATACCATATCCTTTTAGTGGTACTTCTAATGCTGCTCCTGAATCCATAAAACAAGCTGCTAGTCTTCCTAGACCACCATTACCTAGTCCAGCATCCTCTTCTATTTCTTCAATTCTATTTAGGTCAAAGCCTAATTCATCTAAAACTTCTTTTACTTCATTATAAAGTCCTAAACTTATTAGGTTGTTTCCTAATGCTCTACCCATTAAGAACTCAGCTGAAAAATAATAAGCATTCTTTTCTTTTTCATAAAGTGCTTCAGTGTCATTCCAATCATCAACAATTCCCTCTAAAAGAGTTAGTGATAACGCATTGAAAACTTCAAAGTCTTTAGCATCCTTTATTGAGCTTTTTCCATACTTTACTTTAAGATATCTTTCAATCCCTCTCTTGATTTGTTCTTTATTCATTGTTCTTCACCCTTCCATATAGTTTTGTTATATCATATATCTTCTCTGCTAATTCATCAGTTAAAGCATCTTCTTTAACTCTCCACTCCCAGTTTCCACCTAGAGTTGAAGGGAAGTTTATTCTAGCCTCATTTCCTAAATTTAAGAAATCTTGCATTAAAGCTATTGCAGTATGTGAAACACTGCTCCAAACTCCTCTAATGAATCCCCAGTTATACCCTTCTTCTTCAGTAAGTTTTAAATACTTCTTAGAATATTCAACATCATCTTTATTTCCTGTAACTTCAAACCATCCTCTGAAAGTATCATTATCATGAGTTCCAGTGTAAGCTATTGAGTTTACTGGATAGTTATGTGGAAGATAATCACTTTCTTCTCTTGAATCAAAGGCAAATTGTAAAACCTTCATTCCTGGGAAACCAGTTTCATCTCTAAAATCTATAACTCCTTGAGTTAAGTATCCTAAGTCTTCTGCTATTACATTAACCTCTCCTAATTCATCTTTGATTGCATTAAATAGCTTAATTCCAGGTCCTTTAACCCACTCACCATTTACTGCAGTCTCATCGCCATATGGTATTTCCCAATAAGCTTCAAATCCTCTAAAGTGATCTATTCTTAAAACATCATAAAGTTTAAAGCTTTCTCTTACTCTGTCTATCCACCAAGCATATCCTGTATCATCCATGTAGTTCCAATCATAGATTGGATTTCCCCATAGTTGTCCAGTTGCTGAGAATGCATCTGGAGGACATCCTGCTACCTTCTTAGGTACATTGTTTTCATCTAATAAAAATGCTTTTGGATTAGCCCAAACATCTGCACTATCTTCAGCTACATATATAGGCATATCTCCAATTATTTGTATATCAAAACTATTAGCATATTTCTTTAATGCTCCCCATTGCTTATAGAAATGGTATTGTAAGAACACCCAATAGTTTATTTCCTTAGCTAACCTTACTCTACACTCATTTAGTGTCTTTTCATCTCTAAGTCTTATTTTTTCATCCCAATTTTGCCAACTTAGAAGATCATTTTCGTTTTTTATTGCCATATAAAGAGCATAATCCTCTATCCAAAGTTTATTCTCTTCTCTAAACTTAGCTATCTCTTCTTTGTTTTTCTCTAAAGATTTTTCATATGCTATCCTTAACACTCTCATCTTCTTATCAAATAATAATGCATAATCTATCTTTTCTGGATTATTCCCAAAGTTAACCCCTTCATAATCTTTTTTATCAAGTAATCCCTCTTCATTTAAAACATCAAAATCTATGAAATAAGGATTTCCTGCAAATGCTGAAAATGATTGATATGGTGAATCACCATAACTTGTTGGACCTAAGGGCAATATCTGCCAGTATCCTTGTCCAGATTTCTTTAAGAAATCTACAAAGTTATATGCTTCCTTACCAAAAGTACCTATACCATACTTTCCAGGTAAGGATGCAATATGCATTATTATTCCACTTGATCTTCTCATATTGCTTCCCCCTAGTTACTATTATTAAACTAAAATTTCTTTTTCAATCATATTTTTATTTAAATCAAATATTTTTATATTTAAATTTTCAACTCTTGAATTTTTATTATCTATTGATATATCATAATCTGAATCTACTTTTTTGATTCTAATTTTAAGCTCTTCATAATCACCATTTTTATAATTTTTAGTGATTCCATCATCGTTGTAATAGATGTATTCAGCTTCATCATCAACAAAAGCGATCAAGTTTAATTTACTAGTATCTAAATCTTCTACCCTTTTACTTGGCTTACTTGCCATTGTTATTATTTTATTTTTTCTTATGAACATCGGTACCTCATTTAAGTTAGCATCTATATAATGATGACCTTGTCCTAAAACTTCAAAGTCTCCTTCATCATATTTTCTAGCTCTCCATAAAAGCATCTCTTCTGGAAGATAAACATATCTTCCTAAAGCATTTTGTTCATAAATTGGAGCTAACATTAAACTATCTCCAAGAAGTAATTGATCTTCAATTCTATTAACAAATTTATCTTTATATTCAAATGTTAATGGTTTAAAATACATTTTATTATTTAAAACAGCTTTCATATATTCACTATATAGATATGGAACCATAACATATCTTAACTCCAACATATTTTTTAATACTTCGACACTCTCACCTCTAAATGCATATGGTTCTTGATGTCTTGTACCTAAAGCTGCATGATTTCTAAATAAAGGTGTAAACATACTAAATTGTGACCATCTTATAACTAAATCTTCTGTAGCATCTCCACCAAATCCACCACAATCGGCTCCTGTGTAAATGAATCCACACATATTTATATTTGGCATCATCTGAATGTTTAATTTAATGTGTTCCCACCAAGACATATTGTCTCCAGTCCATATTCCTCCATATCTATGCATACCAACTGTTGATGCTCTAGAGAAAAGTAAGAATCTCTTATTTTCATCTATATTTTCAAGCCCTTCAGCAGCTGCTCTTGTCATGTTAAATCCAAATAGATTATGAACCTTATCATGTCTTACTTTTTCATTTCCTACTCTATGGTAAAAACTTTGGTAATCTTCCATGCTATTTTGAAGTCTTGGGAATGTATCCTTAACATCAAAGTAATCGTATATTCCTAAGTTCTTACCTTTTGCTTCTGATATTTTTTCAAAAGCTTCGTTTAATCTTTTTTCTGAATAGAATATAGCTGGCTCATTCATGTCATTCCAGAACCCTTCAATTCCTTTATCAGTTAAGAATTTATATTTGTTTCCAAACCATATTCTTGCATCTTTATTTAAAAAGTCTGGGAAGTGAACTCTTCCAGGCCATACTGCTGCAACGAAAGGTTTTCCTTCATCATCTAAGCAATAATATCCCTTTTCAATCCCTTCTTCATAAACATCATATCCCTCTTCAATCTTGCATCCTGCATCGATTATAGGAATAAGTCTTATTCCTCTTGCTTTTACTTCTTCTACAAAGCTTTCAAACTCTGGAAAAGCTTCTTTATTTATAGTAAAGTTCTTGAAATCCTCCATGTAATCAATATCAAGGTATACACAATCAAGAGGAAGCTGTGAATTTTCATAGTTATCAAGGACCTCAAGAACTTCATGTCTATCTTTATAACTCCATCTGCTTTGTTGAACCCCAAAGGCCCATTTTGGTGCTATATAACTTTCACCAATCAATTCTCTGAAACTCTTAGCTATTTCTTCTAAGGAATTTCCTTCTATTATATATAAATCAAAATTATTATCATCTAATGTTATTTTTAATTCATCTCTTCTTGTATATCCAACATCAAACTTAACTCTTCCTGGATAATCTATGAATATTCCAAAATTCTTTTCTCCATATATCATTAAAAAGTTATGTGCTCCATAAAGACTTTTCTTTTCCGGAGTGTGTGAAAAATCATCTGTACAGAAACTTTCATATATCCAGCCTCTTTTATTTAATCCTCTTACATTTTCACCTAACCCATAAACTATATCTTCATCTTTAAGCTTTAATGTAAGAGCGTTATTCTCAAAATTTAAATATTTTAATTCATTACCTTTTAACTCTTCTCCGTCTTTTAGAACAACTGACTCGGTATTAAAAGGAGTTCCAAAAGTGTATTTAATTATGTGGTTATTAACCTTGCTACTTCTCATAATATTTCCCTCCATTTATGACTATCTCATATCTTTACATGATTCCCTCTCAATAATCTTTGTTTCAAAAATTATATGTTTATGCTCTTCCTTTTTAGCTAAAAGAGCTAATAGTAAATCTATACTATTTGTTGCCATATGCTTTTTAGGTTGCTTAACAGTTGTTATTCCTGGATTGTAATACTTGCTTACATCCATTCCATCAAACCCCATAATTGAAATATCTTCTCCAACTTTTAGTCCTTGATCTATAACTGCTTTAGCTGCTCCTACTGCCATGATATCTGATATAGAAAATATAGCAGTAATGTCTTTTCTTGTGTTTATAATCTCTTTAGTAGCTTTATAAGCACCACTATAATCATAATTACCTATAAATACGTTATCATCTGAATAAGGAATATTATTTTCTATTAAAGCCTCTTTATAGCCTTCAAGTCTTAATCCACTTATTCCAACGTCATCTTTTTCTCCTAATAGCATAGCTATATTTTTATGACCTTTATCTATTAGATACTGTGTTGATTCTTTAGCCGATAAAATATTGTCTATACCTATTGATGAGTACTTACTTTTACTTTCTTTAGATATTGTATTAACAGAAGTTAAAACTACTGGTATATCTAAAAATTGAAAGCTCTCATCATTTATGTTTAAGAAGTTTCCTCCTAAACAAATAATTCCTTGAAGTCTTTTTTCTTTAACAAAAGCGATTAAGCTATCAACATCATCCTCTGTAGTATAATCATTTTGTTGAAGAATCATAGTGTATCCAGCTTCATTTATTCTACTACCTATAATATTTATCATTTCAGCAAAAAATGGATTGAATACCCCTTTCATTAAAACTCCAATATTTTTAGTGTTATTTTGTTTAAGAATTCTAGCACTATTATTTGGTATATAATTACTTTCTTTTATTATCTTTAATATCTTTTCTCTTGTCTCATCCTTCACATCTGGATGTTCATTTATAACTCTTGATACTGTACTAACACCAACACCAGCAAGTTTTGCTATGTCTCTTATATTCATAAAAAATCCTCCCGATTTTCTGCAATCTTTAATTTAGTTGGAAATTGTTTCGGTAACGATACCAACTTAATTATAAACCTCATATAAAGCATTAGCAACAGCACTTATAAGAGTTTAAAGAAATTATAATAAAGTTCATTTTTTTCTACTTTTATTCAAACATTGATTTGATTTTGAATTTTATTAAGGATTAAACAATCCCCCTAATATTACTAACACTTTCTAAAGATTGTATATTTTTTTAATTAAATCTCCTTTATAATGATGGATTAGAAGAAACCACTCTTGGTTTCTTCTATAGTTAGCGTTCTTTCCAACTCTCCATCAATATATTTTATCTTATAAGAAGTATCTAATTAATTTAAGGTATTTTATCTCTATTCCGTAAAAGTTTAATTTTTAGCCTTTAACTGATCCAGCTACTAATCCTTTAGCCATATATTTTTGACCTGCAGTAGCAAGTATAACTATTGGAATTGAAGCCATTATTGCAGCTGCTGAATATTGAGTCCAGTTAGCTGAGAAATCATTTTTAATGAATTGTTGCATACCTACAGCAAGTGTTAAACTATCTGGATCTTTTAATATTGCTGATGCAAATATGAATTCACTATATGATCCTATGAATGTGAATAAGAATATTACTAAAAGCATATTTCTTGTTAATGGTAATATTATTTTGATAAATATTTGGAAAGTAGTAGCTCCATCAACACTAGCAGCCTCTACAAGTTCCTTTGGAATTCCATCTATGAAACCTTTCATTAACCAAATATTATATGCACTAGCACCAGCTGCTATAATTACTAATGTAATTATATGATCCATACCATTTAATCTGTAAGCAAGACCCAAGATTGCTGGTAATGACATAGCTGCTGGGAACATTTGAAGTAATAATAAGAACATTAATCCTTTTTTCTTTCCCCAGAATCTCAACTTAGAGAAAGCAAAAGCTGTTGGTATTGTTAATAATAATTGTATTACAGATACTGCAACACATATAATAAGTGTATTTTTAACCCATACTAAAAAGTTAGTTTCAGTTAAAACCTTTGAATAATTTTCTAATGTCCATGATTGTGGTAATAATGTTGTCTGTACGAAAGCTTCCCCTTTAGCCATAGAAGCAGTTACTATAGATAGTACTGGGAATAAAACTACTAGACACATAAACCATAAGAATATTCTTGATATCCATACTGATCTAACTTCAGCTGGTCTTAATTTCTTTTTATATTTCATTTCAGAGGTAGTTACTACTCCGCTTTTTTTCTGTACTTTACTTTGCATTTTATTCTACCTCCTCAAATTGTCCTGATAATTTCATTTGATAATATGAAATTGTTGCTAATAGTATAAAGATTATTATACTGATTGCAGATGCTATTTCAAATCTACCAAACTGTGTTGATAACTTATAGTTTACAGATGCAAGGATATCTGTGTATCCAGCAAACTGTGTTGCCATTCTTGGCGGATTACCGTTAGTAATTAAGTACGCTTGTCCAAAGTTATTAAAGTTAAATGCAAATGATGAAATTAATAGTGGATAAGCTGTTTGAGCTAATGATGGTAATGTTATTTTCTTAAATTGGACCCATTTACTAGCACCATCAACATCAGCTGCTTCATAATAACTATCTGGAATTGCTCCTAAAGCTCCTAAACAAACGTTCATCATATATGGGAATCCAAGCCATATACCAACATAAATTATTGCTACCCTTGCCCACATTGGATCTGTTAACCATGGGATTGGATCAGCTATTACATGTAAATTCAGTAATAAGTTATTTATTGCTCCGTAACTTCCATTTAAAAGACCTTTCCATGAAAGTATTGCTACTGTTGCTGGTAAAGCCCATGGAATTATAAGTATTGCTCTATAAATTGCTTTTTCTTTTAAGTTAGGATTATTAACTGCCATTGCAACTATTAAACCTAAAAAGAATGTTCCAGCTGTTGAAGCTATCGCAAATACTAAGTTCCAACCTAGAACTGGGAAGAAAATTTCTTTAAAAGGACCTGTGAAAACCTCTATAAAGTTTGCAAATCCTACCCAATGAATATTTCCTTGTGAATACATTGTGTAATCTGTGAAAGATATATACACTGTGTATAGTATAGGAAATATTGTGAATATTAAAATTGATATAAGTGCTGGTAATAAATACGGAATAGATTTTATTGTCTGTTTTCTACTCTTTTTTCTTGCTGCTTTTTTATCTACTGCCACTTGCATTTCCTGCTCTCCTCCTTAATAAAATACCTTTACCCTTTTTAAAATTACTTCTTATAAATAAGGGGGACTATAAATCCCCCCTTTTAAATTCTTATTATTTTTGTTGCTCTATACCTTGTTTAATTTGTTCAACTGTCATTTGAGCACATTGTTCTGGAGTTATTTGTCCTGAAGTTAATAATTGTAAGTTAGCTCCAGCTGGTGCCCACATAGCTTGAATTTCTGGTATATTAGGCATTGGAGTAGCATTTTTAGCTTGCTCTGCAAAAGCACTCATGTAAGCATTATCTTTGAAATCTTTGCTATCTAAGTATTTGTTTAATACAGGTATTCTGTTACCTTTATTTAATAGGATATCTCCTGAGTTTTCTGATAAGTACTTAACTAATTCCCATGATAAATCTTTATTCTTTGATTTTTCACTTACGAAAGCAGTTTGTACACCTAAGAATGTAGGTACTTGTTTTCCAAATAATGTTGGCATTGGAGCTACTCCAAAGTTTACTCCCCCATCTTTGAATGCTGATACATCCCATGGTCCTGAAATATAGAATCCAGTATTTTTAGCTAAGAAATCTCCTTTAGCTATATCTCCAGTTATATCAGATGGCATTAATTTATCTTTTTGAACTAAATCTTGAACGAATTGATATCCTTTTATAGCTCCTGGTGTAGCTAGTCCAATATCAGTTGGATCAAGTGTTCCATTATTATCTTTATAAACATATCCTCCGTCTGCTGCTATAAATCCATAAGTAGCATAGAAGTTATTTACATCATACTTAAATCCTGCTCCTTCTTCTGCAACTTTTACTAAGTCTTCCATAGTTTTTGGAACTTCTTTAACTTTATCTTTGTTATAGAAAAGAGCTGAAGTTTCTTGAGCTATTGGAACTGCATATCTTTTTCCACCAATTGTTACTGCATCTAAAACTTGATGTGATGCAAAATCAGAATCATTTATAGTTCCTTCTGGAACTTCTGCCAAAAGACCTGCTTTTTGGAATGTTCCTAAGTTATCATGAGCTAATCCAAACATTATATCTGGTCCTTTTGAACTATTTGCAGCTTGAATATAAGCTTGCATTTCTGATTTATCTTCTACAACTTTTACTTTAACTCCTTTTTCTTCGCCCCATTTTTGAGCTAATTTGTTGATTTCATCAACCTCTGGAGTTGTTAAGTGTGACCATACTGTAAGTTCTTTAGTTCCTTCTGAACTCTCTGAACTACTTCCTCCACATCCTACTAGTGATCCTGCGAATAACATTGTTGTTGCCATTACAGTTGCTAGAATTTTTGTACGTTTTCCCATTATTAAATCCCCCTCATAACTTTAATTAATTTAAAGATTTTATCTTTTTCACAATTAATTTTCGGAAACGATACCAAAACATCTTAAAAAAATATTCTATTTGTTAGAATAACAAATACTTTTTCAAAAAGTCTTTCGGTATCGTTTCCAAGATTATTATATAATACCAAGAAAACATTTTCAATACTTTTTTTGAATTTTTTCTAGTTTTTGTATAAGTTTTATATTTACCTTTATTTTCAAATATAATAAACCCCTTATAAAGACTATATTTCCAAGGCTTTCATTTTTAAATTTTTCTGTAATATTTTTTATTATTTTATCAATATAGAAATAAAAAAACTCAATTCAAGTAACATTTACTTAAATTGAGTCTTATAATAATTACCTATTAATTTCTTTTCCTCTCCATATTAGGAAAGCAATCTTAAAAATAACAGCTTCATTAAAATTTCTTATATCATAAGATGTACATTTTTGAATCTTATCTAATCTATATATCAAAGTATTCCTATGCACATATAATTCCTTAGATGCATCACTTATATTAAGACCACACTTAAAGAATGTTTCTATGGTCTTTATCATTTCCCTATCTAATTTAGAGAAACCTAAGCCAAAATCCTCATACATCTTGTTTTTCAAATCTTCATCTATGGAGTCTACTAAATTTTCAAAAAGTAAATCTCTTTCTCCATAAACAATTTCATCCAAATCGTATTTTATTGCAAGATTTATTTTAGACATATTTATCTCGTAGGCCTCTTTAATTTCATTTATATTATTTAATTTCATATAGCTTATGTAGCATTTAGTATATAAGTTTGAAGCTATAGAATCCTTAATTCCATTAGCATGTTCCTCAACATCTTCTAATGTACCAATTATAACTATAGTATCATCCTTTAACAAGCTAATAATGTTTTTACTATCATAACATTCACTTATAAGCTCTAATCCTTCTTGGATATGAGATGATAAATATACACTTATTATGTAGAATTCATCTTTTAAAACTGAAAGTTCTTTATTTATAGTGTTTTTATCTATATTTATACCCTTTAAAGCTTTCCTTATGAGCTTTTCTTTATTACTAGATACTTCTGTAATCTTACTCTCTATTAAATACTTCAATAAAGAAATACAGCTTTCATAGTCCTTTTTAGTTATAATTTCACCTTTTTTACCTCTAACTTCGAATTCTTGAGAAACATATTCTTCTTTATGTGAATCTTCAAAATCACATGGCGAGAACTCCTCCGCATCCAAAGTAACCTTAAAAGGTATTTTGGTGTTTATATATAACTCTTCTAAGAACTTATGAAAACTGTACATACTGATTACCCCTCTATTTTAAAGCTATCTACTAATTAAACTAATTTTAACTCAGTTTCTTTATCGAAGATATGAATTTTATTAGCATCAACATAGAATTTAGCCTCTTGTCCATTCTTTAACTGAGTACTTCCATTTACTCTAACTGTGATGTTTTGATTACCAAGTTTAGTATAGATGTAACTTTCTGCTCCCATTAACTCTGTAACTTCAACCTTTGATTTGATTACAGTAGTTGGATTTGCAGCCACTAACTCTTGATCGTCGTCTAAATGCTCAGGTCTTACACCTATTATAACATTTTTACCAACATATCCTTTTTCTTTTAATAATCTAGCTTTTTCCATTGGCATTTCTATTTTTTCATTTTGGAAGCAAGCAAAGTACTTTCCACCCTCTTCTTTTACAGTTCCATCTATAAAGTTCATTTGTGGACTTCCAATGAATCCTGCAACGAATATATTAGCTGGGTTGTTGTATATTTCTTGTGGTGAGTCAACTTGTTGAACTATACCATCTTTCATAACAACAATTCTAGTACCCATTGTCATTGCCTCAACCTGGTCATGTGTAACATATATAAATGTAGTTTGTAATCTTTGATGTAACTTAGAAATCTCTGTTCTCATTTGAACTCTTAATTTAGCATCTAAGTTTGATAAAGGCTCGTCCATTAAGAATACTTTAGGCTCTCTTACGATAGCTCTTCCTAATGCAACCCTCTGTCTTTGTCCACCTGATAAAGCCTTTGGCTTTCTATCTAATAAATGCTCTATATCAAGTATTTTAGCAGCATCTCTAACTTTTTTATCTATTTCTTCCTTTGCAACTTTTCTTAACTTAAGTCCGAATGCCATATTATCATATACAGTCATATGTGGATATAATGCGTAACTTTGGAAAACCATCGCTATATCTCTTTCCTTAGGCTCAACTTCGTTAACTAATCTATCTCCAATGAATAATTCACCTTTTGAAATCTCTTCTAATCCAGCTATCATTCTTAAAGTAGTTGACTTACCACATCCTGATGGTCCAACGAATACGATGAACTCTTTATCAGCGATTTCTAGGTTAAAGTCTTTAACTGCTGTAACATCTCCTGGATATACTTTATAAATATGTTTAAGTGATAAATTTGCCATATTAATACTCCCCCATAAATTCCAATTATTTCTCGAATTTCTTTTATGTCTTTATTTTATACCAATTAACCGTTTTCATCTATGGACATTATTTACAAAAGAATTGATTGTTTTTTGTATGATAATCTAAAGAGCCTGTACAAATTTTATATTTATATGGACAAATTCTAATATTTATTATACTGAAGAATTCAAATTTTCATAAAAAATAATATTTTAATATAAGACTTAATATAAATTACTTAATTTTTGCATAACAAAAAGAGTGTTTCTTAATTGAAACACTCTTTTCTATAATCACAAACTAATTACTTAGTATATTTCATGTGTAATAATTCATGAGCTTTTCCATGTCCTGGTTGACCCATGTAAGTTTCATACATTTTTAATAATGCTGAGTTTTGGTGTGACTTTCTCTTCTTTAAGTTTTTATCTTGATTGTAAAGAACTGATGCTCTTACTTCTCTTATATCCATTTCATCACTTGTTTCAGCTGAAATGTGTGGTTGTCCTCCACCGTTAACGCATCCACCTGGGCAAGCCATTACTTCGATAAAGTGATAGTCATCAAATTTTCCTGATTTCATTAAATCAAATACATTAGCAGCTCCACTTACAACAGCTAATTTATATTCATTTCCTGCAATCTCTATATCAGCTTCTTTAATTCCAGCTATACCTCTAACTGCTTCGTAGTCTACATGCTCTAAATCTGCATTTTCCATGAAGTCTTTAGCTGTTCTTAAAGCAGCTTCCATAACTCCACCTGTAGCACCAAATATAACTCCTGCTCCAGTGTATTCACCCATTGCTGGATCTACTTCACTATCTTCTAATTTAGCGAAATCTATTTTAGCAGCTTTTATCATTCTAGCTAATTCTCTAGTAGTTAAAACTGCATCTATATTTCTTATACCATCGTTTTCCATCTCTGGTCTGTCTGCTTCGAACTTCTTAGAAGTACAAGGCATTATAGTTACTGTAAATACCTTTTTAGGATCTATATCAGCAACTTGTGGGTAATAAGTTTTTGATGCTGCACCAAATATTTGTTGTGGTGATTTAGCTGTTGAAAGATTTCCTATGTATTCTGGGAAATAATTCTCAACTTCTCTAACCCATGATGGACAACATGATGTTAACATTGGGAAAGGTCCGTTATTTTTAATTCTTTCTATAAGCTCAGTAGCTTCTTCCATGATAGTCATGTCAGCTCCAAAGTTTATATCAAATACTTTATTGAATCCTAATTCTCTTAAAGCAGTATATAATTTTCCAGTAACATCTTGGCCGTAACCCATCTTGAATAATTCACCCATTGATGTTCTTACAGCTGGTGCCATAGCAACTATTACGTGCATTTCTGGATCATTTAATGCATCTTGAACTCTTTCTATATGTGATTTTTCTGATAATGCATCAACTGGACAAGCAGCTACACATTGACCACATAATAAACAGTTTGTATCATCGAAACATTTTAATTCTTCTGGTCCAACTAATCTAACTCCGTCAATTCTATGGAATTTTATTGAGTTTGTAGCTGTTCTTGTTCTACATGCTGCAACACATCTTCCACATTTAACACATTTAGTTCTATCTAAAACTATTGATTTACTTCTGTCATCTACATATTCTGATTTATCTGCAACTACGAAAGGTTTATGAGCTCTTGCTTTAGTTTTTATAACTAATTTTAAGAATTCACAATTTTCTCTTCTCTTACAAGGCTCACATTTGAATTCATGCTCATCTAGAAGCTCTGCTACTCTTTCTTTTCTAGCATCTAAAACTTTTTCACTGTCAGTTTTTATAACCATTCCATCTTTAGCTTTTATAGCACAAGATCTTAATAGTCTGTCATTTCCTTCTTGCTCAACAAGACAAACTCCACATTGTCCTTTGTTTCCACAATTTTTTAACTCACAAAGCACTGGAATGTCAAATCCATTCTCTCTTGCTAAGTCAAGTATCGTCTTATCACCATCAAATTCGATAGTTTTATCATTGATTATTATTTTATTCATGCTGTTCCTCCAATTTTTAGGATTTTTTGATAAATACTAAACCTCAACTCATATATCGTAAAAATCAGTTAATTTAAAAATCATCGTTACTATTCTAACATAATATTTGTGAAATATAAATATTTCAGACTTTTATGAACACTTTTTTAGAACAAAATTTAAGGGAGAATTACAAAATTCTTCCCCCAAATAATTACTCATTTAAATTTTTCATCTATTACATTAGCTTATTTGTAGATTTTCGCTTCCTCTATACCATCTAATGCTCTTATAGCTCCTTGAGCTAAAGCTAAAAGTTCATCTTCTCCACCATATACAACCATAGGTGCAATCCATTTAACTTTTTCATTTATAGCATTTGTAACATACTCACTATATGCAATTCCTCCAGTTAATACTATAGCATCAACATTTCCATCTAAAACTACAGCCATAGCTCCAATTTCTTTTGCTATTTGATATATGAATGCATCGAATATTAAAGATACCTTCCTTATCACCTTCTTGTGATAATTTAATTAAATCTCTAGCATCATTTGTGTTAGCATAAGCTACAAATCCGCCTTTTCCAACTAACTTTTTATAAACTTCTTCTTTGCTGTATTTTCCTGAGAAACACATCTCTAGTAATTCACCTGATGGAACTCCCCCTGCTCTTTCTGGTGAGAATGGGCCATCTCCATCTAAAGCATTGTTAACATCTATAACTCTACCTTTTTTATGTGCTCCTACTGAAACTCCTCCACCCATATGAACAACAATCAAATTAGTTTCTTCATATGAAGTGTTATGTTCTTTAGCATATCTTTTAGCAACTGCTTTTTGATTTAATGCATGGAACTTACTCTTTCTTGGCAACTCAGGAACACCTGATAATCTAGCTACTGCTTCCATTTCATCAACAACAACTGGGTCAACTATAAACGCTCTAGCTCCTACTTGCTTTGCTATTTCGCTAGCTAATATACCACCTAAGTTTGAAGCATGAGGTCCTTGAACCCCAACTTTTAAATCTTCTATCATAGCGTCATTAACTTCATAAGTACCACCTTCTATTGGTTTAAGCATTCCACCTCTACCAACTATAGCATCTAACTCATTTATATTAATTCCTTTTTCTTTTAATATATTTAAAATAACATCTTTTCTGAATCCAAGTTGATCATATATTGTATCGTATTTTAATATTTCCTCTGCTGAATGTCTTAAAGTCTCTTCTAATATTTCTTTTTCACCCTCATAAACACCTATTTTAGTAGATGTTGAACCTGGGTTTATTATTAATAATTTATAAGCCATATAAATTCCCCTCCCATAAATTGATTATTTTAAATCATGAGCAACTACTGCTGCTATAGCTATTGATTTTACTTTTGTTTCAAAACTATCTGCTCTAGAAGTTAATATAACTGGTGCTGATGTACCTACTAATAAACCACCATTTTTACATTCTGACATGTAAGTTAAAGTTTTATACATAACATTAGCAACATCTATGTTTGGTAATAATAATATGTCTGCTTTACCTGCTACTTCTCCTTTAACACCTTTATGCTCAGCTGCCTCTTCTGATATAGCATTGTCTAATGCAAATGGTCCATCAACTATACATCCTTTTATTTGTCCTCTATCATTCATTTTAGCTAATAAAGCTGCATCCATTGTTGCTGGCATATTTGGATTAACTACTTCTACAGCTCCTATAACTGCTACCTTTGGAACTTCTATTCCACAAGCATGTGCAACTTTAACTGAGTTGTTTATCATAGCAGCTTTATCTTTTAATTCTGGATATGTATTGAATGCTGCATCAGTTAAAAACATTAATCTATCCATTCCTGGTATTTCAAATACAGAAACATGAGACATTAATTGTCCTGTTCTTAAACCAACTTCTTTGTTTAATACACTTCTTAAGAATGTAGCAGTATCTACTAATCCTTTCATTACCATATCAGTTCTACCAGTTGAAGCTAATTCAACAGCTAATAAAGCGGCTTTTTTATCATTTGGTTCATTTATAACCTCAAAATCGCCTAAGTTCATATCAATTTTGTTAGCTATTTCTTTTATTTTTTCTTCATCACCAACTAAAATAGCATCAGCTATTCCTAGTCTTTTAGCTTCTCTTACAGCCTCTAATACAGGCTCATCTTGAGCAACTGCAACTGAAACCTTCTTCATTCCATTTTCTCTTAGTTTTGAAAATAACTCATTAAAATTTTTAGCCATAATACTCAATCCTCTTTCTTTAATTTTGTTAAATTTATAACAATTGTAAACAAAAAAAATTTGCCTACACAAACTTATCATTTCAAAATTAATTACCCTTAACTATATTCTACCAAAAAATATTCTGAAAACCAAAGTTTTCAGAATATTCAAATTATTATTTTTTATTTAATTGTTAAATTTTAAACATTGAATTCTTTCATTATATTTTCTGCTACCTTTAAGCCATCTACAGCAGCTGAAACAATTCCACCTGCAAATCCTGCGCCCTCACCAGCTGGATATAATCCTTGTAGTGAAATACTTTGAAGCTTTTCATTTCTTTCTATTCTAACTGGAGCCGAAGTTCTTGTTTCTATTCCAGTTAAAATACTATCTGGATGACCAAATCCTTTTATTTTTCTATCAAAGTCAACTATACCCTCTTTTATTCCTGATATTACGTATGAAGGCAAGCATTTTCTTAAATCTTCAAATCTATAATCATTACTTAACACACTAGGATTTACTTTTCCTAATTTAGTAGTAACCTTATCCTCCATAAAATCACCTAAAAGCTGAACTGGAGTATTATAATTGCTTCCACCTAATTTAAATGCAAGTTCTTCATAATGTCTTTGGAACTTCATTCCTGCTAAAGGATGTTCACCTCCAAAGTCATTTGGTCCCACTGTTACTACTAAAGCTGAGTTTGCATTTTCCTTGTCTCTAGCGTGATAACTCATTCCATTTACACATAGTCTATTCTCTTCTGAAGAAGCATTAACTACTACTCCACCTGGGCACATACAGAATGAATATACTGCTCTATCTAAAGTTTTACTTTGATATGCTAGTCTATACTCTGCAGCATTTAATCTTGGGTGATTAGCGAATTTTTCTCCATATTGGCTTATATTTATAATTTCTTGTGGATGTTCTACTCTAACTCCTATTGCAAAAGGTTTTTGTTTCATAAAGATTCCTTCATTAAATAACATCTCATATGTATCTCTTGAACTATGACCTAAAGCTAATATAGCTACTTCACATGGAACCTCTTCTCCATTAACCTTAATTCCCTTTAGCTTATTATCTTTTTTTATTAGCCCTTCAAATCTTGAATTAAAATGAACTTCTCCACCATATCTTATTATTTCTTGTCTTATATTTTTAACTACATTCTTTAATATGTCAGTTCCTACATGAGGTTTTCCTTTATAGATTATCTCTTCTGGAGCACCATTTCTAACAAGAGCTTCTAAAACAAAATCACATCTAGTATCTTTTATTCTTGTTGTAAGCTTACCATCTGAAAATGCACCAGCTCCACCTTCACCAAATTGTACATTTGATTCTGGATTTAACTTTCCTGTTTTCCAAAACTCTTCAACAGTTTTACTTCTTGTATCAACATCTTCTCCTCTTTCAAAAACTATAGGATTAAAGCCTTTCTTAGCTAATAAAAGAGTTGCAAAAAGTCCCGCTGGTCCTAATCCAACAACTACTGGTCTATGTTCTAACTTTTTATCACCAAACTCAAAATCAAAATCATAATTAACTGTCTCTAACTTAACATCTTTATCATTAAGTCTAGCGACTATTTTCGCTTCATCTTTGTGTTCTATATTTACACAATAATTGAACTTTATAAGATTCTTTTTTCTAGCATCTAGTGATTCTTTTATTATTTTTACATCACCAATCTCATTCTTAGACATTTTAAGTTTCTTAGCTACTTTATTTTTAATTAATTCTAAATCTTCATTTATATCTAAACTAATGTTATTTATTCTAATAGTCATAAAATTTCCTCCATTTTATTTTCCTTAGTAAACTATTTTACCACAGAATACTCCTAAAGTAATCTGTGGTAAATTTTTATTGATTATTATTCTGACTTTGATTATTTTCTGTATCAGGTTTTGTACTTGAACCATCTGTTCCTGTATTATTTCCAGTACTTGTTCCATCATTTTTACCAGAATCATCTGTCTTTTTAAAAGTTACTTTAACCTCTGTTGGATCAGTCTTAGTTATCTTAATGTTGTCATAAGGATTACTTATATTCAACTTAACAGAACCCCCTGATTCTGTAAGCTTTGATATATCAGCTACACATTTGAACTTGCTTGCATCAACCTTATTAACATCCTCTTCCGGTCCATCTAATGTTAACTTAATTGATTTAACATCTGTCTCAACAATATATCCTTTTAACTCACCGTCTACAGTTATAGGAACCTCTATTTCCTTTTGTACATCCTTGCTAAATGCTAATTTTACATTTATTTGTGCTGATTGACCTGAAGCAAGACTTACTCCATCAGGTAATTTTAATACAGTAGATACACTTGCGTCATCAGCAAACTGTGAAACATCTATTGGCGAAGTTTCCACAAAATTAACTTTACTTAGTGCATCTTCTTGACCAATCAAATTCACCTTTGTTAAGCTAGGAGTTATTGATTTTAATGCTAATCCTTCCTTAGGTGTACCTGTAGTTATTACATTAACAGGAACTTCTTTAGATTGTTTTACTCCAAATGATATATCAACCTTACTAGGACTTATATTTACATCTTCTACTTCATTTCCATCAGCATCTACAGCTACCACAGGTAGGCTCATGTTTACAGCCTTATTAACATCATTAATCTCACCTTTTACTTCTAAGAATTTAACCTTATCAACTAATGATTGAGCTCCTGAAACAGTAGCGTTTTGAGGATTTATTGAAAGTTTATCTGCATAAACTCCTTGCTCTGTATTGACCTTTATCTTACTTTCTATAGGTAAATTCTTTTCTTGATACTTATCAAGAAGTACATTTACTCTTAAAAACCCATTATTTTTTATATTTATATTTGTTGGATAACTAGCTATCTCTACTGGTATATTGTTATCACCTTCTTTTAATACATAAGCACCTAAATTAACAACAATCTTAAATTGATCTTTTTTCACCTTATATATTTCACTAGAAGGTCCCTCCAAGTCTAAATCAACAGTTAAATTTTGATTTGGTACCATAACCAAATTATATTCTTTTAACATATCTGCATTAATTACTTGAACTGGCACATTACTTAATTTATATTCCCTAACTGGATTCTCTACATTTATTATGTATAACCAGAGTGAAAAGGATAGTAATAAGCATATAAATTTTACTAAGAAATTTTTCCCTTCAATTTTTTTAAGCATATCTTCACCTTCTCCCCATAAGATTTTCCTCTCTTATCACGTCTATTTCTCATAACCTTTAATAATATATTCTTTAATTTTTTACCATCATAATTTCTAGTTAGTCTACCTTTAACAGCTAATGATATGCTACCTGTTTCTTCTGAAACAACAATAACTAAAGCATCTGAATTCTCAGATAAACCAATAGCTGCTCTATGTCTAGTACCTAATTTTTTATTTATAGTGTTATTGTTTGTTAGCGGTAAAACACAACCAGCTGAAACAATTCTATCATTTCTTATTATTGTTGCCCCATCATGTAATGGAGTGTTTTTGAAAAATATATTTTCTATTAAAGCAGAAGTTATTACAGCGTCTAATTGAGTTCCTGTTTTTATAACTTCTCCAAGACCTGTACCTTGTTCTATTGCTATTAAAGCACCAGTCTTTGTTTCAGCCATATCTTCTACAGCCACAATAAGTTCATCAATTACTTCTTCTAGCTTCTCATCATCTTGAAGTACATG
This sequence comes from Clostridium sp. B9, assembly GCF_050509515.1. Classification (NCBI taxonomy): domain Bacteria; kingdom Bacillati; phylum Bacillota; class Clostridia; order Eubacteriales; family Clostridiaceae; genus Clostridium; species Clostridium sp. B9. The sequence goes on from NZ_JBNWKA010000003.1 coordinate 3,582,060, forward strand.
AAAATCATCAAATGCCGTACTTCCTATGTGCTCCAATGCTCTTCTTATTTCTGGTTGGAAAATAATAATTATTGATAATACCCCAATTGTTATTGTTTTTGTAAGAATAAAGTTAAGCATCTGTAGTCTTAATACATAACTTATAGGAATAAGTGCTACTATTAATAAAATCCCTTTAAGTAATTGCTCTGCTCTTGTTTCCTTTATAAGCATATATCCTTTATAAAAGATAAAAGCAACTGTTAGAATATCTATAACAGACCAAATAGAAATATCTTTTATACTATTTGTAAACATCATAATCAATTCTTGCATAAATTTCACCTCCATTACCGTAACAATTAAATTATACAATAAAAATATCATTATAAAATATATTTTGCAGTATTTATTTGTAGTTTTACATATTCTAGGTAATGTTATTACACATTCCCTCATATATTTTAATAAAAAAGTATGCAAGGGGGTACCTAATATGGAATTTAAATATAAAAAGTATATAGATAAATCCTTAATATACATAATATTTGCTGTTATCATACTAATATTTGTTTTAGGATTTTCTTTTTTTAGAGCCCATAATGAAAAATCACTTATCGAAGACTTTGGACGTTCAATTTCTGAAGTAAATCTAACCAATGATTTAGATTCAGAGAACATAACATCTGAAAATTATATAAAATCTATTGAAGATAAAATATTAAAACTCTCAGATATAGACTCTAATTTAAAATCTTTATCAGTTTCTCCAAAACGCCAAGATTTATTAAGTCCACTACAAGATGGGTTAAGTAAAAACCTAGAACTTTACAACAAAATTTTATTAATACTAAAAACTCCTGATTCTAGTAAACTTTCAGAAGAATATGAGATAGCCTTAAAGTTAAAAGAAGAATGTGAGAACAACTACTATCTATGCAGAGCTAATCTAGTTCCTGTTTATCTTTATAAAGAAAGTAGTACTTATCTACAAGATATTTTCTACTATATAAACGAACTTATAAAAACTAATAGAGATAAAGGATTTATTCAAAGCCAAAAAAATGACTTTGTTGTTTCTATTAAGTCAATACTTTTAAAATTATCATCAATGGATGAAAAATTATTTGAAACAGCTAAACTTATAAGAGAATCTAATAGAGATTTAAAAGTCCTAGTTAATGATATAAACACTAAAAACAATTCTCTTCAAGAATTAAAAAATGACTTATACTCATTACCTATTCCAGAGCAAGCTAATGATTGCTTTATTGCTCTAGAAAATACACTTAATTCATATGGAAAATATATAAGTTATTTCTTAGAAAATTTACTTGGTGAAATTGATGGAAACAAGACTCCTAATGATTATTATGAAAAGTCTGAAGAGTTATTTAACGAATTTATAAAATCCTTTGATATTGCTGAAAGCACTTTAGATAATTATATGAAAAACTAAAAACACGTATTTTCTCTATTTTTTTGGTTACAATATACTAGGTAAAATAATTACCAAAAGGAGGTTCTTATGAGAAAGAGTATTTATACTTACTACTTCTTCTTTTTTGCCTTCGCCTTATTACTTATCACTACATTAAATGGGAAAGAAGTTCTAGGGCTTTCTCATTCAAATGAGCATGTAACCAAAAATGATTATATAAAATTAACTACAGTATCTGTTAATTCAACAGATACCAGTGAATCTGAACTATTTTACAACACAACTGAAGATGTTGTTGCCGTATTCAAGCATTCACAACATACAATACCACTAACAAAAGATGACATATATTTAATGTCACAAGTTGTTTATGCAGAAAGTAAAGGTGAACCCTTTGACGGAAAGGTAGCCGTGGCTTCAGTCATCTTAAATAGAACAACAGATTCTCACTTCCCTGATACTATATCAGGAGTAATAACTCAAAAAAACGCTTTTTCCTGCGTTAGAAATGGTAGAATAGACGTAGTACCTGATAGTGATAGCTATAATGCTGTTTTAAAAGCTATAGAAGGCAATGATCCAACAAATGAAGCATTATATTTCTATAACCCTAAAATCGCTACATGCTCGTGGATGAAAGGCGTTGAAAAGACAGGAGTAAAAAATATCGGTCAACATGTATTTTTTAATATTGACTAACAAAAAAAGCTAACACAAATGTGTTAGCTTTTTTATTACTTTCTACTGTCTAAATATGATACTGCACTTAATGCAGCTACATTACCTTCTCCTGCAGCCTTAATATACTGATATGGCTTACCTACACAGTCTCCAGCAGCAAAGCATCCTTCTATATTAGTTTTCATTAGTCTATCAACTTCTATATGACCATCCTCAATCTTTAATCCTGGAACTAATTGTCCTGGTGATATACTATCTCTTAAAACAAATATACCATCTGTTTCAATCTCTCCATTTTTCATGATTAATTTAGTCACCTTCATATCCCCTTGTATTTCTACAGGGATATCTTCAACAACTTCTATTGAGTCATTTAAATGAAACTCTCCTTTATATCTAGGAACATAATACACTTTAGCAGCTAACTCACTTACAAAATTAGCTTCTTCTTCTGCTTCCTTATTATAACCAATTATAGTTACAACTTTCTCTTTATATAAAGGTGCATCACAAGTAGCACAGTATCCAACTCCTCTTCCAAGGAATTCATCTTCCCCTTTCATAGGCTTTGTATACTCTATACCTGTTGCAAGTATTATTGAACTTGCTTCATACATTTTTTCATTTACCATAAGAGCGAAATAATCTCCCATAGCATATATATTATTAATTCTTTCCTCAGTTATTTCAATGTCCATCTCTCTTAAATGACCCATAAACTGATTCTTAAGATCTTCACCATTCTTACCAACAAACCCAAGATAGTTATTTACTTTAGGTGCTCTAATAAGTTTTGGGCTTAAATCACTATTTCCAAAAAGAATAAATTTTTTATTTCTTATTTTTGCGTTTAATGCAGCTGAAAGTCCAGCTGGTCCGCTTCCTATTATGGCTATATCATATCTTTCGCTCAAAATTATTCATCTCCTTAAGAAGCTATATTAAACGTATTTTTTAATAGTTTCAACTAATGCAGCTTTTGGTCTAAATCCAACTAAAGTATCAACAACTTTTCCTTCTTTGAATATTAATAAAGTTGGTATACTTTGTATTTGATATTTTCCTGCTGAACCAGGGTTTTTATCAACGTCAACTTTTACAAATTTAACATTTTCCATTTCTGTAGCTAACTCTTCAATGATTGGAGCTATCATTTTACAAGGTTCACACCAAGTTGCCCAGAAATCTACAACTACCACTTCACTTGCTTCTATTACCTCTGTGTTAAAATCTTGATCATTTATATGTTTTACCATTTTACACGCCTCCTGATTATACCCCTTGGGGGTACTTTATTATTTACAATTATATTATATTTAAAATGTTAAGTCAATGTTACAAATAATAATTATTAATTATATTTTTATAAGTTTGTTATTCAAAAGTACCTTTTACTAACAATTCTTTATTATCCATCAAAATATTTCCTCTAGATATTACAGAATTTATATCTAAATTTTTCTTATCTAATAAAATTATATCAGCATCTTTTCCAGCTGATAGAAACCCTTTATGTTCTAACTTAAGAACATTAGCTACATTACTTGTTATAACTCTAATAGCCTTCTCAAGAGGCACACCTAAATTTATAGCCTCTTTAACTTCTCCAAATAAAGTTTCTACTGAACAAATACCTAAACCTTTTAGCTCGCCATTTTCATCAAATAATGGCATACTTCCATTTCCATCTGAAGAAAATGTTATTCTTTCTATAGGAACTCCTGCATCTAGAAGCTTTTTAAGACCTAAACCAGCCGTTAACTCTCCTTCCTCTAAATGCTGTGGGTCAGATGATGTTGTCAAGTCAATCTGTCCCCCAGACTTAGCATATTCTATTCCTGCTTCAAATAATTCTTTACTTCTTCCCATATGAGTAGGAACTATTTGATTCGGAGGAATCTCAGTCTCCCTTATTAATTTTGTTATATATTCAATCATCCTCTTACCACTGCCTAGATGTACATTAACTATACCTGCCTTGCCAGATAATAATCCTCCAACTCTAGCCTGAGCAACTATATTGACAAACTGCTCATATGTAGGTTGAGAACTTCTATGATCTGATAATGCTATTTCTCCAACACCTATAACACTATCAATTAAAAGCAAATCACTTTTTACATTCTTAGTTATAGTATTAACCGGGACATCATAAGACCCTGTATAACAATAACAAGTTACTCCTTCTTCACATAAAGCATGTGCTTTAGCTACTAATCCTTTCATATCTCTACAAACACCGTCAGTACCAATACACCCTACCAGGGTAGTTATTCCACCTTTTACTATACTACTTAATTGAAGTTCAGGGGTTCTTGTTCTAAAACCGCCTTCTCCTCCTCCTCCCATGATATGCACATGACAATCTATAAATCCTGGGACAGCAATTTTTCCTTCTCCATCAATAACTTGGATGTTTATAAAATCTTCTGGTACATTAACATTCTCATATAATCCTTCGATTTTATCACTAAGTATAACAATATCTTTCCTACCCAAGTACTCTGGGTCATAAATCTCAACATTTTTTATTACTTTTATCAAATCTATACCTCCTCTTTAATATAAATTATTATTATGTTTTCCTAAAACTCAATAATAAATAAATTTATTTAATAAAAAACTTGCTTTTTTATAAAAAAAAATGGCACGAAATAATTCGTGCCAAAACTTAGGGTTTTGAGTGTTGTATATTAATTTTTATTATTAACTATTATTATTCTTGTTCCATTATTATTTTCTTAGCAGTTAAGATTGATGTAGCACTCATTGAGAATTCATCTAAACCATATTCAACTAATGTTGGTATAGCTCTCTCATCTCCTGCCATCTCTCCGCACATTCCTACCCACTTACCATGTTTATGAGCACCATCTATTGTCATTTTGATTAATCTTAATACAGCTGGATGCATTGGGTTGTAAAGGTATGATACCTTTTCACTCATTCTGTCCGCAGCTAATGTATATTGGATTAAGTCGTTTGTTCCAATTGAGAAGAAATCAACATATTTAGCTAATTCATCAGCGTAAACTGCTGCAGCTGGAATCTCAACCATGATACCCCATTGAATTGAATCTGAGTAAGCAATACCCTCTTCTCTTAATTCTGCTTTACACTCTTCAACAAACTCTTTAGCTGCTTGGAATTCTTCTAATCCTGAAATCATTGGGAACATTACTGCAAGATTTCCGTAAACAGAAGCTCTTAATAAAGCTCTTATTTGAACTTTAAAGATATCTTTTCTGTCTAAGCATAATCTTATAGCTCTATATCCTAAGAATGGGTTCATTTCTTCTGGTAGTGGTAAATATGGAAGAGTTTTATCTCCACCGATATCTAGTGTTCTGATAACAACTTGCTTACCTTCAGTTTTTTCTAAAACGTATTTATAAGCTTCAAATTGCTCTTCTTCACTCGGAGCTTCTTCTCTATCCATGTATAAGAACTCAGTTCTGAATAGTCCAACTCCATCTCCACCATTTGCTAAAACTTGGTCTACATCTTCTGCTTTACCAATATTTCCACAAACTTCTATTCTTCTACCTGATTTAGTAGTTGTTTTAACTTCTATTAATTTCTTTAATTCTTCTAATTCTGCTTTATATTTCTCTAATCTAGCTTTGTATTCATTTATAGTAGCTTCATCTGGATTGATTATAGCTACACCCTCAACACCATCAACAATGATGGCATCTCCATTTTTAACTGAAGTTGTTATATCACCTAATCCAACAACAGCTGGTATTTCTAATGTTCTAGCCATTATAGCTGAGTGAGAAGTTCTTCCACCTATGTTAGTTAAGAAACCAACAACTTTGCTTCTATCTAATTGAGCAGTATCTGAAGGTGTTAAGTCATGAGCTACAACAACAGTATTAGCTCCTACATTTTCCATTCCGTTTCCGCCCTTACCAGCTAGGTTAGCGATTATTCTCTTAGAAACGTCTTTTATATCTGCTGCCCTTTCTCTCATATAAGGGTCATCCATAGAATCAAATATCATAACGAAAGTATCTGTAACATTTTGTACAGCTTTCATAGCGTTTAATTGATCATTTTCAATAGTCATTTCCATTTGACCAGTAAACTCTACGTCATCTAATAACATTAAATGAGCTTCGAAAACTTGAGCCTCATGCTCACCAATTTCTCTAGCTGTTTTTTCTTTTATAGCTTCTAACTGTTCTTTTGATTGCTCTAAAGCTTTAGCTAATTTAGCTTTTTCTTCAGCTATATCTGAAACTTTCGCATCAGTTATTACTATTTCCTCATGTTCTTGTATAAATACAGTTCCTATTGCATATCCTTTTGAAGCAGCAATACCTTTTTTCATTATGTAGTCCTCCTTTAAGTTCGTACTCAACTAAATACAACATTAAATATCAATCACAATTCAACTAATTCACTTTTCAAATTCACTGCTAATATATATCAGCAATTTCTGTGCCAAGTTTTTAAAATTTCATATTCCACAAATATATTATACTCATAAACCCTAGTAAAAATGCCTCTAAATATTATAAAAATATATTATTCGTTAAAAACTTATTTAAAAATAATTAGTTGTTAGTTGTTTTTATTATACTAAATCTGATAAAAAATATCAAACCAATTTTATTATTGATATTTTTTATCAGATTTTAAGCTGTTTTTTTATTAATAACTTGTTAACCCCCTTTAATTACATGTTTTTTTCTGATAATATATTAATAATACTTGATAAAAAATATCAACTCATTCACTTTTTATGTATAATTCATTAAAAAATAAACTTTGGACGGTGATTTTATTTAATGTATTCAAGAGAATTGGTCATAAAAACGCCATTAGGTCTACACACTAGATATTCTGCAATGATTGTTAATAAAGCTTCTGAAATAGAAGCAAAATATAAAGTTAAGCTTTATATGAAAAAGGATTCCTATACTGATTGGCTAGGTATAAGTATGCTTGCTATACTCTCTCTTAAAGTTTTACCAGGAGAAAGTATAAAAATTGGTTCTAAAAATGAAGGAATGATTGAAAAGTTAGCTGTTCAATCTCTTTTAGAATTCATAGATAAAAACATAAACAATCCACCTATAGTTGAAAATAATGAAATTGATGAAATAATAGATGCTAGCATCATAGCTAATGAACAAGTAGTTGAAAGTCTTCCTATAGGAATTGTTGTCATAGACATAGACCAAAATATAATAACAATAAATCAATATGCTTTAAGATTTATTGGTTGCAATAAGAAAGAGGTTAAAGGTAAAAAAATTCATGAGGTAATACCTTCATCTCAACTTCCTCATGTAATGCTTAGTAATCTAAAAAAATTTGGATCTACACTCCATATTAATAATAGGGTTGGATTAGTAAACAGTTCTCCTTTATTTATAAGCGAAAAAATAATTGGAGCTGTTAGTGTAATTCAAGATGTTTCTGACTTAATAGGTATGAAAGAAATAAATGAAAAGTTTACTAAAATATTAGAAAACTCACAAGATATGATTTGTTTCTTAGATGAGAACGGAATAATAAACTATTTAAATCCTGCATATACAAAGAACTTTTCTAAGGTTAGTAGTGATATTGTAGGAAAAAGTATTTTTGATGTTTCTCCTAAAGGCCTTAGAGCCAAGGTTTTTAAAGAAAAACAATTGATCAAAGATGTAATCCACAAAAAGAATGGAATTAATGTTATAAGCACAATTGATCCACTATTTATTGACGGTGAATTCAAAGGAGTTATATCTACTTCTAGACCTGTTAGTTTAATTAAAGAACTTATGTCTAAGCTTAATAAGTCTGAACAAGAATTAGATTACTATAAGAATGAATTCTTAAGACAACTTTCTAAAAATTCTTCATTTAACAATATAATAGGTTCAACAAGGACTCTTAAGGACATTATGTATATGTGTCAAAAAGCTTCTGAAACTACTTCTACTGTTTTGATAAGAGGTGAAAGTGGTACAGGTAAGGAACTTATTGCAAAAGCTATACATAATAATAGTAATAGAAAAAATAAACCTTTCGTTAGAGTTAACTGTGCTTCTATACCAGAAAACCTATTAGAAAGTGAATTGTTTGGTTATGAGAAAGGTGCATTTACTGGAGCTATACAAAGCAAACCTGGTAAATTTGCTATAGCTGATGGTGGTACTATATTCTTAGATGAAATCGGCGATATGCCTCTTTCAATGCAAGTAAAACTTCTTAGAGTTCTCCAAGAAAGAGAAATTGAAAGCGTTGGAGGAATAGCCCCTAAAACTATAGATGTTAGGGTCGTTGCTGCAACCAATAGAAATCTTGAAGAAATGATTGATGACGGCTCATTTAGAGAAGATTTATATTATAGGCTTAATGTTCTTGGAATAAATCTTCCTCCACTTAGAGAGCGTAAAGAAGATATTCCTGAACTTGCTGAGCATTTTATATCTAAACTTAACAAAAAATTAGATAAACGAATACTTGGAATTAATCAAGATGCTCTTAATCTACTTATAGACTATTCTTGGCCAGGTAATATACGTGAGCTTGAAAATATAATGGAAAGAGCTATAAATCTTTGTGATGCTGATTATATAGATAGTAGATATTTACCATCTTATCTAAAACCAGTTGAATCAAACTCTTTTTCATTAAATATAGATGAAAATAATATATTACCCTTTGAAGAATACGAAAAGCAAATTATAGAAGCTGCAATGAAAAAGTATAAATCATTTAATAAAGCTGGTAAGGCATTAGGGCTTACTCACAGAACTATATCCTTGAAATGCAAGAAGTATAATATAGAAGTTAATAGATAAAGATTTCTATTTAGCTTAATGTATGTAAAATTTAATTAAAAGAAAAAAGAAGAAACCACTTGAAGGTCAGCGCACCTTCAAGTGGTTTTGTTAGTAAGAGTTTAATAACATCATGAAGTGTAATTTTGCAAGATGATTAGTTTTAATTAGAGGAACAGCAATTAATTAAAACTAAATCTGGGTTTAAGGCATAATTAAGTTATACGTTCTTATTATTTAGAGTAGAACTCAACTATAAGTTGCTCTTGTATCATTATTGGAATTTCTTCTCTCTTAGGTTTTCTAGCAAAAATTCCTTTGAAGTTATCCTCTTCTTTTGTTACATAAGATACTTCATTTCCCATGCTATTCTTAAAGTTATTTACAAACATTTCTGTTTTTCTTGATTTCTCTCTTAAAACAACTTCATCTCCAACCTTTAATCTGAAAGATGGTATATTTACTTTTTCACCATTTACTAAGAAATGTCCATGGTTAACCATTTGTCTTGCTTGTCTTATAGAATTAGCAAATCCCATTCTATAAACCATATTATCTAGTCTTGACTCTAGAATCATTAATAAAGCTTCACCTGGTTGCTCCTTGCTATTAAAAGCTTGATCTACATATCTAGTAAATTGTCTTTCCATAACACCATAATAAGCTCTTAGTCTTTGTTTCTCTAATAATTGAACACCATAATCAGATAATTTCTTATCTGCTCTACTAGTGCCTCTATAAGCTCGTTCCATAGCTTTTGGATGCCCTATTACGTTTAATCCAAGTCTTCTGCACATCTTGAAACGAGGTCCCATCATCTTAGCCATATTAAACCTCCAAATGTTTGTTTTTCTATGATGTTATCTTACCACAATTTCTTTTTAATTGAAATTGATTATCATTAACAAATAATCTTTTTATAAGAAATTACCTCTTTCATACTTTGAGTTACTCTGTTTCTTTAAATAATACTTAGTATTTTTCTATGGTATTACTAGTCTACCTTTGTAAATTAATCCTAAACTACATAACAAAAAAACTTAATTAAATAGCTTAACTATTATATATTTAAAATCACTCATAATTGAAGCAAAACAAAAAGCTATAAAGTTATTAGAAATTTCTTCACTTAACTTTATAGCCTCAATATATTCAAAGTATTCTATTAATAAAGATCAACTCTTATAGATCATCTACTAAAGCACCCGCTTTAGCATAAGCTGTTGATTTAGCTTCAAAGAAATCTGTCTTAACTTGGTTAGCATCTGCATAGTAATCAACCCAAGGTGCTGGATTTTCATTATATCCTTCAAATAAAGGTTCTAATCCTATAGCCTTAACTCTTAGATTACCAATGTATTTTATGTATCTTTCTATAAGCTTTTTGTTTATACCTGTTATATTATCTCCTATAACATAGTGTCCCCATGCAATCTCATGTTCAACACCTGTTCTAACCATTTCTCTTAACTCATTTTTAAGTTCTTCAGTAAATAATTCTGGCATTTCTTCTCTTAATTCTTTAATTATGCTTCTGAATAACCATAAGTGAGTATTCTCATCTCTGTTTATATATCTAATCTCTTGAGCTGAACCTGGCATCTTACCATTTCTCTCTAGGTTATAGAAGAACATAAATCCTGAGTAGAAGTAAACTCCTTCTAAGATGTAGTTAGCCATTACTGATTTTAGGAAATTCTCCATACTTGAATTTTCTAAGAAATTATTATATAGCTCTCCTATGAATTTGTTTCTTTGAAGTAATATTTCATCATCTTTCCATTGGAATAATATTTCGTTTCTTTCCTCTGGTGAACATATACTATCTAGCATGTAGCTATAACTTTGTGAGTGAACCGCTTCTTGGAAAGCTTGTATAGTTAAGCATAGGTTAACCTCTGAAGCAGTTATATAACTGTTTATGTTTCCTAAGTTAGCTGTTTGTATTGAATCTAGGAATATTAAGAAAGATAAAATCTTATCATAAGCAGTTTTTTCTTCTTTAGTTAACTTTTTATAGTCTTTTAAATCTTGAGCTAAGTTTATTTCCTCTGGTATCCAGAAGTTATTCATAGCCTGTCTGTACCAATCTGAAACCCAAGTATATTTCATATTGTTGAAATCATTTAGGTTAGTTGTGTTACCATTTATCATTCTCTTTTTATTCGTTTCAGTATCTCCAAACTCATTAAAAAGAGGTCTCTTATTTATTTCCATTTCTGCGTCACCTTTCATTCACTTATTTTATTAATTTATACGTAATAGATACTCACCTAAACTTAGATGAGTATCTTTATTATCTTAAACTATTTTATAATATTTCTATTATGCTGAACAACTCTCACATTCATCAACAGTTAATGATTTACTTCTTACATAGTAAATACTCTTAACTCCACTCTTACAAGCTGTAATATAAAGATTCATTATTTGTCTCATAGTGAAATCAGTTGTTATATAAAGGTTGAATGACTGACCTTGGTCTATATGTCTTTGTCTTACCCCATTAGCCTTAACTGAGAACTCTTGGTCAACATTATAAGCTGATACATAGTACCAGAAGTTTTCTTGACATAAACCTGGTGCAACCTTAGGTGTTATACTTCCTTTTTTCTCTTCTAACCAGAATCTATTCATAACAGGATCTACTCCTTCAGAAGTACCTGCTAATGTAGCTGTTGATCCATTTGGTGCTACTGCAAATAGGTATCCATTTCTCATACCATACTTAGCAACCTCTTCTTTTAGTTCTTTCCACTCAGTAGAATTATATTCTCTTAAATCGAAATAATCTCCATTACTCCAATCTGATCCCTCAAATAAAGGATAACTACCTTTTTCTTTAGCTATATTTAAACTAGCTTTTATAGCATAGAAGTTTATTCTTTCATAAACCTTGTCTACAAATTCTAAATGCTCTTCTGAATTCCAAACTATTTTATTATTTACAAGCATATGATGGTATCCTGAAGTTCCAAGTCCAACTGCTCTGTATTTTTTATTTGTTATTTCAGCAAAAGGCACTGAGTAATAGTTTAGGTCTATTACATTATCCATAGCTCTTATTTGAGTTTCAACTACATATTCAACTTCTTCATCTGAAGTTACATCTACATTTCCTAAAACTACTGATGAAAGGTTACATACAACAAAGTCTCCTGGTTTAGTAGTCTCAACTACAACTATGTCTCCATTTTCATCTTTTATCTGAGTTTGCTCTATTTCCATAGCACTCATATTTTGCATAATTTCTGTACAAAGGTTTGATGAATAAATCATTCCTTTATGTTTATTAGGATTATATTTGTTTACTGTATCTCTGTAGAAAGCAAATGGTGTTCCTGTTTCAGCAGCACTCTTTATAATAAGTCTAACTATGTCTTTAACACTCATTACTCTCTTTTCTATTCTATCATCTTCTACACACTCGTAGTATTTTTCTTCCCATTCTTCTCCATAGAAATCCTCTAATGAGTATCCTTTAACTGACTTTATTTCATGAGGACACATCATATACCAGTTAGCATCTATATCATTTTCAGCTAACTTCCAGAATAAATCTGGATAACAAAGGCCTGGGAAAACATCATGTGCTTTCTTTCTATCATCACCATTATTAGTTCTTATTTGTAAAAACTCGGGTAAATCTTTATGCCATGCATCTAACCAGATTGCAACTGAACCATTTCTTACTCCTAGTTGGTCAACGGCTACAGCTGTATCATTGAATAATTTTATCCAAGGTATAATTCCACCTGATGCACCTTTAAATCCTCTTATAGCTGAACCTAAGGCTCTAACCTTACCCATATAAATTCCCATGCCACCACCGAACTTAGAAACCTTTGAGAAGTTATCTAATGATTTATATATTCCAGCTAAACTATCTTCAACTGTATCTATAAAGCATGAACTTAATTGATAGAATGGCTTTCTAGCATTAGACATAGTTGGTGTTGCCATTGTAGCCTTTATTGAACTTAAAACATCATAGAATCTCTTAGCCCAGTAAAGTCTATTTTCAGCTTTTTCTGGTATAGCAAGATGCATTGCTATTCCCATAAACATTTGTTGAGGAAGTTCTAATGGTAATCTATTAAAATCTTGAACCAAATATCTCTTAGCTAATAAATCTATTCCACTGTATGTAAATAAGAAATCTCTTTCTCTTTTTATTTCTCTTTCTAACTCTTCTATATCTTCTTTAGAATAATTCTCTAAAATATACTTTCCGTATAATCCTTTATCAGTAAGTTCCTTTATAAAGTCATAGAAGTTATCATATGGATCTGCACCCTCTTCTAATCCTCTATTCATTCTTACCTCTTCATATAAATTCTTAACATATAACTTTGCCGCAATTTCCTGCCATCTTGGTTCTGTTTGAGAAGTTAATTCTAATGAAACTTGAATAAAAGACTTCACTATCTCTTTTTCTCCCATAGCTGAAGTAACTATATTTTCTAATGCAACTTGTAGTTTCTCCTCAGTATATAGCCCAGTTTCATCACTTAATTCACTTACAGACCATGAACAGTATCTCTTTAATAATGTCATTAGCTAACCCTCCACAATATATAGTAATCTTTTTTCATATTCGCACAATATCTTGACAATTTATTATAATAATTTAAGTTCAATTTGTAAAACATAAATTTCTTTAAAAAGTTAGCATTTACTATCAATAAACCTTATTATCTAAGTTATATTTTCTTTTTTTAATACTATTTGCTTAATAATTATTATTGACATTTCTTATAAACATCTACAATGTGAGTACTAGGGACTTTCCTTTGTAAATATAAAAGACTACAGAAAATTTATTCTGTAGTCTTTTAATTATTTTAACTTTTCAGCCCATTCTTCTTCTTTAAATCCAACAAGAATTGCATCATCTTTTACAACTAAAGGTCTTTTTACTAACATACCATTTGTTGATAATATTTCTAAAAGTTCATCTTCACTAGAAGTTTTAACTTTATCTTTTAAATTCATTTCTCTATAAAGCTTTCCTGAAGTATTAAAGAACTTGCTTAATTTAAGCCCACTTCTCTCATACCATTCTTTTAATTCTTCCTTAGTTGGATTTTCTTCAACTATCATTCTATCTGTAAACTCTATATTATTGTCTTCTAACCATTTCTTTGCTTTTCTACAAGTACTACATTTAGGGTATTCTAAAAATAAAAAACTCATCTTCTACACCTTCTTTTAATAAAAATTATCACATAACAATAATTATACTATAATTTTATATTTTTTAAAGTAAATCTAGATTTTAAATATATGTTTATCTACGCAAACTTTTATAATTAAGTTTATCCTAAATGTTCTATATCTTTGCTTTTAGGTATAATTACAAAAGCTTTGAATAAATCACCTTCACATTCAACTCTAAACTTACCATTATGAAGTTCAACAATAGTCTTTGCTATAGCAAGACCTAAACCAGAACCCTCTATCATTGAGTTTCTCGATTCATCTCCTCTTGCAAATCTTTCTAAAATATCTTTCTCATCAAAATCTAAAGCATATGATGAAACATTTTTAAATGATATCTCTATATTATTTTCTAAATCTTTTATTTCAACATAAACCCTAGTGTTTTCCATTCCATATTTTAATGCATTAGTAGTTAGGTTTTGGAACACTCTAGACATTCTTTGAGGATCTATTCTTATCATACATTCCTCTGGTCCATTTATCTTAAATTGAATATTTTTCTCTGCATAAAAATCTTCAACCTCAGCTATACACTGGTAAACTAATTGAATAATATCTATATCATACTTACACAACTCAACTTTTCCTGATGACATCTTTGAAACCTCAAACAAATCATCTATAAGCTTCTTAAGAGTTTGAGACTTTTTATCTAATATTTCTATATATTCTTTTCTTTCTTCATTGCTTATGTCATCTAATTGAAGTATATTTACATAGCTTATTATTGAGGTTAATGGAGTTTTTAAATCATGGGATACATTTGATATAAGCTCTGTCTTAAGCTTTTCATTTTTTATCCCCTCTTCAACAAGTTCAATATAGCCTAATCTTAATTCATTAACTCCTGTTGCTAATTCTTTTATTTGTTTGTCATCATTATCAGTTATCTCTATTTCAGTATTACCTTTTTTAACAGATTCTATATCTTTTATTATGGTATCTAAGCCATCATATTTTCTTATGAATTTACCAATAAAATGTATTATAAATACAATTGGAATAACCCATAGATATCTAGTATCTGTTAATATATAGTGATAATGCTTCCATACAAATTCTATATTTCTCATAAATCCATTTATAAGCATATAAATTACGGTAAATGATAGTGTAAATAGTACTACTTTATCCTTTAGAAATTCTTCTATAAACATTTTCTTAGTTATAAGTACATTTAAACTATCTAAGAATTTATAAAAATATCCATTAGCCCAACTTTCCTTATATGCCTTTATCCCCATATTCTTAAGCATGCATATTTTTTTGAATATAAGTATTAACATCAATAGTGTTGTTGCTAATGTTACTATAAAAGCTATCTTTATAGAACTTATTTCTGAATCATAAAGCTCACCTCTTGAGAAATAAATTTCCTCATATTGATTATTAGGACTTATCTCTGTAAATACCACATTATCATTCTTAGATAAACTCTCTAATACTTCCTTTGGAGTTGAAAGATTATACGGCTTTTCATAAAACCATACTCTATTCGAATAATATTCTCCAGTCTTTTTATTTATAAGGACAACACCTGAATAACTAGTCGCTCTTTCCTGAAGCTTTTTTATAAAAGCCTCTTTCTTTTCTTTAGTATCTAGATTATCTAATGAACTTAAATAATTTGTTTCATTGTATAGAAAATCTGAAATATCTACTGACTGTGCAAGCAGTCTACTTTCTCTGTATTTTTGTGGATTTATAAGTGCATCCCTGTATTCAACTCTTGTACTTACATTTGGATTCTCTTGTGCATTTAACTTAACTATGCTATCAAAGCTATATCCTCCAAATAAAATAATATAAAGAACAGGAATAAACACTGCAAATATTAATATAAACATATTTTCTATGCTTCTTACTGATAAACTATAGTTTCTCCACCACCTAGAAAAACTATTTGTCAATTTTATACCCAAGTCCCCACACCACCTTTATATACTCAGGTTCTTTAGAATTAATCTCTATTTTCTCTCTCATTCTTCTTATGTGTACAGTTACTGTATTTTCACTCTTATAAAAAGGCTCTTCCCAAACTCTCTCATAAATTTCTTTAATAGAGAATATTCTTCCTGGGTGTGATGCTAAAAGCGTTAATATTTTATACTCTGTAGCTGTTAACTTTATATTCTCTCCTCTTAAAGCAACCTGTTTATTTACTGTATCTATAGTTAAATCCTTTATTACTATTAAATCTTGAGTATTTTCTCTATTTAAAGGATAATCATACCTTCTAAGCTGAGATTTTACTCTAGCAACAAGTTCTAAATGGTTAAATGGTTTTGTAACATAGTCATCTGCTCCAATATTTAAACCTAGAATCTTATCACTGTCCTCTGATTTTGCTGATAATAGTATTATAGGTATATTTCTACTCTCTCTTATCTTAAGGCAAGTTCTTCTTCCATCTAATTTAGGCATCATTATATCTAATACAACTAAATGAACATCTTCCTTGTCTAATATCTCTAAGGCCTCTAATCCGTCTCCAGCCTTTATTACATTTATTCCTTCACCTCTTAGATATATATCTATTGCATCTCTTATTTCTTTCTCATCATCAACAACCAAAACATTAAACTTCTCTTTTTCCATAACTAAAGCACTCCTTAAACTCTTACCTCCACTTAAATATTAAAGGAGGAAAATTAAAATTAACATATTTATTTATTACGATTTTATTAAGATATAAATATTACCATTAATTCTGTGAAAATCTTAGGATATACAATGTATTTTACCATAAAAACACATTAGTTGCTTTTTCAATACACCTATTTGCTTTACTTTAATAAAAAAAGCTTTATAATAACCTATGAAAATTTATTTATTATAAAATTAGGAGAATCCCAATGAATTACATCAGAGAGAAAAAAGAATTACTAATTGATAATGCCTTTATTATTTTAGGGTGTTTCATTGCCTCACTAGGGGTAAACTTATTTTTATCAAAAGCAAGACTTCTTAGTGGTGGCGCAACAGGTATTGCACTTATCTTTCAATACTTAATGGGAATTAACTCAGGTATTGTTGTACTAATCATAAACATTCCATTATTCATACTTAGTTATTTTAAACTTTCAAAGAAGTTTACTTTTAACTCAGCTATAGGAATGTTAGCTTTATCTATATCGCTTATGATAACTGCTCCAGTTTCACGTTTAATATCTTTAGATGATATGTTACTTTATTGTATATTTGGTGGAGCAATATGTGGACTAGGCTATGGTCTTGTCTTCTCTAAAGGTGGCTCTACTGGAGGAACTGATATAATTACAATGGTTATTCGTAAAAAATACTCAAACTTTAATATAGGCTCTTTAAGCTTTGTGTTAAATATGTGTATAGTTGCCGTTGGTGGAGTATTCTTTGGTATGGAAACTGCACTTTATACTCTTATATCAATATTTGTTCAAACTGTTTTAGTTGATAAAGTTATAAAAGGTATTCATTCAAAACAACTACTACTGATAATAACAGATAAAGAACAACAAGTTATACATTATATAATAAATGATCTTCATAGAGGAGTAACTTCTCTTTTAGCTGAAGGAGAATATACCCACGATAGAAAGAAAATGCTTTATTGCCTAGTTACAACTAGACAAATGATTGAATTAAAAAATACAATTCATTATATAGATCCAAAAGCCTTTATAACCATAATAGATGTTTCTGAAGTTAAAGGAAAAGGCTTCAAAAATATATAAAAGAAAAGCTATGCTTGTTAAGGCATAGCTTTTTTATTGTCATAATTTTATTATTATCATCTAAATATATAATAAAGAAGTTTTTAGGAGTTTTTATGATTAATAGATATAAACTAACCAACTTAATAATATATTTTTTAATTATACTACTATTTATTCTTATAATTAACTTACTTGTAAGCTACTATAAATTTAATCTAATAAATCAAAGTCTTATATGACTAATTATTTGTACCTTTTTGTTTTACTGCCTCACCATTAAAATATTCATCAACTGATTTTAATATGGCATTGGCAATTTTAGCTTGGTAATCTTCTTTTGTTAAAAGAACCCCTTCATCTGGGTTTGATAAGAAACCACACTCTAGAATTAATGATGCTCCTTTATGACCATCATTTAATATCATATATTCCTTATTTGCCACCTTAGCAACCCTTTTATTCGAAGAATCTACATCTTCTTTAAATCTTTGCTGTATTATTTGACCTAATTTTTTACTTTCCTCATTTCCAGCACTCCATACTTGTGCCCCTTTACAACTTTTCTGAGGAAACATATTCTGATGAATACTTATAAAAACATCACAATTACTCTCTTTTTTCATCTTAACCCTATTAGCTAAATCTTCTCGTTTCTTTTCTCTTACCTTTTTATTTCCCTCTGTATATAAACCTATATCCTCTGTACGAGTCATTACTACTTTATATCCTCTACTCTCTAGTGCCTCTTTAGTCTTTAATGCTATAGAAAGATTTATGTCCTTCTCTAATATTCCACTCTGACTTTTTCCTCCACCATCAATTCCTCCATGACCTGGATCTATGACAATAACCTTTCTACATTCCTCTGCATTTACTCTTATTCCTACAATACTAAATACTAAAAATCCTAGAACTAGTATTGAACATACCTTTAATATTTTCTTCATTAGAATACCTCCTATAAATAATGCCTAATTTATTTTTACCAATATTTAAAGAAATATTCTAACTTGTACAAACAAAAAAAGAGTACCTGACTCTCAGGTACTCTTTAAATTCTAATAAACTTCCATAACACTTTCTGCTATATTAGTTGCATGGTCACCAATTCTTTCAAAGTTGCTTAATAAGTCCATAAATATTGCACCATCATAAGCACTGCAAGAACCTTGACTTAATCTCTTAATATGATTATCTCTAAATTCTTTTTGTGATGAATCTATTGTTCTTTCTATTTCATAGATAGTTCCAGCCTCATCAACATTCTCATTTGCATAAGCATCAATTGTTACATCTAAAGCTTTAGTAGTTTGGCCATATATGTAGTCAATTTCTTTTAAAGCATCTTCGCTATACTTTAAATTTCTTCCGATTTTCTCTAAAGTTAAATCAGCTATATTTTCAACATGATCACCAATTCTCTCAATATCAGTTACAACATGGAAAGTAGCAGCTACTATGTTACTTTCTTTAGCAGATAAATCACACTTAGATAGTTTTACTAAATAAGTAGTTATAGCTTCTTCTAATGTATTTATAAGTTTTTCATTTTCATATACTTTTTTAACTAAACCTTCATTATTCTTTTTGAAAGCTTCCATACTTAACTCTAAGTTTTGTTTAGCTTTGTTAGCCATTCTTAAAGTTTCTTTTTGAACTTGACCAGCAGCTATTACCGGTGTTTCTAGTAATCTCTCATCAAGATATTTAGGTCCGCAATGTTCAACCTCATCTTCACCTTTAACTAACTTGTTAACTATCATAATCATGTACTTACTTAAAGGTACAAGTATTATAGTTGCAGTTATATTGAAAATTGTATGAGCATTGGCTATTTGTCTTTCAACATCTCCAGGACTCATTTTCATAACTATATCTGATAATGGAGTTATGAAAGGTATAAATATTAATGTACCTAATACGTTGAACATTAAATGTATTCCAGCAGCTTTGTGAGCTGTCTTGTTTGCACCAATACTTGCTATTAAAGCAGTTACACATGTTCCAATGTTACATCCGAATAATATTGGTAATGCAACTTTTATGTCTATAGCACCAGTTGATGCTAAGGCAATTAATATACCTGTAGTTGCAGATGAACTTTGTAAAATAGCTGTAAGTGCTAAACCTGTGAATATTCCTAGAATCCAGTTATCTCCTATAGCAACAATAAGTTGTGAGAACATTGGTGACTCAGCTAATGGTTTTAATGCTGAACTCATTATTCCCATACCCATGAATAAGATACCAAACCCTAAAATAATATTAGCAACATCTCTTCTTTTCTTTTGCTTGGCTGACATTAATAGTACAACACCAATAATTACAAATAAAGGTGCAATCTCATCTAATTTAAATGCAACAAGTTGAGCAGTAATGGTTGTACCTATATTGGCACCCATAATTACTCCAGCCGCTTGTGCTAAATTCATAAGACCTGCGTTAACAAAACCTACTACCATTACCGTTGTAGCACTTGAACTTTGTATTACCATTGTTACAAATGCACCAACTATAACAGCTGATATAGGATTCTTAGTAACTTTCTCTAATATACTTTTTAATTTATCTCCAGCAGCATTTTCTAAGCCGTCTCCCATAAGTTTCATACCGAAAAGGAATAGACCTAAACCACCGGCAACCTCAATTAAAGTAAAAATTGCATCTTTCAAGATACTTCTCCTCCAATTTGCTAATTTGTAAATCTACAAACGTTTTTAATTTTTTGTATTTAATTTTAAATTATCAATCCTATAACATTTTACAATATAATCAGTCTTTTGTTAAGTTTTAAATATTCTTTTTAACCTAAACTTAATACAGCATCCAATTTATTGAATTTTTTTCTAGATTATAGTTAATTTATTGAGTTAAAATTAAAACAAATAGACTCTAACACCTTACAAATAGCCATTTATACGCTACCTATTTGAATTGATTTTAATGATCAACTCATTATTTCCAGTTTAAAAATTGTTAATATTTATGTAATAATATTACTTATACTCCTCTAAAAGCCTAAATAATTATATTCTTTATACATTAAATCTAAAAATTACTAAATATATATTTTAAACTATTAATTTAAAGTATAAAAAAAAGAAGGAGTAAACTCCCTCTTTTCTAATGAAAACAATATTATCTCTTTGAGAACTGTGGAGATCTTCTTGCTTTCTTTAAACCGCATTTCTTTCTTTCAACCATTCTTGGGTCTCTAGTTAAGAATCCAGCTTTCTTTAATTCTGGTCTTAAGTTTTCGTCAGCTTTTAATAAAGCTCTTGATATACCATGTCTTATAGCTCCTGCTTGACCTGATAATCCACCACCATGAACGTTAACTAAAACGTCATATTTGTCTTTAGTTTCTGTTAAAACTAAAGGTTGGTTAACTACAACTCTTAAAGTTTCTAATCCGAAATATGTTTCGATTTCTCTATTATTTACTACAACTTTACCTTCACCTGGTACAAGTCTTACTCTTGCAACTGATTTCTTTCTTCTTCCAGTTCCCATGTATTGAACTTTTGCCATTTGAATTCCTCCTCCCGAGCTTATAATATTAGTATCTTAACTCAAGTACTTCTGGGTTTTGAGCAGCATGCTTGTGCTCAGTTCCTCTGTACACATTTAATTTCTTTAACATTTTTCTTCCTAAAACACCTGTTGGAAGCATTCTTCTAACAGCTTCTTCGAAAGCAAATTCTGGTTTCTTATCTAAAACTTCTCTGTATGGAGTTTCTTTTAATCCACCAGCGTATAAGCTGTGCTTTCTTAACATTTTTTGGTCTAATTTCTTACCAGTTAAAACAACTTTCTCAGCGTTTATAACGATAACGAAATCTCCACAGTCAACATTTGGTGTAAATGTTGGCTTGTTCTTTCCTCTTAATATTGAAGCAACCTGGCTAGCAACTCTTCCTAGTGGCTTTCCAGCAGCGTCAACAACATACCATTTTCTTTCAACTTCTTGTGCTTTTGCAATGTATGATTTCATCGTTTTCCCTCCCTAGAATTTTAAAATAGGTTTTATATGTCCTCGTACTTTATGTTAAGATTCATTTTGAATCCCGTACATCTCTCTTACAAACAAATACCATTATAATACACGCTTACGGGCGTGTCAATACATTTAAGTTACTTTTAGTAAAAAACTTTTTCTAGACATAATCCACTTGCCGGAACACATATTCCAGCTTTTTTTCTATCTCCAGATTCTATTACCTCTTTCATGAATTCTGGCTTTTCTTTACCTCTTCCAACCTTAAGTAATGTTCCAACTATTAATCTAACCATATTATATAGGAATCCATCTGCTGATACATATATTTTTATCTTATTTCCCTCTGTTTCTATATGCAGATCTTTTATTGTTCTTGTTGATGTTTTTACTGTTCCACCTGGTCTTTGAAAGGCTTTAAAATCATGCTTGCCTAAAAAATATGTACATGCTTCCTTCATAGCCTCTACATCTAATGGCTTCTTAACATGATAAACATAATTTCTTTCTAGAGCTGGTGGTTCTTCTCTATTTAAAATAGTATAGCAATATGTCTTTCCAGTAGTCATATATCTTGCATGGAAGTTTTCATCAACCTCTTCTGAATCCATTATTACTATATCCTTTGGAAGCTTAGAATTTATTGCAGCTTTAAAATTCTTTCCTGGTATATTAGAATTAGTTTTAAAGTTTGCTACATAAGCTCTAGCATGAACCCCTGAATCAGTCCTACTACTTCCTAAAATTTCTATGTCCTCTTTTGTTACCTTTTTTATAGCCTCTTCAACTTTCTGCTGAATAGTATTACCTATGGGCTGCTTTTGCCACCCAAAATATGCTGTTCCATCATATTCTATAGTTAACTTTATATTCTTCATCTTATCATTCCTTTAAATCTTTTTAAATATAATTAGTATTTTTTTAATCCCTCTTAATTTAAAACTTATTTAATAAAATACTCCAAACTATCTATACAAATTTTATTATATTATCTTATATTTTACTCATGCTTAATTTTAATTAACATTTTCCCTAAAGATTATTAGCCAATCATAAAAAAACTAAAACTCTTTTTCAAATTAATTTTATCAAAAAAATAAAGACTACAAAATTGTAATCTTTATTTTAAAATCTTTATTTATTATAGCATTATAATATTTTATTTCTATTTATAATTAATAATTTTATTTTTATAATAAGTCTTTTAACTAAACATAGCTTGCTTTAAATTAAGCAAATCTAACTGCTATTGAAGCAACTAAAAGTAATCCGGCAATTCCAAATGAAATAAAATCATTTTTTGAATACTTTAATACTTTCATTCTAGTTCTTCCATCTCCACCTCTATAGCATCTAGCTTCCATTGCCATAGCTAGTTCATCAGCTCTTCTAAATGAACTTATGAATAATGGTATTAATAATGGAATTAAACTCTTAGCTTTTTGAATTAAATTTCCTGATTCAAAATCAGCCCCTCTAGCTTTTTGAGCTTTCATTATCTTATCAGTCTCATCAATTAATGTTGGTATAAATCTTAAAGCTATAGTCATCATCATGGCTAACTCATGTGCTGGAACTCCAATTTTCTTAAATGGTTTTAAGAGACTCTCAATACCATCTGTTAGCTCTATAGGAGATGTTGTTAATGTTAGTACAGAAGTACCCATTATTAATAAAACAAGTCTTAGAGCCATGAATATAGCTGTTCTAATACCTTCTTGGTATATAGCTAAGAACTTCCATTGCCATATTAATGTTTCCTGCGTACCTTTTATCATAAATATATTAAGTGCCGCTGTAATAGCAATTAATAAAAATACCGGTTTAAGTCCTTTATATAAATATTTAAATTGTAATTTTGATACTAATACTGTAGCTCCTAAAAAAGCTATTATAAATATATATCCGAAGAATTTATCTACTATAAATAATGAAGCTATAAAAATAAATGATATTAATATCTTAGTCCTTGGATCTAATTTATGTACAAAAGAATCTCCAGGAATATATTGACCTATAGTAATGTCCTTTAACATAATTCTTTGTCCTTCCTAATTATTATTCTTTATTATTTCTAAAAGTGCTTCCTTAGCTTGAGAAATAGTAAATATCTCTTCTGATATATCAAAGCCCTTCTTTCTTAACTCTTTGACTAAATAAGTAACTTGAGGAACTGCTAATCCAATTTTCTCTAAAGTCTCTATCTCTTTAAATACTTCTGCTATAGCTCCATCTAAAACAATTTCTCCACCATTCATAACTATAACTCTATCTGCTATTTTAGCTACGTCTTCCATACTATGACTAACCATTATTATAGTCATGCCATACTCTTCATGAAGAATCTTTATTTGAGCAAGAATATCTTCTCTTCCCTTAGGGTCAAGACCTGCTGTTGGCTCATCTAATATAAGAACCTTTGGTTCCATAGCAATAACCCCAGCAATAGCAACTCTTCTTTTTTGTCCTCCACTTAAATCAAATGGAGATTTATTTCTATAAGTTTCATAATCAAGTCCAACCATTTTCATTGACTTCTTTACTCTTTTACTTATTTCCTCTTCACTTATCCCTAAATTTCTTGGTCCATATTCAATATCTTTCTCAATAGTCTCTTCAAATAATTGATACTCTGGATATTGAAATACTAACCCAACCTTTTTTCTTATATCACTTAATTTAACCTTTTTCTCAGTTATATCTATATCATCAACAATTATCTTTCCACTAGTAGGACTTAATAATCCATTTAAATGTTGTATAAAAGTTGATTTTCCTGATCCAGTATGCCCAATTAATGCAATAAATTCCCCATCATTAATCTCACAATTTATATTGTTTAAGGCAATTTTCTCAAAAGGCGTTTTAGGCATATAAACATGTCTTAATTTTTCTATTTTAATTGACATAAAGCACCCACCATCTCATCTATATTTAAAATTTCAGTTGATATATCTATTCCTTCTTTTTGAAGTTCATAAGCTAATTCTGTTACTTGAGGTACATCAAGACCTATTGATTTTATCTTTTCAACTTGTGAAAAAATTTCTCTAGGTATCCCTTCCATAACTTTTTCACCCTTATCCATTACTATTATTCTATCTGCCTGAGCGGCTTCATCCATGTAATGAGTTATAAGTATTATAGTTATACCGTATTTTTTATTTACTTCTTTTATAGTCTTCATAACTTCTTTTCTACCTGAAGGGTCAAGCATAGCTGTTGGTTCATCTAAAACTATACATTTTGGCATCATGGCTAAAATTCCCGCTATTGCAATCCTTTGCTTTTGACCTCCTGAAAGTAAATGTGGAGCATGCTTTCTATATTCATACATTCCAACTGCCTTTAAAGAATCATCAACTCTTTTTCTTATTTCACTTGGTTCTACTCCAAGATTTTCAGGTCCAAAAGCTACATCCTCTTCAACTATAGTTGCTACTAACTGGTTATCTGGATTTTGAAAAACCATTCCGGCTCTTCTTCTAACCTCCCAAATATTATCGCCCTCTGATGTATCTAATCCATCTACATACATCTTTCCACCACTAGGAAGTAACAATGCATTCATATGTTTAGCCATAGTTGATTTTCCAGAACCATTATGTCCTAATACAACTAAAAACTCACCTTTTTTAACATCCATAGTAACATGGTTTATAGCAACTTTTTCTGTTTGTTCTTCTGCATTTATGTACTTAAAAACTAAGTCTTCACTTTTAATCATATTTTCTCCCATACTAGCCTCCTATAAAGCCAATTCTACTTAATTATAATAACTATAAAGAAGCAGTCATATATATAACTATTATTTATTCTAGATTATAAAATTTTTATTGTAATGTATAAAACCTATAAAGAATACATACAATATAATCTTTAATCATATGTTTCAATAATTCATTTTAGGTATTAAAAAAATACCTACTTATAAAATAATACTATTAATAATTTTATTTTGTAAATAGATATTTCCTTATTTTAGGGCTTTATTTAAATTTATCTCGCATTACTGTACCTAATATAGATAATAAATCTTTAATTTAGTCACTTACTATAAATCTCATCATATTATTGAACTAATTTTATATAGCAAAAGAGGACTAAGTAAAAACTTAATCCTCTATAAAAGAAATATATTATACTAATTCAAGTATAACAACTTCAGCTCCGTCTCCTCTTCTAGGACCAACTTTGTACATTCTAGTGTATCCACCGTTTCTCTCAGCGTACTTAGGAGCTACGTTGTCAAATAAGTTTTTAACAACCTCTTCTTCTGTAACAAATGCTAACACTTGTCTTCTTGCGTGTAAATCTCCTCTTTTTGCAAGAGTGATCATTTTTTCTGCAAGACTTCTAGCTTCCTTAGCTCTTGTTTCAGTAGTTTCTATTTTACCATGCTTTAAGAAGCTTGTAACAAGATTTCTAAGCATAGCTTTTCTTTGATCAGTAGGACGACCTAACTTACGATATCCTGCCATGGCTTTACCTCCTTACCTACTCGTCGTTTAGTCTTAAATTTAAGCCTAACTCGTTTAACTTTCTTTCTACTTCCTCTAGAGACTTCTTACCTAAGTTTCTAACTTTCATCATATCATCCATGCTCTTAGCTGCAAGCTCTTGAACAGTGTTTATACCTGCTCTTTTTAAGCAGTTGTATGATCTTACTGATAAGTCTAACTCTTCAATAGTCATCTCTAAAGCTTTTTCTTTTTTATCTTCTTCTTTTTCAATCATTATCTCAACATCATTAGCGTTGTCAGTTAAAGTCATGAATAATTTGAAGTGCTCTATAAGAATTTTAGCTGATAATGAAATCGCTTCTTCTATTCTTATAGTTCCATTAGTCCAAATTTCTAATGTAAGTTTATCATAGTCAGTAATTTGACCAACTCTTGTATTTTGAACAGAGAAATTAACTCTCTTTACAGGAGTATATATAGAATCTATAGCAATAGCTGATAATGGAAGATCTTCAGTTTTGTTCTTGTTTTGAGTAACATAACCTCTTCCTCTATTAACTACGATTTCCATGTATAACTTACCATCATTGTCTAATGTAGCGATATGTAAATCTTTATTTATAACTTCCACATCACCATCTGTTTTTATATCTGCTCCAGTAACAACACCTGGTCCTTGAGCATCAATATAAATAGTTTTTGGTCCTTCACCTTCCATAGTAAGTGCTAACATTTTAAGATTTAAGATTATCTCTGTAACATCTTCTTTAACACCTGTTATTGTTGAAAATTCATGAAGAACTGAATCTATTTTAACTGAAGTTGGAGCCACTCCAGGTAAAGAAGAAAGTAATATTCTTCTTAATGCATTACCAAGAGTTATTCCGTAACCTCTTTCTAATGGTTCAATCTCAAACTTACCATATGTTCCGTTTTCGTTTGATTCAACACATTGAATTACTGGCTTTTCTATTTCTAACATTTAAAAACCCTCCTTAATTTTAAAATGGCAACCTTATGAGGGCAACTGATCCAATCGTAAAAGTACTTAAGATCAAAAATTATTATTTGCTGTATAACTCGACGATTAGAGTCTCGTTAACTGGTACATCGATATCTTCTCTTGCAGGCTCAGCAACAACTTTACCTTCGAAGTTTTCAACGTTAGCTTCTAACCATTTTGGTAAAGCTTTTGGATTTTCAGCAAACATTTTGAATCTTTCTGATCCTCTGCTCTTTTCACAAACAGTGATTACATCATTAACTGATACTTTGAATGATGCGATATCAACTTTTTTACCATTTACTAAGAAATGACCGTGGTTTACTAATTGTCTAGCTTCTGTTCTTGAAGCACCATATCCTAATCTGTAAACAACGTTATCTAATCTCATTTCTAATAACTTAAGTAAGTTTTCACCGGCGATTCCTCTCATTTTTTCAGCTCTTTCATATGTGTTTCTGAACTGACCTTCAAGAACTCCGTATATTCTCTTAGCTTTTTGCTTCTCTCTTAATTGTGTTCCGTAGTTAGATAATTTCTTTCTGCTTGCTCCGTGTTGTCCTGGTGCATAGCTTCTTCTAACGAAAGCACATTTATCTGTATAACATCTATCCCCTTTTAGGAATAATTTCATACCTTCTCTTCTACATAACTTACATGTAGCTCCAGTATATCTTGCCATTCATTACACCTCCCGTGACGTTACTAAACTCTTCTTCTTTTTGGTGGTCTACATCCATTGTGTGGGATTGGAGTTACATCTTTTATTAAAGTAACTTCTAATCCAGCTGCTTGTAAGCTTCTTATAGCTGCTTCTCTTCCAGCACCTGGTCCCTTTACGTAAACCTCAACGCTTTTTAATCCGTGTTCCATAGCTGCTTTAGCTGCTGTTTCAGCTGCCATTTGAGCTGCAA
This sequence comes from Clostridium sp. B9, assembly GCF_050509515.1. Taxonomy (NCBI): domain Bacteria; kingdom Bacillati; phylum Bacillota; class Clostridia; order Eubacteriales; family Clostridiaceae; genus Clostridium; species Clostridium sp. B9. The sequence continues at coordinate 3,610,238 of NZ_JBNWKA010000003.1, forward strand.
ATGGTGTGCTTTTTCTTGAACCTTTAAATCCAAGTCCACCAGCACTTGCCCATGCTAATGCATTTCCTTTTGCATCAGTTAAAGTAACTATTGAGTTGTTGAATGTTGATTGGATGTGCGCTGCACCATGCTCAACATTTTTTCTTTCTTTTCTTCTTCTAGTTTTTTTAACTTTTTGAGCTGCCATTGTCTTCCCTCCTTAACTATTTCTTCTTATTAGCTATTGTCTTCTTAGGACCTTTTCTAGTTCTAGCATTAGTCTTAGTTTTTTGTCCTCTAAGTGGAAGACCTTTTCTATGTCTGATTCCTCTGTATGAACCAATCTCAACTAATCTCTTTATGTTTAAAGCAACTTCTCTTCTTAAGTCACCTTCAACTGTTAATTCTTTAATGTAGTTTCTTATTGAGTTTACTTCTTCCTCAGTAAGATCCTTAACTCTTGTATCAGGATTAACTCCAGTTACTTCAAGAATTTTTTGTGATGTAGGTAATCCTATACCATATATATAAGTTAGACCTATCTCAACTCTTTTTTCTCTTGGTAGGTCGATACCTGCTATTCTTGCCATTAATGTTACACCTCCTGGTAATAAAATGTATAATTGATTTACATTAATAGTAACTCAATTGCTCTATTGTTATTTATATTTAAAATTTTAGGCTGATGGTCTCACCCATCACAGCCGCACCTAAAATTTACTTGCTATTATTTAAATGCCTATATAATCATATTTTACTTTTAAATAAAAGTCAATAAGAATTCGCTCCCAATTGACCTTTTATTATGTTTTATTTACCTATTAGCCTTGTTTTTGTTTGTGCTTAGGATTTTCACAGATTACCATTACTCTTCCTTTTCTTCTTATAACTTTGCACTTTTCGCAAATAGGCTTAACTGATGGTCTTACTTTCATCGCTAACCCTCCTTATTTTGCTCTCCATGTAATTCTACCTCTTGATAAGTCATATGGTGAAAGTTCCACAGTAACTTTATCTCCTGGTAAAATTCTTATGAAGTTCATTCTTAACTTTCCTGAGATATGAGCTAATATTTTATGCCCACTCTCTAATTCAACTTCAAACATTGCATTTGGTAGGGATTCTAAAACCGTACCTTGCATTTCAATTATATCACTTTTTGACATAAGGTAATCAAACCTCCTTGTTAGTGCTTATTAAGCTTTATAAATCTCTTTATCTTAAGATTTATATTCTTATCCTTTGATATTATACATGATTTTAGCTCATCGTCAAATATCTCAGTAAACACTACATGTTTTATTTTTTTCTTTTTTGGCATTTCTATGGTTTTAGTTGCTCCATTAGCAACTAGTAGATAATCATCTGCAGATCCAACCACTATATATGATTTTCCTGCATCTCTACCAGTACTTGAAGTAACTAGTTTACCAATTAAGTGAGTTTCTTGCAACTTATCCACCTCAAAGATTACCTTAGTCATAAACTACAAATTCCTTATAGGCAAATGTTAATTTATAACTAAGCAATATATATTAAAACTATTTTACAAGTGTTAATATTTCAGGACCATTAGGTAAAATTGCAACTGTATTTTCATAATGTGCAGAAAGTTTTCCATCTGCTGTTACTACTGTCCAGCCATCATCTAAAGTCTTGACTCTATATGATCCCATGTTTACCATTGGTTCAATAGCTAATACCATTCCTGCCATTAACTTTGGACCTCTGCCTGGTCTACCGAAATTAGGAACTTCAGGATCTTCATGTACTTTTCGGCCAATTCCATGTCCTACAAAGTCTCTAACAATTGAAAATCCATTGGCTTCAACATATTGCTGTATTTCATTAGAAATATCCGTTAATCTATTGTCTACGTATGCTTTCTCGATTCCTTTGAAAAAGGATTCTTCAGTAACCTTTATAAGCTTTTTCGCTTCTTCTGATATTTCACCAACACCAAAAGTTCTGGCAGCATCACTGTGAAATCCATTTAGACAAACTCCACAATCAATAGAAACAATGTCTCCATCTTTTAAAACATAACTTCCTGGGAATCCATGAATTAATTGTTCATTAACAGATATACATAATGAAGCTGGGAAACCATACAATCCTTTAAAGGATGGTGTAGCTCCATGCTTAGTTATAAACTCTTCAGCTATTCTATCTAATTCCGTAGTAGTAATACCAGGTCTTACTTTCTCCTCAAGCAGGTTAAGTGTTTCTCCAAGAAGCTTTCCTGCTTTCCTCATTAGGTCGATTTCATGTTCATTCTTAAGAATTATCACTACTTATCACTTCCTAATATCTTACAGATACTCTCAAAGACCTCGTTTATTGCTTGTGTTCCATCTACTACTGAAAGTTGCTTTTTGTTTTCATAAAAATCAATTAATGGTTGTGTTTGATTTTCATACACATCAAGTCTTTCCTTAACTGTTTCTTCAGTGTCATCTTTTCTTTGGATAACATCTGATCCACAAAGATCACATTTTCCATCATTAGCTGGTGGATTAAACTTTATGTGATAACTTGCTCCACAAGAAGGACAAACTCTTCTTCCTGTCATTCTTTCAAGTATGAATTCCTTAGGTACTTCTATTAAAAGAGCTGTGTCTATTGACTCTTCTCTTTCAGTTAAAAAGTTATCTAAAGCTTCTGCTTGATGAACTGTTCTTGGGAAACCATCTAACAGATATCCATTTTTACAATCATCTTGCTGAAGTCTATCTTTTACCATGTTTATAGTTACTTCATCTGGAACTAACTGTCCATTATCCATGTATGTTTTAGCCTCAACACCTAAAGGAGTATTTTCAGAAATATTCTTTCTAAAAATATCTCCAGTAGATATATGAGGAATTGAATATCTATTACTAATTGATTTTGCCTGTGTTCCTTTTCCTGCTCCAGGAGGACCTAATAAAACTATCTTCACGGGCATCATCTCCATAACTTGTATTTCTATTTTAAGAATCCTTGGTAGTGTCTCATTGTTAACTGAGATTCTAATTGTCTCATTACTTCTAATGAAACTGAAACTAAGATTAATAATGAAGTCCCTCCAAACTGTATTCCTTCAAAAGGAGTATAGTTTGCAACTAATATAGGAACTACTGCTATAAATGCAGCAAAACATCCACCAAACATTGAAATTCTATTTAATACTTTCTCTAAATAAATTTCTGTTGGTTTACCAGGTCTTATTCCAGGAATGAAACCTGATGATTTATGCATATTCTCAGCCATTTCATCTGGCTTGAAAGTTATTTGCGTATAGAACCATGTAAAGAATATAGTTAGTAACGCATATAATACTGGATACATCCAAGTCTTTGCATTGAAAGGACTATAAGAAGATCCTGTAATAGCTTGTGACCAACCAGCTTCAGGGAAGAATTGAGCTATAGTTGTAGGGAAACTCATAACAGACATAGCAAAGATAATTGCTATAACAGTTGTTCCAATAATACTTAATGGAATATGAGTTGATTGTCCCTTCATAACCTTGTTACCTACGGCTTTACCTGCATATTGTACAGTAATCCTTCTTTCAGCTAATGATAAGTAAATAACACCACATAATAATGCTAATGTAAAGATAACGAATAAAGCTATCTCAACGATGTTAATTCTACCTACTTTACTTAAGTTATATATTTGATAACCTGTCATTGGTAAGCTTGATAATATATTTACAAATATTATCAATGATGTACCATTTCCAACTCCTTTAACAGTAATTTGATCACCTAACCACATTAGGAAAGTTGAACCAACTACTAATGTTAGTAATATTACAAACATACTAACTGGAGATGTACTTTTAAGTGCTCCTACATTGTGAATAATCACATAAGTTCCATAAGACATTATAGCTCCAATAATAATTGAAGCATATCTAGTTATCTTTTGGATTTTCTTTCTTCCGTCATCTCCCTCTTTAGATAATTGCTCTAATTTTGGGATTGCAACTGTTAATAGCTGCAAAATGATTGAAGCGTTGATGTAAGGTACAACACCTAAAGCGAATATACTAAATCTACTAAAAGAACCACCAGAAATTAAATCATAGAAGCTTACTAAGCCTCCTGATTGTGTTAAAGCTTTTAGACTATCTGTATCAATTCCAGGAACAGGAATATAACTTCCCATCCTGAAAATTGCTATTAAGAATACAGTCCAAATTATTTTTTTTCTTAAATCTTGAACCTTCCAGGCATTACGTAGGGTTGATAGCACGATTATTTCACCTCAACTTTTCCTCCAGCTGCAACTATTTTTTCAGCTGCTTGCTTTGATAACTTGCAACCTGCGATAGTTAAGCTCTTTTCAATGTTTCCATTTCCTAAGATCTTAACTCCGTCCATTAGTTTACTTACTACTCTTTTTTCTAATAGTAATTCTGGAGTAACTTCTGTTCCATTATCGAATATGTTTAATCTATCAACATTAATTGTTACAAAATGTTTTGTAAATGGGTTAGTGAATCCTCTCTTAGGAAGTCTTCTGTATAATGGCATCTGACCACCTTCGAATCCAGGTCTAACTCCACCACCTGATCTAGCATTTTGACCTTTTTCACCTTTTCCGGCATTTCTTCCTAGTCCTGAACCAGTACCTCTACCAACTCTTTTAGGAGCTGATTTACTACCAGCTGCTGGTCTTAATTCATGAAGTTTCATTATTATTACACCTCCTCTGACACTCTATTTAATTATGCTTCTTCAACTTTTAGTAGATAACTTACTTTGTTTATCATACCTTTTATTTGAGGAGTTTCCTCATGCTCTACTGTTTTACCTATTTTTCTAAGTCCAAGGGCATGTGCAGTAGCGATATGGTCTTTTTTTCTACCAATTAAGCTTTTAACTAATGTTACCTTTAGCATCGCTATCCCTCCTAACCTAATATCTCTTCAACAGATTTTCCTCTTAATTTAGCTATATCTTCAGCTGTTCTTAAGTTTGATAATCCGTTAATAGTTGCTTTTACCATGTTTCTTGGATTGTTTGAACCTAATGACTTAGCTCTAACATCCTTTAATCCTGCTAACTCAAGAACTGATCTTGCAGGACCTCCAGCTATAACTCCTGTACCTTCAGTAGCTGGCATTATAAGTACATCTCCTGTACCGAATTTTCCGTGTATTTCGTGAGGAACAGTAGTTCCAACGATTGAAACTTCTACTAAGTTTTTCTTAGCATCTTCTATTCCTTTTCTAATTGCTTCTGGGATCTCGATAGACTTACCAGTTCCAACACCAACGTGTCCGTTCTCGTCTCCAACAACAACTAAAGCACTGAATCTGAAGTTTCTACCACCCTTAACAACCTTAGTAACTCTGCTTATACTAACAACCTTTTCTTTAAGGTCTAGTGTGCTAGGATCGATTCTCATGTATTTCCCCTCCTTGTAGATTAGAATTTTAATCCGGCTTCTCTTGCTCCGCTAGCTAAAGCCTCAACTCTTCCGTGATATACGTATCCACCTCTGTCGAATACTACATCGTTTATTCCTTTTTCTATAGCTCTTTTAGCAACTAATTCTCCTACTAATTTAGCAGCTTCTTTGTTGCTTCCTTTAACTTCTACAGCTTTATCTAAGCTTGAAGCAGCTACTAAAGTAACAGCGTTAACGTCGTCTATTATTTGAGCATATATGTTCTTTTCACTTCTATATACAGATAATCTTGGTCTTTCTGGAGTTCCGAATACCTTCTTACGAACTCTTAGGTGACGTCTTTCTCTTGCTTCTTTTCTGTCTGCCTTTTTGAACATAAGGTTCACTCCTTTCTTTATTAGTATTTATTATTTACCAGTTTTACCTTCTTTTCTTCTTATAACTTCATCAGAGTACTTAATTCCTTTACCTTTGTATGGCTCTGGTTTTCTCCATGCTCTGATATTAGCAGCAACTGCTCCAACTTTTTCTTTATCGATACCTTCAACGATAACTTTAGTTGTTCCGTCTAATTTGAAGTCAACTCCTTCAACAGCTTCAACTTCAACTGGATGTGAATATCCTAAGTTCATTACTAGTTTCTTTCCTTGTAATTGAGCTCTGTATCCAACTCCGTTTAACTCTAAAGTTTTTGAGAAACCTTGGCTTACTCCAACAACCATGTTGTTAAGTAAAGCTCTAGTTAATCCGTGAAGTGCTCTGTGTTCTTTAACGTCACTTGGTCTAGTAACAACTACTTGAGCATCTTCTACAGCTATATTAATGTCTTTGTGCATAGCTTTAACTAACTCACCCTTAGGGCCTTTTACTGTAACAACGTTCTCTGGTGTTACAGTAATAGTTACTCCAGCAGGGATAGCTATAGGCATTTTACCTACTCTTGACATAATGCGCACCTCCTGTGAATTTGGTCCTTATATTTTTTATTTCATCTCTTTGCTTCAATCTATATAAAATCTATGTTATTTTCTCAATCTAAAAAATTACCAAACGTAGCAGATAACTTCTCCGCCTAATCCTAATTTTCTAGCTTCTCTGTCAACTACTAATCCTTTTGAAGTTGATATTAAAGCGATTCCTAATCCGTTTAATACTCTTGGAACTTCATCTTTCTTGCAGTAAACTCTTAAACCTGGTTTTGATATTCTCTTTAAACCAGTTATAACTCTTTCATTGTTTGCTCCGTACTTTAAAGTTAATCTCATCATAGGAACTACACCATCGTTGTACTCCTCTACTCCTTTAAGATAACCTTCTTGTAATAATATGTTTACGATAGCCTTCTTTACATTTGAAGAAGGTACTTCAACAACCTCGTGTCTTACTGCGTTCGCGTTTCTCACACGAGTTAGTAAGTCTGCGATAGGATCTGTCATAACCATTATATTGTGCCTCCTTTCATTCTACTAGTTATATTACCAGCTTGCCTTTCTACATCCAGGAATTTCACCTTTGTAAGCTAATTCTCTGAAGCAGATACGGCAAATTCCGAATTTCTTTAATACAGAATGTGGTCTTCCACATAATCTACATCTAGTATACGCTCTAGTTTTGTACTTAGGTTCTTTTTTCCATTTTTCGATCATTGCCTTACGAGCCATGCGTATCCCCTCCTTATTATTGAGCGAATGGCATTCCAAGGAATCTTAATAATTCTCTTGCTTCTTCGTCAGTATTTGCACTAGTAACGAAGATTATATCCATTCCTCTTACTTTATCTACTTTATCATACTCGATTTCTGGGAATATTAATTGTTCTTTAATTCCTAATGAGTAGTTTCCTCTTCCATCAAATGCTTTAGCTGAAACTCCTCTGAAGTCTCTTACTCTAGGTAAAGCTATTGAAACTAATTTATCTACGAATTCGTACATATTAGTCTTTCTTAAAGTAACTTTACATCCTAAAGCCATGTTCTCTCTTATTTTAAAGTTAGCAACTGACTTCTTAGCTCTAGTTAATACTGGCTTTTGTCCAGCGATTATTTGTAAATCACCAACAGCAGCTTCTAGAACTTTAGGATTGTCTTTAGCTTCTCCTACTCCCATATTTATTACAACTTTTTCAAGTTTAGGAACTTGCATTATGTTTTTGTATCCGAACTTTTCCATCATAGCTGGAACTACTTCTTTTTCATATCTTTCTTGAAGTCTATTCACGTAAAGTACCTCCTTTCAAATTTTAGAATGTTTCTCCACACTTCTTACATACTCTTACTTTTGCACCATCTTCTAATAACTTATGGCTTATTCTTGTAGCCTTCTTGCATTTTTCACAGAATAACATAACTTTTGAGCTGTTTATTGCAGCTTCCATTTCGATTATTCCACCTTGCATGTTTTGTCTATTAGGTTTTTGATGCTTTTTAACTAAGTTAATTCCTTTAACTACTACTTTACCAGTCTTAGGAATTACTCTTAAAACTTCACCAGTTTTTCCTTTATCTTTACCTGATATAACTACTACTGTGTCGTTCTTTCTAACATGTACCTTCATCTTAGCCACCTCCTAATCGTTTATTATAGAACTTCTGGTGCTAATGATAAGATTTTATTGAACTCATTATCTCTTAGCTCTCTAGCAACTGGTCCAAAGATACGAGTTCCTCTTGGTTGCTTATCATCTTTTATTATTACAGCTGCATTTTCATCAAACTTGATGTATGAACCGTCAGCTCTTCTTAGTCCTCTTACTGATCTTACTATAACTGCTTTAACTACTTCGCCTTTTTTAACAACTCCGCCTGGTGTTGCACTTTTAACGCTAGCAACTATTATATCACCAATATTTCCGAATTTTCTTTTAGATCCGCCTAAAACTCTTATGCACATTATTTCTTTTGCACCTGAGTTATCAGCAACCTTTAGTAAGGTTTGTTGTTGTATCATGAAATTAACCTCCTTTCAGACTTTAGAAAACTATTTCGCTTTCTCTACTATCTCAACAAGTCTCCATCTCTTATCTTTAGATAATGGTCTAGTTTCCATTATAAGAACTCTATCTCCGAATCTAGCCTCATTATTCTCATCATGAGCTTTGAACTTAGTTGTTCTGTTAACAGTTTTTCCGTATAGTGGATGTCTAACCTTTGTTTCAACCGCAACAACGATAGTCTTATCCATTTTATCAGAAACAACTCTACCTAATCTCTTTTTTCTTAAATTTCTTTCCACAGCGGTTACCTCCTTTCAGGATTACTGCTCAATCTTTAACTCTTCTTCTCTTATGATTGTCTTGATTTGAGCTATTGATTTTTTTACTTCTCTGATTCTCATTGGGTTTTCTAATTGACCTGTAGCTAATTGGAATCTTAAATTGAATAATTCAGCTTTAAGGTCTCCTAGTTTCTTTACTAAATCTTGAGGATTGCTTGTTCTTAGTTCTTTTAACTCTCTAGCTTTCATTATTCTTCACCACCCATTTCCTCAAAATCTCTTCTTGTAACGAACTTAGTCTTTACAGGAAGTTTGTGTGAAGCAAGTCTCATAGCTTCTCTTGCTTTCTCTTCGTCAACTCCAGATAATTCGAATAATACTCTACCTGGTTTAACTACTGCTACCCAGTATTCAACTGAACCTTTACCTGAACCCATTCTTGTTTCAGCTGGCTTCTCAGTTACAGGTTTATCTGGGAATATTTTTATCCAAAGCTTTCCGCCTCTTCTTATATATCTATTTATAGCTATTCTCGCAGCTTCTATTTGGTTACTAGTGATCCATCCACAAGTTGTAGCCTGGATTCCGAAATCTCCGTAAGCTAGAAAGTTTCCTCTAGTTGCCTTACCTTTCATTCTACCACGTTGTACCTTACGATGTTTAACTCTTTTAGGCATTAACATGTTAAATTCCTCCTTTCTTAGTGCATCTTATTATGCGTTAGATTCTTCCTTTTTCTCAACTTTTTTAGTTGGAAGAACTTCTCCATTGTAAACCCATACTTTAACACCGATTTTACCATAAGTTGTATCTGCTTCAGCAAATCCATAGTCGATGTCAGCTCTTATTGTTTGTAGTGGGATTGTTCCTTCATTGTATTGCTCAGTTCTTGCTATCTCAGCTCCACCTAATCTACCTGAACAAGCAGTCTTAACACCTAATGTGCCAGCTTTCATTGCTCTTTGGATAGTTTGCTTCATAGCTCTTCTGAATGATATTCTCTTCTCTAATTGAGCAGCAATGTTTTCAGCCATTAATTGAGCGTTAGTTTCAGCGTTCTTAACCTCAACGATGTTTATTAAAACATTCTTTTCAGCTATTATATTTTTTAAGCTAGCTTTTAATCTTTCGATTCCTGAACCACCTTTTCCGATGATTACTCCAGGCTTAGCTGTGTGTATGTTTAACTTAACTCTTTTAGCTGATCTTTCGATTTCAATCTTAGCGATTCCAGCTGTGAAAAGTTCTTTCTTTATGAATTTTCTTATTTGTTGGTCTTCGATTAAGTTGTCAGCAAAATTCTTCTTATCAGCATACCATTTCGCATCCCAATCTTTAATTACACCAACTCTTAGTCCGTGAGGATGTACTTTTTGTCCCATGCTTTTCCCTCCTTACCTTATTAAGCTCTTTCTTTAACAACAAGTGTTATGTTACTTGTTCTCTTGTTTATTCTGAATGCTTTACCGTGATCCATTGGTCTGAATCTCTTTAATGTTGGTCCATGACCTACATGTGCTTCAGCAACGAATAATCTGTTAGCATCTAACTCATGATTGTTCTCCGCATTAGCTACTGCTGATTTTAATACTTTGCTTATAACCTCTGCAGCATCTCTTGGAGTGTATTTTAAAATTGCGAAAGCTTCATTTACGTTCTTTCCTCTTATTAAATCAAGAACAACTCCTACTTTAGTTGGAGACATTCTTACATATTTAGCTATAGCTCTAGCTTCCATCTAAAGATCCTCCTTTCTCGGATACTATTATTTTCTCTTTGATGTTTTTTCGTTTTTAATATGACCTTTGAAAGTTCTTGTTAAAACGAATTCTCCTAATTTATGTCCAACCATATCTTCTGTAACATAAACTGGGATGTGTTTTCTTCCATCATGAACGGCTATTGTGTGGCCTATCATTTGTGGGAATATAGTTGAGCTTCTTGACCAAGTTTTGATAACTTTCTTATCTTCATTTTGGTTCATTTCTTCTATTTTCTTTAAAAGACCTGCATGCACGAAAGGTCCTTTCTTAATTGATCTACTCACTAGAATTGCCTCCCTTCATAAACTTAATTATGCCGCCAAACTTTGAAGAGAATATTTAATTCTCTCCAGATTATTTAGCGTTTCTTCTCTTAATGATGAATCTATCTGAGTATTTTTTGTTCTTTCTAGTTTTGTATCCAAGTGCTGGTTTACCCCATGGAGTAACTGGACTTGGTCTACCGATAGGAGATCTACCTTCTCCACCACCGTGAGGGTGATCGCAAGGGTTCATTACAGAACCTCTAACTGTTGGTCTCCATCCCATGTGTCTCTTTCTACCAGCTTTACCGATATTTACGATCTCATGAGTTGTGTTTGATACTGTTCCAACAGTAGCTTTACATTCGATTCTTACGTATCTCATTTCACCTGATGGTAATCTTAATGTAGCATAGTTTCCTTCTTTAGCCATTAACTGAGCTGAAGTACCTGCTGATCTTACCATTTGGCCACCTTTACCAGCTTGTAATTCTATATTGTGTATGAATGTACCTACTGGCATGTGCTTTAATTGAAGAGCGTTACCTGGCTTGATATCAGCCTCAGGTCCTGATACAACTGTATCTCCTACTTTTAAACCTACAGGAGCAAGTATGTATCTCTTCTCTCCATCAGCGTAAACAACAAGTGCTATGTAAGCTGATCTGTTTGGATCGTACTCAACTGTAGCAACTTTTGCTGGGATTCCATCTTTATTTCTTTTGAAATCTATTATTCTATATTTTCTCTTAGCTCCACCACCGTGGTGTCTAACAGTTATTTTACCTTGTGCGTTTCTACCACCAGTTTTCTTTAAAGAAACAAGAAGTGACTTTTCAGGTGCATTTGTAGTAACTTCTTCAAATGTTGGCATAGTCATTTGTCTTCTTGATGGTGTTATTGGGTTAAACTTTTTAAGTGCCATTATTGTCCCTCCTTCTTAATAGCTTATCTGGCTTTCAACCAATACCTGCTTTATATTATTGCATTCCTTCGAAGAACTCGATGCTGCTACCTTCAGCTAAAGTTATAACAGCTTTTTTGAAGTCAGCTCTTTTTCCGATATGAACTCCAACTCTCTTAGTTTTTCCTTCGAATCTCATAGTCTTAACGTCAGCAACTTTTACGTTGAAAACTTCTTCTACAGCTCTCTTTATTTGTACTTTGTTAGCTGCCATATGAACTATGAAGGTGTATTTATTTTCAGCCATAGCTGCCATACTCTTTTCAGTTATAACTGGTTTTCTGATTATATCATGGCTTGTTAACTTCATTATGCGTACACCTCCTCAATTTTGTTTACAGCTTCTTTAGTTATCATTAATGTTTTGCAGTTTAATAAATCATAAACATTGATGTTGTTAACAGGCATAACTGTTACACCTTCGATGTTTCTAGCTGATTTATATACATTTTCATTAACTTCAGCTGTTATTATTAATGTCTTCTTAGCTTCGAAAGCATTTAACATTTTAACTGCTTCCTTAGTTTTTGGAGCTTCGAAAGTTAAGTTTTCTAAAACAACCATATCTGCAACTTTGCTAGTTAAAGCAGAAGTCATAGCAACTTTTCTCATGCTCTTTGGTATTGACATTCTGTAATCTCTTGGTTTTGGTGCGAATACAACTCCACCTTTGATCCATTGAGGCGCTCTGATAGAACCTTGTCTTGCTCTACCTGTTCCTTTTTGTCTCCAAGGCTTGATTCCGCCTCCTCTTACCTCAGATCTTGTTTTAGCTGATTGAGTACCTTGTCTCTTATTAGCTAATTGAGCTACTACTACTTGGTGTAAAGCATATTGATTAACTTCTACTCCAAATACTTGCTCGTTTAATTGGATATCTCCAACTTTTTGTCCTTCTTTATTAAATAAACCTACTTTAGGCATTACGCTTCCTCCTTTCTACAGAAATTAAGCTCTAACGCTGTTTCTTATAACTACAGTGCCTTTATTTGGACCAGGGATTCCACCCTTGATTAAGATTATGTTCTTTTCAGGCATTATCTTAACAACTTCTAAGTTAAGAACAGTTGTGTTCTTAGCACCCATATGTCCAGGCATTCTCTTGTTTTTGAAAGTTCTTGATGGGTCTGAAGCAGCTCCCATTGAACCTGGTGCTCTGTGGAATTTAGAACCGTGAGACATTGGTCCTCTACTAGCATTCCATCTTTTTATTGTACCTTGGAATCCCTTACCTTTAGAAACTCCTGATACGTCTACTTTGTCTCCAATTTCAAATGTGTCAACTTTTATTTCGTCTCCAACATTGTAATTAGCAACATCTTCCATTTTGAACTCTTTTAAAGTTCTTCTTAAAGAAACACCTGCTTTAGCAAAATGTCCTTTTCTTGGTTTGTTAACTAATTTTTCTCTTAACTCACCGAATCCAACTTGTATTGCGTCATATCCATCAGTTTCAACTGTTTTCTTTTGAACAACAACACATGGACCAGCTTCAACTACAGTTACAGGAATTACTTTACCATTCTCATCGAATATTTGAGTCATTCCAACTTTTTTACCTATGATAGCTTTTTTCATGTGGTTACACCTCCTAAACATATTAGCGGATTGCCTCTGCAATCATAACAGTTCAATCTCTTAATTCAATCTAAATAAACTATTAAAGTTTTATTTCGATATCAACACCTGCTGGTAAGTTTAATCTCATTAATGCATCAACAGTTTTTGGTGATGGATTAACGATGTCTATTAATCTCTTGTGAGTTCTTACTTCGAACTGCTCTCTAGAGTCTTTGTACTTATGTACAGCTCTTAAGATTGTTATAACATCTTTCTCAGTTGGTAGTGGAACTGGTCCAACAACCTTAGCTCCTGTTGATTTAGCAGTTTCAACAATTTTCTCAGCTGATTGATCTAATATTGTGTGATCAAATGCTTTTAATCTTATTCTTATTTTTTGTTTTGACATTTGGTTTCCCTCCTTTTCATGTACGCTTTACTTCTAACGCACAACAGTAAGTATGTGTAAACTGTCCCTGGTGTTTCACACTTTAGACGAGCAAACTTTACTTCTGTCGTCGGATTCTAGATCCTAACATGCTCATCAAGAATTACCCGGAAGTCCGGCAACCTCTTGATTCATCGCTGTTCGCTTTACAACTTCTTCATTATACTATGTATATTATGTTTTTTCAAGTATTTTTTTAGAAGTTTTGACATATGTATTTTTATACTTATTTAATCAAAAAAACGCTCAAAAAATACAACACTATTATTAATAATATACTATTTTTTTATTTTTTCAACAAGAATTTTATTCCTCGATTAAAATCTACATTTTAATTATATCCAACAAAAAAATTTCTAATTATATTATATTGTATTTTTTTATAAAATCAATATATTATTTTAAAAATAAAAAGAGAGAGGAATTAACCTCTCTCTTTTTACAGGCCTTTTGGCTGAACTCTTATAAAGTATAAAAAACATTGCGCTATATCTTTCATATTTTATAAGCATTCTTAAATATACGTCTATATTTAAGAACATCTTCTCAAGTACATAGAGTTTATATCTTTTGCGCTAAAAATATATATCCATATACTTGAGCATCAATTCCCGGCGTTCATCGGTACTACTAGAATTTATTTTAAAAGTTTAAATTACTCGATTATTGAAGTAACAACTCCTGAACCTACAGTTCTTCCACCTTCTCTGATAGCGAATCTTAATCCTTCGTCCATAGCGATTTCAGTGATTAATTCAACTTCCATGTCGATGTGGTCTCCAGGCATAACCATTTCCATACCTTCTGGTAATTTGATTGATCCTGTAACGTCTGTTGTTCTGAAGTAGAATTGTGGTCTGTATCCATCGAAGAATGGAGTATGTCTTCCACCTTCTTCTTTTTTAAGTACGTATACTTGACCTACGAATTTTTTGTGTGGGTTGATTGTTCCAGTTTGAGCTAAAACTTGACCTCTTTCGATGTCTGTTCTTTGGATTCCTCTTAATAATGCTCCTACGTTATCTCCAGCTTGTGCTTCATCTAATAACTTTCTGAACATTTCGATTCCTGTAACAACTGTTTTTCTTCTTTCTTCAGTTAATCCGATTATTTCTACTTCGTCTCCTACATGTAGAACTCCTCTTTCAACTCTTCCAGTTGCAACTGTTCCTCTACCAGTGATTGTGAATACGTCCTCTACTGGCATTAAGAATGGCTTATCTGTTGCTCTTTCTGGTGTTGGAATGTAGCTATCCACTGCTTCCATTAACTCTCTGATACAAGCTGTTGCAGCTTCATCAGTTGGGTTTTCTAATGCTACTAAAGCTGATCCTTTTATTACTGGGATATCGTCTCCTGGGAAGTTGTACTCGCTTAATAACTCTCTAACTTCCATTTCAACTAACTCTAATAACTCTTCGTCGTCAACCATATCAGCTTTGTTTAAGAATACTACTATGTGGTCAACTCCTACTCTTGATGATAATAAGATGTGCTCTCTTGTTTGAGGCATTGGACCATCAGCAGCTGAACATACTAATATAGCTCCGTCCATTTGAGCTGCTCCAGTGATCATGTTTTTAACGTAGTCAGCATGTCCTGGACAGTCAACGTGAGCGTAGTGTCTGTTAGCAGTTTCGTACTCAACGTGTGCTGTATTGATTGTGATTCCTCTTTCTTTTTCCTCTGGAGCTTTATCTATTTCATCGTATTTGAATGCTTCTGCTCCACCAGCTTGAGCTAAAACAGTTGTTATAGCTGCTGTTAAAGTTGTTTTACCGTGGTCTACGTGACCGATTGTTCCAATGTTAACGTGTGGTTTGCTTCTTTCAAATTTTGCTTTTGACATTGCAAATTCCTCCTTATATTTAAAATATTATATACAATTTATGTATTAAAGAAGCCTTACTTAAAAAGCTCCTTTAATTTTAATTTAATTACTTGTTCTTTTTACCTACAACTTCTTCTTGAACACTCTTTGGTACATCGTCATAGTGATCGAATTCCATTGCATAAGTTCCTCTACCTTGAGTTTTAGATCTTAATGCAGTAGCGTATCCAAACATTTCTGATAGTGGTATGAATGCTCTTATGATTTGGGCACCATTTCTAGAGTCCATTCCTTCCATTCTACCTCTTCTTGAGTTAACATCTCCTATAACGTCTCCCATGTATTCTTCTGGTACAGTTATTTCAACTTTCATTATAGGCTCAAGTAATACAGCATCAGCTTTAGCCATAGCGTTTTTGAATGCCATAGATCCAGCTATTTTGAATGCCATTTCTGATGAGTCAACGTCATGGTATGATCCATCAAATAATCTTATTTTGAAGTTTATAACTGGGTATCCAGCTATTATACCACTCTCTGAAGCTTCTCTAATTCCGTTATCAACTGCAGGAATGTATTCTCTTGGAATAGCTCCTCCAACGATAGCATTTTCGAATTCATATTCACCTTCAGTTGGTATCATTTCTATCTTACAGTGTCCGTATTGTCCTCTACCACCAGACTGTCTAGCGAATTTAGCTTCAGCTTCAACAGCTTTCTTGATAGTTTCTTTGTAAGCAACTTGAGGAGCACCTACGTTACACTCAACTTTGAATTCTCTTTGTAATCTATCAACTATGATATCTAAGTGAAGCTCACCCATACCAGCTATGATAGTTTGACCTGTTTCTTGATCAGTCCAAGTTTTGAAAGTTGGATCCTCTTCAGCAAGCTTTGATAAAGCTATACCCATTTTTTCTTGACCAGCTTTAGTCTTAGGCTCGATAGCGATAGATATAACTGGCTCTGGGAATTCCATTTTTTCAAGTATTATTGGAGCTGACTCTGCACATAGAGTATCTCCAGTAGTTGTGTTCTTAAGACCTATTACAGCTCCTAATTCAGCAGCTTCTAATGATTCTACCTCTTCTCTTGAGTTAGCGTGCATTTTAACAAGTCTTCCGATTCTTTCTTTTTTACCCTTAGTTGAGTTTAATACGTATGAACCGCTCTCTAAAACTCCTGAGTAAACTCTTGTGAATGCTAATCTTCCAACGAATGGGTCAGTAGCTATTTTGAATGCTAAAGCTGACATTGGAGCGTCATCTGAAGCTTCTCTAGTTTCTTCTTCACCATCTAAGTTAGTACCTTTAACAGCAGGTATATCTAAAGGTGATGGTAAGTAATCAACAACACCATCGATCATTTGTTGAACACCTTTGTTTTTGTATGATGATCCACATATAACTGGGATTATTTCATTGTTTATAGTTGCTTTTCTTAAAGCAAGCTTTAACTCTTCTAAAGTTAACTCTTCACCTTCTAGGTATTTCATCATTAACTCTTCATCAGTTTCAGCAATAGCTTCTATCATAGCAGCTCTGTACTCTTCAGCTTTATCAGCTAACTCAGCTGGGATATCAGTTACATCGATATCTTTTCCTAAGTCATCTTTGAAGATGATTGCTTTGTTTTCTAATAAGTCAACCATTCCTTGGAATTGATCTTCTTGACCTATTGGAATTTGGATCGCAACAGCATTAGCTTGTAATCTTTCTCTAACTGTGTTTATACAGTTGTAGTAGTCAGCTCCTGTAGCATCCATTTTGTTTACGTATATCATTCTTGGAACGTTATACTTATCTGCCTGTCTCCAAACAGTTTCAGTTTGTGGTTCAACCCCACTCTTAGCATCAAGAACAGTAACTGTTCCATCAAGAACTCTTAATGATCTTTCAACCTCAACAGTGAAGTCTACGTGTCCTGGAGTATCGATTATGTTTAACTCATAACCTTTCCAGAAACAAGTTGTAGCAGCAGAAGTTATTGTTATACCTCTTTCCTGCTCTTGAGCCATCCAGTCCATAGTTGAAGCTCCATCGTGAGTTTCCCCTATTTTGTGGTTTCTTCCTGTATAGAAAAGAATACGCTCAGTAGTTGTTGTTTTACCAGCATCTATGTGTGCCATTATTCCGAAGTTACGGAATTTCTCTAATGGATATTGTCTAGCCATTGTGACTCCTCCTCTCAACGTATAGTGTTTTTAAATTCAACAAAACTGTTTTGGCTCTAAGCCAAAACAGTTTCATTATATTAATATCTGTAATGAGCAAATGCTTTATTAGCTTCAGCCATTTTGTGAGTATCTTCTCTCTTCTTAACAGCTGCTCCAGTATTGTTAGCTGCATCCATTAATTCTCCAGCTAATCTTTCTCTCATGTACTTCTCGCCTCTTTTTTTAGAAGCTGCAAGAAGCCATCTTAATCCTAAAGTCTGTCTTCTTTCAGGTCTTACTTCTATTGGAACTTGGTAGTTAGCACCACCTATTCTTCTAGCTTTAACCTCTAATAAAGGCATTATGTTGTTCATTGCTTCCTCGAATACTTCTATAGCATCTTTACCAGTTTTCTCACTGATTATTTGGAAAGCATCGTAGCATATTTTTTGTGCTACTCCTTTTTTACCATCTTCCATTACGTTATTTATTAACTTAGTAACAACTTTTGAATTGTACACTGGATCTGGTAATACATCTCTTTTTGCAATATGTCCTTTTCTTGGCACTTTTCTTCCCTCCTTAACAATTTTTGTTTAAGTTCATCGGTACTCGACATAACTTAATCGATTGTCGTAAAGTGCTTGCTTCATAATCTATATTTAAAACTTCGTACAGTTATATATCTAAACTTGAAGACACAGCACTTAAACTAAGTTTAAGCAATGATTATTTCTTTTGCTTTGGTTTCTTAGCACCGTACTTTGATCTTCCTTGCATTCTGTTAGCTACTCCAGCTGAGTCTAAAGCTCCTCTTACTATGTGGTATCTAACACCAGGAAGGTCTTTAACTCTTCCACCTCTTATAAGAACAACACTATGCTCTTGTAAGTTGTGGCCTACACCAGGAATGTAAGCAGTTACTTCGTATCCATTTGTTAATCTTACTCTTGCGATTTTTCTTAACGCTGAGTTAGGTTTCTTAGGAGTAGTTGTTTTAACTACAGTACAAACTCCTCTTTTTTGTGGACACTCTTTAAGAGCTGGTGCAGTTGATTTTGATGCTACTGTTTTTCTGCCTTTTCTTACTAATTGGCTTATAGTTGGCATACTTTCACCTCCTGATAAATTATTTAACTATCTATATAAATTTTTAGATGTTAACGCGCTAGTCTAAGATTAATGCTACAGCAGATTTTACATCTATGCAACACATTTCCCCTAGAATCTTCATGCTTTCAACATGTTTTATTTCAATTCCACATTTTTTTGCTAATTCTACTAATGGAGCAACCATTTTTTCGTTAGCATTTTTTGCAACATACAAAATTTTTCCTTCACCGTTTTTCATAGCTTTTGTGGATTGTTTTATGCCAATAACTTTTTTTCCTAAAAGTCCGTCTACCATAAGATTACCTCCATTGTAAATAATCATGTAGACAAGTTAATCCCTTAGTACTTTGCTAATCACACAAACTGTATTTTATCATCTAAGAATACTACTGTCAACAAAATTAATCTTATTCTTCAATGTCATTTGTTGTTTCATTTTCTAGATTATTGTTTTCAGTGTTTAATTTCATTGATCTGTATTTCATCATACCAGTACCAGCTGGAATTAACTTACCGATTATAACATTCTCTTTTAATCCTACAAGTGGATCAATCTTACCTTTAATTGCTGCATCAGTAAGAACTCTTGTAGTCTCTTGGAATGATGCTGCTGATAAGAAACTATCTGTAGCAAGAGCTGCTTTAGTAATACCTAGAAGAACTATATCTCCTTGAGCTTTTTCTCCTCCAAAGCTTTCAACTCTTTCATTTTCAGCTCTGAAATCAAATATATCAATCATTACACCTGGTAATAAATTAGTATCACCTTGCTCTGTTATTTTTATCTTTCTAGTCATCTGTCTAACAACAACTTCTAAGTGCTTATCGTTGATATCAACCCCTTGAAGTCTGTAAACTTTTTGAACTTCTGAAAGTAAGTATTCTCTTGCACCGTCAACACCTTTGATACTCATGATATCATGTGGGTTAACTGAACCTTCTGTTATCTCATCTCCAGCTCCAATAGCCATACCATCTTTAACCTTTAATCTTGATCCAAATGGTATATCGTAGCTATATTCTTCACCAGAATCAGTTACAACACATACAGTTCTCTTTTTCTTAGTTTCTTCAATTCTTACAGTACCTTGAACTTCACTTACTATAGCTAATCCTTTTGGTTTTCTTGCTTCGAATAACTCTTCAACCCTTGGAAGACCTTGAGTTATGTCGGCTCCAGCAACTCCACCTGTGTGGAATGTTCTCATTGTAAGCTGTGTTCCTGGTTCTCCGATTGATTGAGCAGCTACGATACCAACAGCTTCACCAATATTAATTTTGTATGAAGTTGCCATGTTCATACCGTAACATTTAGTACAAACTCCAACCTTAGAATCACATGTAAATACTGATCTAATTTTTACTTTTTGAATTCCAGTGTCAGCTATTTTTTCAGCTAATATAGGATCCATATAAGTATCTTTTTCAACTAAAAGCTCTCCAGTTTCTGGGTGGAAAACATCTTCAGCAGTATATCTTCCAGTTAATCTTTCAGCTAATTGTTCAACTACTTCTGAACCTTCTTTTATTTCTTCAACGTAAATACCATTTTGAGTTCCACAATCGTGTTCTCTTACTATAACATCTTGGCTTACGTCAACAAGTCTTCTTGTTAAGTAACCTGAGTCAGCAGTCTTAAGTGCTGTATCGGCGTTACCTTTTCTAGCTCCGTGAGTAGATATGAAGTACTCTAATACGTCAAGACCTTCTCTGAATGATGCTCTGATTGGTAACTCGATGATTTTACCTGATGGACTCGCCATAAGTCCTCTCATACCAGCTAACTGTTTAATCTGTGACTTAGATCCTCTGGCTCCTGAATCTGCCATCATGAATATTGGGTTAAATTTATCCAAACTATCCATTAATGTATCTGCAACTTCTTCAGTAGTCTCAGTCCACTTTTCTATAACTCTTTCATATCTTTCATCTTCAGATATAAGACCTCTTCTATACATTTTTTCAATCTTATCAACTGTCTCATCTGCATCTTTTAGTAACTCATATTTCTTTTGAGGTACTATCATATCAGAAGCAGCAACTGTAACAGCTCCTATTGATGAATAATGATATCCAGTAGCTTTAATGTTATCAAGCATTATTGATGTCTTAGTTGGACCATGCTTTAAGTAACATTTATCTATTATTTTTCCTAATGACTTTTTAGTTATTAAGAAGTTTATTTCTAAATCAAACATCTCATCTTGATTCTCTCTATTAACGAAACCTAAATCTTGAGGTATACATTCGTTAAATATTATAAATCCTGGAGTTGTTTTTATTATTCCTGACTTAATTTCACCGTCTATTTCTTTAGAAACTTTAACGTTGATTTTAGCATGAACATCTATTTCTTTTAATTGGTAAGCCATTATTACTTCATCAAATGTTGAGAAGTATTTTCCTTCACCTTTAGCTCCATCTCTATCCATTGTTAAGTAATATGAACCTAGAACCATATCCTGAGTAGGTACACAAACTGGTCTACCATCAGAAGGTTTCATGATATTACCAGCTGCAAGCATTAAGAATCTAGCCTCTGCTTGAGCTTCAACTGATAAAGGTACGTGAACAGCCATCTGGTCTCCATCGAAGTCAGCGTTGTATGCTGTACATACAAGTGGATGAAGTTTTATAGCTCTACCTTCAACTAATACAGGTTGGAAAGCCTGAATACCTAATCTATGTAGAGTAGGTGCTCTGTTTAGTAATACTGGGTGGTCTGCGATAACTTCTTCAAGTACATCCCAAACTTGTGGCATTACTCTCTCAACCATTCTTTTAGCACTCTTTATGTTATGAGCAACACCGTCTTCAACTAGTTTTTTCATAACAAAAGGTTTGAATAGCTCTAAAGCCATTTCTTTTGGAAGACCACATTGGTACATTTTTAATTCAGGTCCAACAACGATAACTGATCTTCCTGAATAGTCAACCCTCTTACCAAGTAAGTTTTGTCTGAATCTTCCTTGCTTACCTTTAAGCATATCTGATAATGACTTAAGAGGTCTGTTTCCAGGCCAGTAACCGGTCTTCCTCTTCTACCATTATCTATTAGAGCATCTACAGCCTCTTGAAGCATTCTCTTTTCATTTCTTACGATAATGTCTGGAGCTCCAAGATCTAATAACTTCTTAAGTCTGTTATTTCTGTTTATAACTCTTCTGTATAAATCATTTAAATCTGAAGTAGCGAATCTACCTCCATCTAATTGAACCATTGGTCTTAAATCAGGTGGTATAACTGGTATTACATCTACTACCATCCACTCAGGTTTATTTCCTGATGATTTGAATGATTCTACAACTTCTAATCTTCTTATTATTCTAACTTTTTTCTGACCTGTACTTTGCTTTAATTCTTCTTTAAGCTCAGCAGCAGTTCTTTCTAAGTCTATTTCTGATAATAAAGTTTTAACAGCCTCAGCACCCATTCCAGCTACGAAGCTCTCTTCACCATATTTGTCACACGCTTCTCTATATTCTTTTTCATTAAGAAGTTGCTTCTTTAATAATGAAGTTTCTTTTGGATCTATAACTATATATGACGCAAAGTATAAAACTTTCTCTAAAGCTCTAGGTGACATATCAAGAATTAATCCCATTCTTGAAGGTATTCCTTTGAAATACCATATATGAGATACCGGAGCAGCTAGCTCAATATGAGCCATTCTCTCTCTTCTAACCTTAGATTTAGTTACTTCAACACCACATCTGTCACAAACAATACCTTTATATCTAACTCTTTTGTATTTTCCACAGTGACATTCCCAGTCTTTTATAGGTCCGAATATTCTTTCACAGAATAATCCATCTCTCTCAGGTTTTAATGTTCTATAGTTAATAGTTTCAGGTTTCTTTACTTCTCCTCTAGACCACTCTCTAATTTGTTCTGGAGATGCTAACCCGATTTGTAAAGCATCAAAATTATTTAATTCGAACAAGGGTGTGTCCTCCCTTCATAGTTTAATGTGAATTTTTAAATATCCCCTTACTCATAAGAGTAAGGGAACACTTTATATCCTAGTTAAAATCATCTTCTATGTCTAAATCACTTGTGAAGTCTAATAAGTCTATGTTTTCATAGTCTATTTCTTCTTCAATTTCTTCTGCTGGGATGTATGCTTCCCCTTTTTCTTCTTTAACTTCAGTTGTTGAGTCTTCAGTACCTTCAATATTAACTTCTAATACTTCTGGCTCTTCATCTTCAGCTAATTCTTTGAATTTAACCTCTTGGTTGTCATCATTTAAAACTTTAACGTCTAAGCATAAAGCTTGAAGCTCTTTAATAAGAACTTTAAATGATTCTGGCACACCTGGCTCAGGTATGTTTTCACCTTTAACAATAGCTTCGTAAGTCTTAACTCTACCTACAACGTCATCTGACTTAACTGTAAGTATCTCTTGAAGAGTATGAGCAGCACCGTATGCTTCTAATGCCCAAACCTCCATCTCTCCGAATCTTTGTCCTCCGAATTGTGCCTTACCACCAAGTGGCTGCTGAGTTACTAATGAGTAAGGTCCTGTTGATCTTGCGTGAATCTTATCATCAACTAAGTGAGCAAGTTTTAAGATATACATGATACCAACTGTTACTTCGTTATCAAACTCTTCACCAGTTCTACCATCTCTTAAAGGAGTCTTTCCATTTCTATTGTAACCAGCTTTTTCTAAGCAGTCTTCTATATCAGTCTCAGTAGCACCATCGAATACTGGTGTAGCAATGTGCCATCCTAAAGCACTTGCTGCCCATCCTAAGTGAACTTCTAGTACCTGACCGATGTTCATACGAGATGGAACCCCTAGTGGGTTTAAGCAGATTTGTAGTGGTCTACCATCTGGTAAGAATGGCATATCTTCTTCTGGTAATACTCTTGAGATAACCCCTTTATTACCATGACGACCAGCCATCTTATCTCCAACAGATATTTTTCTTTTTTGAGCGATGTAACATCTTACAAGTTCATTAACTCCAGGTGATAAATCATCTCCGTTTTCTCTTGTAAATACTTTAACATCAACTATGATACCAGCTTCTCCGTGTGGAACTCTTAATGAAGTATCTCTAACTTCTCTAGCTTTCTCACCGAATATAGCTCTTAATAATCTTTCTTCAGCAGTAAGCTCAGTTTCTCCCTTAGGTGTTACTTTACCAACTAAGATATCTCCTGATCTTACTTCAGCACCGATTCTGATTATTCCTCTTTCATCTATGTCCTTTAGAGCATCTTCACTTACGTTTGGTATGTCTCTAGTTATTTCTTCTGGTCCTAACTTAGTGTCTCTAGCTTCGCACTCATACTCTTCTATATGGATTGATGTAAATACGTCTTCTCTAACTAACTCTTCTGAGATAAGCATAGCATCCTCGTAGTTATATCCTTCCCAAGTAATGAATCCCATTCTTATGTTTTTACCTAAAGCTATTTCTCCTAAATCAGTTGAAGGTCCGTCTGCTAATACTTCACCTTTAAGTACCCAATCACCTTTAGCAACTATAGGTCTTTGGTTTATGCAAGTACCTTGGTTACTTCTCTTGAATTTAAGAAGTCTGTAAGTATCAACACCACCATCTAGTTCTCTTTTAACTCTAACTTCATTAGCACTTACATAAACTACTTCACCAGCATTTTTAGCTTTAGGAAGAACTCCTGAATCTACTGCCGCTCTGTATTCTATTCCTGTACCAACGATTGGAGCGTATGGTTTTAATAATGGAACCGCCTGACGTTGCATGTTTGATCCCATTAAGGCTCTTGATGCGTCATCATTCTCTAAGAATGGTATCATTGCAGTCGCAACAGATACTAGCTGTCTTGGAGAAACGTCCATTAAGTCAACATCCTTACTTGGAACAACTAATACCTCACCTTTAGCTCTAACAGTTACTTTTTTATCTATGAAGTATCCATTTTCATCTAATGGTTCATTAGCCTGAGCTACTAGGTATTGGTCTTCCTCATCTGCTGTAAAGTATCTTATTTCACCAGTAACTCTACCAGTTTCTTTATCTACAACATTATAAGGTGTTTCTATAAATCCATACTCATTAACTTTAGCATATGTAGCTAATGAGTTTATAAGACCTATGTTTGGTCCCTCTGGAGTCTCGATAGGACACATTCTACCATAATGAGAGTGGTGAACGTCTCTAACCTCGAAACCAGCTCTTTCTCTTGAAAGACCTCCTGGTCCAAGAGCTGATAATCTTCTTTTATGAGTTAACTCAGATAATGGGTTTGTTTGATCCATGAACTGTGATAACTGTGAGCTTCCGAAGAATTCTTTTATAGCAGCTGCTACAGGTCTTATGTTGATTAATTGTTGAGGAGTAATAGCCTCTTGGTCTTGAATAGTCATTCTCTCTTTAACTACTCTTTCCATTCTTGATAAACCAATTCTGAATTGGTTTTGTAAAAGCTCTCCAACACTTCTTAATCTTCTATTTCCTAAGTGATCTATATCATCTTTATATCCTATGTTATAAGCTAAACCAATTTGGTAACTTATAGTAGCGAATATATCATCTTTAACGATATGCTTAGGAATAAGTCTTGTTATATTCTTTTTGATCTCTTCTTTGATAGTTTCTTCATCAGAATAGTTATCTAAGATTTCTCTTAATGTTGGGTAGTGAACTAATTCTCTGATATTTAAATCTGATAAATCGAAGTCCACACACTTATGTATATCTACAAAGTGGTTACCTATAACTCTAATTACTCTGTCTTCAACTAGAACATCAACTGAATTTATTCCTTTGCTTTGGATTTCTTCAGCCTTAGCTCTTGAAATTTTTTCACCTTTTGCTACTAAAACTTCGCCAGTTAATTCATCTATTATATCTTCTGCTGCTATTTGATTAGCTATTCTTAAGCCGATTGCAAGCTTTTTATTAAACTTGTATCTACCAACTCTTGATAAGTCATATCTCTTAGCATCAAAGAATAAAGAATCTATTAAGCTAACTGCACTATCAACTGTAGGTGGCTCACCTGGTCTTAATCTCTTATAGATTTCTAATAATGCTTCTTCTTTAGTCTTAGTATTATCTTTTTCTATAGTAGCTTTGAATCTTTCTTCTTCACCAAAATACTCTAAAAGTTCTTGGTCGCTTCCAAAGCCCATAGCTCTTCCTAATATACTTATAGGAAGTTTTCTTGTTTTATCTATTCTTACATAGATAACATCATTTGAATCTGTTTCATACTCTAACCAAGCACCTCTGTTAGGTATAACAGTTGCTGAAAACAGCTTTTTACCAGTTTTGTCTATATTGAAATTATAATAAACACCTGGTGATCTTACTAACTGAGAAACAATAACTCTTTCGGCACCATTAATTATAAAAGTTCCTTGCTCTGTCATTAATGGGAAATCTCCCATGAATACCTCTTGTTCTTTTATTTCTCCAGTTTCTTTGTTTTGAAGTCTAACAGCTACTTTTAGCGGTGCTGCATAAGTAGTGTCTCTTTCTTTACACTCTTCAACTGAATATTTTATGTTATCCATGTCTAAAGTGTATCCTACAAACTCAAGTACAAGATTCCCAGTGAAGTTTGAGATAGGATTAATATCATCGAAAACTTCATAAAGTCCTGCATCTAAAAACCATTTGTAAGAATCTAATTGAATTTCAATTAGGTTTGGCATTTCAGCCACGTCTTTGACTTTTGCAAAGCTCATTCTCGTTCTTTTTCCAACTTGGACAGGATGTACCATCAACTTTCACCCCTTGTATAAACTAAAATAGCCAAAAGCATACTTTCCCTAGGGACCTATGCTTTCGGATTACATACAATATCATCTTTTTAGTATACCCATTTTTTCCTGTAGTATACATAAAATTCATATTCAACTTTATACTATTACACAATAGTACATTTACTTATGGTATCATAGGCAATACCCGTTGTCAATATTCTTAAAAAATTTACTTTAACTTTTTTTATTCTTCAATCTTATGAGTTAAAAAAAAGAGGCACTACTCAGTACCTCTTTTAATATTTTAATTAAGCTTTAATTACTTAAGCTCTACTTCAGCTCCAACTTCAGCTAATTTAGCTTTCATGTCTTCAGCTTCTTCTTTAGCAACAGCTTCTTTTAATGTCTTAGGAGCTCCGTCAACTATTTCTTTAGCTTCTTTTAATCCTAATCCAGTTAATTCTCTAACTGCTTTGATTACTTTTATTTTGTTAGCACCAGCGTTTGTTAATACTACGTCAAACTCTGATTTTTCTTCTGCAGCAGCACCTGCAGCAGCTCCGCCTACAACAGCAACTGGAGCAGCAGCGCTTACTCCGAATTCTTCTTCACAAGCTTTAACTAACTCGTTTAATTCTAAAACACTCATTTCTTTTATAGCTTCTATGATTTGCTCTTTTGTCATGATTCGCACCTCCGAATTTTCTTTCCTGTTTTTTTTAAATTTGTTTTATTTTTATTAATTATTCAGCAGATTCTTCTTTTTTGTCTGCTATTGCACTTAATAAGTATGCAAAATTTGATACTGGTGACTTGATACTTCCAAGAAGTTTTGCAAGTAAAACTTCTCTTGAAGGTATAGCAGCAAGTTGCTCAGTTTGCTCTTTATCGTAAACTGTTCCTTCTACTATAGCAGCTTTTAACTCAAGCTTTTTGTTTTCCTTAGCGAAATCGTTAAGGATTCTAGCTGGAGCAGTAGCATCTTCGTAACCGAATGCTATTGAAACTGGACCTTCTAAGTATTCAACTATTCCATCAAAACCTAATTCTTTTGCAGCTAGAGTAACTAGTGTGTTTTTGTAAACTTTATACTCAATTCCTGCTTCTCTTAAGTTCTTTCTTAAGTTTGTATCTTGTTCTACTGTTAAACCTTGGTAGCTAGCAAGTACAACTGATTGAGCTTTTTCTAATTTCTCTTTGATCTCTGCAACTTTAGCTTCTTTTAATTGTCTGTTTTTGTTCACTGTGTCCACCTCCTCACAGTTTATTTAACTGCTTTATATAATAAGAAAAGTCTTCCCGTAGACATAGGAAGACTATTATATACAATATAATGTCCTCGGTAGGTTGTTTTACGTTATACCATACAGTACCTACTGTCTACGGAAACTTTCATTCACTTTTTTCAACAAAAATTATTTTAACATCTGCTTAACCTTATGTCAAGCATTTTTATTAAAATTAATCTAAAGCTTTAGCTGGGTTAACTTTAGCTCCAGGTCCCATAGTAGCTGAAACTGAAACTGATTTTAAGTATTGTCCTTTAGCAGCAGCTGGTTTAGCTTTTACTAAAGCATCCATTAAAGCTGTGAAGTTTTCAACTAACTTCTCAGTTCCGAAAGATTTCTTTCCTATTGGGCAGTGAACTATAGCAGTTTTATCTACTCTATACTCAACTTTACCTGCTTTGATTTCTTTTATAGCGTTAGCTACGTCAAATGTAACTGTTCCTGATTTTGGGTTTGGCATTAAACCTTTTGGTCCTAATACTCTACCTAATCTACCAACTACACCCATCATATCTGGAGTAGCAACAACTACATCGTAGTCAAACCAGTTTTCGCCTTGAATTTTTTGTACTAATTCGTCAGCTCCAACGAAATCTGCTCCTGCAGCTTCAGCTTCTTTAGCTTTCTCACCTTTAGCGAAAACTAAAACTTTAACATCTTTACCAGTTCCGTGTGGAAGAACAACAGCTCCTCTAACTTGTTGGTCAGCATGTCTTGGGTCTACACCTAATCTTACGTGTAATTCGATAGTCTCATCGAATTTAGCTTTTGCAGTTTTAACAGCAAGCTCTAAAGCTTCTGCTGGAGTATATAATGCATTTTTATCTATTAATTTTGAACTTTCAATATATTTCTTTCCCATTAATATAATCCTCCTTTGTGGTATTAGCGGTCATTACCTCCCACCGATTTGAAAAAATTATTCTACTACTACTACACCCATACTTCTAGCAGTACCTTCGATCATGCTCATTGCAGTTTCGATTGTTGCAGCATTTAAGTCTGGCATTTTTAATTCAGCAATCTTTCTGATTTGCTCTTTAGTGATGTTTCCAACTTTAGTTCTGTTTGGAACACCTGATCCACTTTCTAAGCCTAATTCTTTCTTAATAAGAACTGCAGCTGGTGGAGTTTTTAATATGAAGCTGAATGATCTGTCTTGATATACAGTTATTACAACTGGTATTATTAAGCCAGCTTTATCAGCAGTCTTTGCGTTGAATTCTTTACAGAATCCCATTATGTTTACACCGTGTTGACCTAAAGCTGGTCCTACTGGTGGTGCTGGTGTTGCTTTTCCTGCAGGAAGTTGAAGTTTTATCATTCCTGTTACTTTCTTAGCCATGAGTTTATTCCTCCTATACTGTGGTAATTATCGGACTTACGCCCTCCCACTTGATCGAGACGTTAGTCTGATTTTTAATCTAATTTTTCTACTTGATTAAAATCTAGTTCAGCAAGAGTTTCTCTTCCGAACATATCTACTAAGGCTTTTATTTTGCCTTTTTCAACAATTATTTCTTGGATTACAGCAGCAAAGCCACTTAAAGCTCCTGAAATAATGTTTATAGTTTCTCCTACCTCCAAGTCGATTTCCATAGCAGTTTTCATTACTCCCATAGAATCTACCTCTTCATCGGTAAGTGGAACAGGTTTTGACCCTGGACCTACAAAGCCAGTTACTCCTCTTGTATTTCTTACGACATACCAAGATTCGTCTGTCATAACCATGTTTACTATAACATATCCTGGGAATTTTTTCTTTAGAGTAACTTTTATCTTACCATCTTTCTCCTCAGCACACTCTTCCATTGGAACTTGTATGTCTAAGATTAGAGATTCTAAGTTTCTGTTCTCTATAGTCTTCTCAAGATTTGCTTTTACTTTGTTTTCGTATCCTGAATATGTGTGTACTACGTACCATCTAGCTCTATCACTCATATCATACCGGTGAATAAATCACCAAACCTCCTTTATATTATTTAAGTCCAAACACTAACTCAAAGAGGTTCTTAAATACAAAATCCATTCCGCCAACTAGCGCAATAGAAATTACAGTAAATACAATTACTGCAATAATGGCCTTTTTAGCTTCTTCTTTTGGTGGCCAAGTTATTCTTTTGATTTCTGCCTTAACCCCTCTAAAGAACTTTGTTATTCCAAAGCCTCTGCTTTTTTCATTTACATTTTGCTTTGCAGCCATAAATTCACATCCTTAACACCATAATGCATTAGAATTTTTTTAATTCAAACACTACTTAGTTTCTCTGTGAAGAGTATGAGTCTTACAGAACTTGCAGTATTTTTTCATCTCTATTCTATTAGGATCGTTTTTCTTATTTTTCATAGTGTTGTAGTTTCTTTGCTTGCACTCAGTACATGCTAAAGTTACTTTTACTCTCACGTTCAGCACCTCCAGTTTTGTTGTATATTAAAAGTAGTTCTATCTACCAATACACTGCTAGTTAATTACTAAAATACATTATCATAAATATACACAGGTGTCAACAAATGTTGGCTATGTAAAGGACTAGGTCATGTAACCCAGTCCTTATTATGATAAAATTATGTTATTTTGCTTAAAACTACTCGATTATTGAAGTAACAACTCCTGAACCTACAGTTCTTCCACCTTCTCTGATAGCGAATCTTAATCCTTCATCCATAGCGATTTCAGTGATTAATTCAACTTCCATGTCGATGTGGTCTCCAGGCATAACCATTTCCATACCTTCTGGTAATTTGATTGATCCTGTAACGTCTGTTGTTCTGAAGTAGAATTGTGGTCTGTATCCATCGAAGAATGGAGTATGTCTTCCACCTTCTTCTTTTTTAAGTACGTATACTTGACCTACGAATTTTTTGTGTGGGTTGATTGTTCCAGTTTGAGCTAAAACTTGACCTCTTTCGATGTCTGTTCTTTGGATTCCTCTTAATAATGCTCCTACGTTATCTCCAGCTTGTGCTTCATCTAATAACTTTCTGAACATTTCGATTCCTGTAACAACTGTTTTTCTTCTTTCTTCAGTTAATCCGATTATTTCTACTTCGTCTCCTACATGTAGAACTCCTCTTTCAACTCTTCCAGTTGCAACTGTTCCTCTACCAGTGATTGTGAATACGTCCTCTACTGGCATTAAGAATGGCTTATCTGTTGCTCTTTCTGGTGTTGGAATGTAGCTATCTACTGCTTCCATTAACTCTCTGATACAAGCTGTTGCAGCTTCGTCAGTTGGGTTTTCTAATGCTACTAAAGCTGATCCTTTTATTACTGGGATATCGTCTCCTGGGAAGTTGTACTCGCTTAATAACTCTCTAACTTCCATTTCAACTAACTCTAATAACTCTTCGTCGTCAACCATATCAGCTTTGTTTAAGAATACTACTATGTGGTCAACTCCAACTCTTGATGATAATAAGATGTGCTCTCTTGTTTGAGGCATTGGACCATCAGCAGCTGAACATACTAATATAGCTCCGTCCATTTGAGCTGCTCCAGTGATCATGTTTTTAACGTAGTCAGCATGTCCTGGACAGTCAACGTGAGCGTAGTGTCTGTTAGCAGTTTCGTACTCAACGTGTGCTGTATTGATTGTGATTCCTCTTTCTTTTTCTTCTGGAGCTTTATCTATTTCATCGTATTTGAATGCTTCTGCTCCACCAGCTTGAGCTAAAACAGTTGTTATAGCTGCTGTTAAAGTTGTTTTACCGTGGTCTACGTGACCGATTGTTCCAATGTTAACGTGTGGTTTGCTTCTTTCAAATTTTGCTTTTGACATTGCAAATTCCTCCTTTAAAATTCAAATAAACTCTACCTAGCGTGTTGTGTTTTCCTTATTTTGGATTGGAGCTCACGATCGGGATTGAACCGACGACCTCCGCCTTACCAAGGCGACGCTCTGCCGACTGAGCTACGTGAGCACCTTACATTCATTTAATTTACCTATGCCATAAAAATTTTACTACTAATAAAATTCTTTGTCAATACTTTTGGATAATTGGCTTACTTAATGTTCAAACATTTTTCAAGCTTTCTTTTTACTCTTTGCAAAGCATTATCTATAGATTTTGCTTCTCTATCCAAATCACAGGCAATTTCTTGATATGATTTTCCATCCAAATATGAATTTAACACTTCTAATTCTAACTCGGAAAGCACACTATTTATGGCACTTTCTATATTTTCAACCTCTTCTTTACCTATGACTAATGATTCTGGATTAGTTATAGTTATACCAACTACTGTATCTAAAAGAGTTCTATCTGATTCCTCTTCATATATTGGCTTACTTAAAGAAATATAAGTGTTAAGTGGGATATGTTTTTGCCTTGTTGCAGTCTTTATTGCTGTTATTATTTGCCTAGTAACGCATAATTCTGCAAAACTTCTAAAAGAAACAAACTTTTCTGGATTGAAATCTCTTATAGCTTTATAAAGCCCTATCATTCCCTCTTGATAAATATCTTCTTTATCTGCTCCTATAAGAAAATATGATTTTGATTTAGCTCTTACAAACTGTTCATACTTACTTATTATATATTCTTGAGCTCTAATTTCACCATTTTTAGCTAGTATAACAATTTCTTTATCTGCTAGATCCTTAAACTCTTCGTAATTATCAAGTTTAGCTAAATCATAAGTAATCCCCATATTCTCTACACCCCCAGATAAAAACCTCATATCCCAATAAATTACAAATAAATTATAAGATTTATATTTGACTTAGTCAATATTACCCTCTTCTCATTTTTTCTAACTTTTCTAACACACTTTTTTCTAAGGTATCACCTAAAAAATTTTTACCATTTTCGGTTCTATTCTTCTCTGCCTTTTTCCTGATATTATCCTGAACTTTTAATACCTCATTGTAGAATTCTATAGATGACATTCTAACTGCCCCTCTTTGGAATATTGTCTGTTGCTCTAATCTATCTGATGTAACAACAAAAACCTCTACTTTTCTTCCAAGTTCGTCTACCATTCTCTCAATATACGCATCAGCGATTTCGCCTTCTTTTGTAAAGACAGTAATTATATTACCTGATACCTCTTTACTTTCTATATTCCCAGCAACCTTATGTGCATCAAAAACCAAGTATATTCTACAAGAGTTAAAAGCAGCATAGTTTTCAAGCATTTCTGTTAGCTCTGTTCTTGCTATGTCATAGCTATATTGTTTTGCCTTTTTTAAATTAGGCCAGCTATTTACAACATTATAGCCATCTATAAATATAACTCTCATTCTATCACTCTTCTTCTATTTTATTAATCTTGATTTTAAAACCTCATACATCATTATACCACCTGCAACTGAAGCATTTAAAGAGTTTATTTTTCCAACCATTGGAATTTTAACTAACTTGTCACACTTTTTCTTTGTTAAGTTTGACATTCCTCTTCCTTCACTTCCAACTATAATTCCACAAGCACCTTTGAAGTTTGTCTCATAGCTATACTCTTCTCCAGCTATATCAGCTCCGTATATCCATATATTTTTAGCTTTTAATTCTTCTATTGCATTGTTTATATTTGTAACTTTAGCTATTTTCATATGTTCTATAGCTCCTACTGAAGCCTTATAAACAGTTCCAGTTACGCCAACATTTCTTCTCTTTGGTATTATTATTCCATGAGCACCACATAATTCAGCAGTTCTTACTATTGATCCTAAGTTATGTGGATCTTCTAATTCATCTAATATAACTATAAATGGATCCTCATTTTTGCTCTTAGCTAAATCTAATATCTCTTCAACTGTGCTGTATTTAAATGGTGTTATTTGAGCTATTACACCTTGGTGAACTCCAGTTTCACTCATTAAATCTAGTTTCTTTCTATCAACTTCTTTTACAACTATTTTTTTATCCTTAGCTAATCCTAATATCTTGTTTATTGAACCTTCCATTTTTCCATTAGCTATAAATATTTGCTCTATAGTCTTATCTGATTTTAATAATTCTATAACAGCATTTCTTCCTTCAACTAGATCTTCTCTTCCTTGGAATTCTGATTCTTGAACATCATTTCTAACATTTCTGTTATTTCTTGAATACTTTTCTTCTCTTGCTCTTTGTTCTCTTTCTAAAGCATATTTTTGCTTACGAGTTAATTGTCTATATTTATTTTCTGATTTTGTCATTTTGTTCTCTCCTTAAAATCCTTATTTACTAAGATATAATTCTCTCATTTCTTTAAGCTTTCCGCAGCACATTTTTCCTTCTGGGCATGGTCCTGCTACACAGCTTGGTCCAGCATTTTTAAATAATATTGGAGCTACTTTTTTAACTTCTCCAACCATTTGTTCTGCCATGTTTCTTATTTCCCATTGTGCTCTATCACAACATCTATGATGGAAGAAATTCATTAAACTTCTAGCATTCATTGTGAATACAACCTTTGTTTCACAAGCATTAGGAAAAACATATCTTGCATCTTCTATTGCTTTCTTCTCTGCTGGTCTTTCTCCCATACCTTCTTCTATGTATTTAGCTTTTAATCTATCAACTATTTCATCATAAGCTTTTTGAGCTCCTACCATTTGATCTATAAATAGTTTTTTAGCTACTTCATCATTTGCTATAGCTGGTGGTATTATATATTCAAATTGATCTAACTTAACATATCTCTGTGATTGCTGAGAATATGATGCTATTCTATGTCTAACTAACTGGTGAGTTAAACTTCTTGAAACTCCCTCTACAGCAAAAGTAAATGAAACATGCTCTATTGGTGACATATGTCCATATGACATAAGCATATTTAAAAATTTATCTGTATTCTCATCAGTTAAATTTTCTAATATATCATCTACACCTACTGGACTATAACATAACTTAGCTGCTGCTGCTATTGTCTTTTCTGGTTCTGGTGTGTGTTGTAATAACTTAACTTTTAACATTTATAATTCTCCCCTCTAAAGTTCAACTTCTATACACTTTAACAGGAATTCATTTAATCTTTCTTCTTGACCACTTAAATATAAATATCCTACTAAAGCCTCAAAGCCTGTAGCATTTCTATAATCTCTAACATTTGCATTTTTAGGTACAGTTGCTGATTTAGCATTTCTACCTCTTTTGAAAATATAAAGTTCATCTTCATTTAGTTCACTCTCTAATGTATTTATTATGTCACTTTGAGCCTTAGCTTTAACATACTGTATAGCCTTAACATGTATTTTATGAGCTGATAAACCGGCATTTTCACTTAATATATAATTTCTTATGAAAACTTCATAAACGCCATCTCCAATTAAAGCTAACTGAAGTGGATTTAACATTCTAGCTTCCTTTTCTGAAAACTCTCTATATAATAAATTCTTCAATATTATATCTCCTTTTGTTTAGGTTTATATAAAAACTTATATCATTTAAAACTATTAAACTATAAATCATAAGTTAATTCAAATTTACTTTTTCTTAAATTCTTATATTAAATTTAGAATTAACTTTTAATTTTCAATCCCAGTTTTTTAAATATTACACCTTAACTTTATTAGTTACAAGATAAATTTAATTAAAATAATAACTTGCAAAAGAAGTTTCTTCTGCAAGTTTATTACTTAGAACTATATCATCTTCCATCTTACACCTTGAGGAGTATCTTCTAAAACAATACCTCTCTCTTTTAGGTCATCTCTTATCTTATCAGCTAACGCAAAGTCTCTATCTTTTCTAGCTTGTTGTCTTTGAGCTATTAAAGATTCAACTTCTTCTGCAAGTGCTGCACCTTTAGTTGATTTTTGAAGCATTCCTAAAGGTAATCCTAATTCTCTTATTAACTCTAAAGCTTTTTCAGATAATTCCTTTGATGAATCTATTGTTATATTTGTATTTGTATCTTTTATTAAATCAAATATAGCAGTTATTGCATCAGCAGTATTAAAGTCATCGTCCATTTTTTCAATATATTTTTCTTTATATTTGTTTAATGACTCTAAATAAGCTTTTTCCTTATCATTCATTTCTTCTCTTGAAACTTCATCAATTAAGTTTTCTAAGTTTCCTATAGCATTGTATATTCTCTCAACAGAAGCTTTAGCTGACTCTAATAAGTCCTCACTAAAGTTTAATTGTTGTCTATAATGAGCTGATAACATTAAAAATCTTATAACATCAGCATCATATCTTTCCAATATTTCTCTTGCTGTAAAGAAGTTATTTAATGATTTAGACATTTTTTCATTATTTACATTAACAAAAGCTGAATGTAACCAATATCTTGCAAATGGTTTTCCAGTTAATGCTTCACTTTGTGCAACTTCATTTTCATGATGTGGGAATGTTAAATCTGCTCCACCAGCATGAATATCTATAGTTTCACCTAAAAGTTTTTTAGCCATGCATGAACATTCTATATGCCATCCAGGTCTTCCCATTCCCCATGGACTGTTCCAAGCTGGCTCTCCTGGTTTTTGAGCTTTCCATATAGCAAAGTCCATTGGATCTTTCTTTCTCTCATCAACTCTTATTCTAGCACCTGATTGTAGGTCCTCTATGTTTTGACCTGATAGTTTTCCATAGCCTTGGAATTTCTTAGTTGAAAAATAAACATCTCCATCTACTTCATATGCGTATCCCTTATCAACTAAGCCTTTTACAAACTTTATTATTTCTCCAATAAACTCTGTAGCTCTTGGATTAACAGTAGCTCTTTCTATATTTAAAGCATCTGCATCTTGATAGTACTCTTTTATATAAGTATCACCAATATTCTTTACAGTAGTTCCTTCTTCATTAGCCTTTTTAATCATCTTGTCATCTATATCTGTAAAGTTTTGAACAAAATCAACCTTGTATCCTCTGTACTCAAAATATCTTCTTATAGTATCAAAAACTATAAAAGTTCTACCATTTCCAATGTGGAAAAAGTTGTACACAGTAGGACCACAAACATACATCTTAACTTCTCCTGGCGTTAAAGGAATAAATTCTTCTTTTTGTTTGTTTAAAGTGTTATAAACTTTAATCATATTTGACCCTCCTACCTTAAATTATTAGCAACTCACCTTACAAAATATAAGGTGAGTTTTAATTATTATATTCTAATTATATACAATTCCGTTAATCTTATAAATTATAAAGATAAATTTGCTTTCTTAAATTCATCTCTTACTTTATCGTAAACTTCTTCTATAGTGATAGTTTCAACTTCTCCACCATTTCTAAGCTTAAATTCTACTTGTCCTTCACCTATCATTTTACCAACAGTTATTCTCATTGGAATTCCCATAAGTTCTGAATCCTTGAATTTAACTCCAGCTCTTTCTTTTCTGTCATCAAGTAAAGCTTCTACTCCCATAGCTCTTAAAGTATTATATATTTCTTCTGCTTTAGTAGCTTGCTCTTCATTTTTAACATTAGCTGGTATAACTGAAACATGATATGGAGCAACTTCTAGTGGCCATATTATTCCGTTCTCATCATTGTGTTGTTCTATTATAGAAGCTACAGTTCTTGTAATACCTATTCCATAGCATCCCATGATGAATGGTTTAGCTTTTCCATCTTCATCTATGAATGTTGCCCCCATCGCCTCTGAATACTTAGTTCCTAGCTTGAATATGTGTCCAACTTCTGTTCCTCTTGAAATAGTTATTTCTTCTCCACATACAGGACATTTTTCTCCTATAGTTACGTTTCTGAAATCTCCAACTACTCCCTCAAAGTCTCTTCCGTAGTTTACATTCTTTAGATGCATATCAGTTTCATTAGCGCCAACTATAAAGTTATACATATTAGCTACCTCTTGGTCAACTAATAACATATCTACTTTTATTCCTACAGGACCTGCAAATCCAACAGCAGCTCCAGTAGCCTCTTTAACAGCCTCTTCACTAGCCATTTCTAATTCTGCAACTTCACCTATGGCATTAGCTATCTTAACTTCGTTAGCTTCTCTATCTCCTCTTAATACTACAGCTACAACTTTATCATCAGCTTGGAATATTAAAGTTTTTGCTATTCTCTTTGGAGAACATTCAAAGAATTTAGCTAAATCATCTATTGTTCTAACAGCTGGTGTTTCAACTTTTTCTACTTCCATTAATGCTTCTTCTTCAGCCTTTTCAGGAGTTGATGGAGCTTTTTCTATGTTAGCTGCATAATCACAAGCTGTACAGAATACTACATCATCCTCTCCTACATCTGATTTAACCATGAACTCTGCTGAACCTGATCCTCCAATAGCACCTGAATCAGCTGCAACAGCCTTAGCGTCTAATCCACATCTATTGAATATATTAACGTATGCTTCTCTCATTTTTTCGTATGCTACATCTAAACCTTCTTGATTTCTATCGAAGCTATATCCATCCTTCATTATGAACTCTCTTGATCTCATAACTCCAAATCTTGGTCTTCTTTCATCTCTATACTTAGTTTGTATTTGGTAAAGATTTAATGGTAATTGCTTGTATGATTTTATTTCATTTCTAACGATATCTGTAAATACTTCCTCGTGAGTTGGTCCTAAGCAGAAATCTCTGTTATGTCTATCTTTTAATCTAAACATCTCTGCTCCATAAGCATCCCATCTTCCTGATTCTTGCCATAACTCAGCTGGTATTAAAGCTGATGCTAAGAATTCTTGAGCATCTGCAGCATTCATTTCTTCTCTTACTATATTTTTAACATTTTCTATAACTTTTAGCCCTAAAGGCATGTAGTTATAAACCCCAGCAGTCATCTTTCTCATAAGACCAGCTCTTAACATAAGCTTGTGACTTTCTATTTCAGCATCTGCTGGAACTTCTCTTAATGTTCCTACTAACATTTTTGACATTTTCATAGTATATTACCTCCTCATTAAGCTGTTATAATCTTAATATTTATTTTAAATTACATTTTTAAGAAAATAAAAAAAGCTCTACCCTAAAAAACATTAGGGCGAGCTTGTATTTCGCGGTACCACCTAAATTTGTACTCTCTTCATTGTTAACGGTATTAAACCCGGTTAGTTTTTTGCTACGACTCCAAAGTAGGTTCAAAACTAGTTGAAAATCTCTCAGCCTTGGATTTTCTCTCTGTATAAGCGTTTCTACTAATCTTTTTCACAGTCTTTACAACTATTAAATTTTCTTAAATCTTATAAAATTATATCCTTATAAAAATAACATGTCAATATACTGATCATTTATCTTATGTGTCTTATTTAATAAATGCTTCTGCTAATATTAAATCTTCTGGAGTAGTTACTTTTATATTTTTATAATCTCCCTCATAAAGATAAACATCTTCTTCTAAAATATCTATTATCATAGTATCATCCGTAACTATTAATCCATCTTTTTTAACTTTATCATGACCTTTTTTTATTAAGTCATACTTAAAGCATTGAGGTGTTTGAACAGCTACTAATGATGATCTATCTGGTGTACTTACTGAAAATCCACTTTCATCTTTAACCTTTATTGTATCCTTAGGAGTAACTCCTGGAGCTGCTGCTCCAAACTCTTTAGCATACTTTATACCATCCTGTATTATCCTCTTGCTTACAAAAGCTCTTGCTCCATCATGTATTAAAACAACATCACAATCCTCTAATACACTCAATGCATTATAAACTGAATCTTGTCTTTCCTTACCACCTTCAACTATTTTTGATATTTTAAAATCAAATTTTGATTGTATTTCACTTTTAAAATAATCAACCTCATCTTTAGGTAATACAAGCACTATTTCATCAATCTCTTTACATTCTTCAAAAGTTTTTAAAGTATAGTATATTATCGGCTTTTCATTTACTTCGATGAATTGCTTACTAACTTCAGCACCCATTCTTTTGCCTTTTCCACCAGCTAATATTACACTAACTATCTTCCCCATAAACTAAATCTCCTTAAGATTTAGACTTAGCAAAAATCATTCTGCCAGCGGCTGTTTGAAGGACTGAAGTTACTACAACAGTAATTTCTTTACCCATGTACTTTCTTCCACCTTCTACAACTATCATAGTACCATCATCAAGATATGCAACTCCTTGTCCAGATTCTTTTCCATCTTTCACAACAGTAAGTGTCATTTCTTCTCCTGGTAATACTACTGGTTTTATAGCATTTGCTAACTCATTAATATTCAATACAGGTACTCCTTGGAATTCAGCTACTTTGTTTAAGTTATAATCATTTGTTACGACTTTACCATTTAATTTCTGAGCTAATTTAAGTAATTTTATATCAACCTCTGCGATTTCTGGGAAATCTCCTTCCCACATCTCGACTTCTATTGAAAGCTCTTTTTGTATTTTATTTAATATATCTAATCCTCTTCTTCCTCTTGTTCTTTTTAAAGAATCTGAACAGTCAGATATATGTCTTAACTCATCAAGCACAAAAGTTGGTATTACTAAAGAACCTTCAATAAATCCTGTTTGGCATAAATCAAATATTCTTCCATCTATTATTACAGATGTATCTAACACCTTAGGTGTAGCACCACTCTTCTTAGCTTGAGCATTTTTAGCTTTCTTTTCCTTTGATTGACCTTTTTTGAAATTTTCAAAATAACCTGAGATATCCTCTCTCTTCTTTACAGCTATATCTGCACCTATAACCATAGCTATTACATTTATGATTACAGATACTATTGGACCTAACACATCATTCACTAACCCACTTAAGAAACTACTTAAAGGTAATGTTATTACTAAAGCAAGTATTAATGCCACAATAGCACCAGCAGCACCAAATATTATTTCACTTGGTGATAGTCTAGATATACTCTTTTCTATAAATGTTATAAGTTTTCTTATTGACTTATAAATATATGGAGAAAGAATAAATAAAATAATTCCAAAAACAACAACTAAAATTACATAAAATGATACCAGTAAAAAAATGTTTGTTAGATATGACCTACCTAATGTACTTTGTCTTAATCCATCTGCTAAAACATATCCAATCAATAATCCTAAAATAGTAAAAATCACTCTAAAAAGTTTTT
This sequence comes from Clostridium sp. B9, assembly GCF_050509515.1. Taxonomy (NCBI): domain Bacteria; kingdom Bacillati; phylum Bacillota; class Clostridia; order Eubacteriales; family Clostridiaceae; genus Clostridium; species Clostridium sp. B9. Next base: position 3,650,867 of record NZ_JBNWKA010000003.1, read on the forward strand.
TTATCACAAACTCACCTCCTATATAATTATTGACATGTTTAAAATTTATCATTCATAGTTGTAAAATATTTATAATATATTTACTTAATTATACCATACTAAAGTATCGTAATAATTACAAAATATTCTTCAATTATTACATTTAAGAAATTACCCCCTATAAATTTTAGTAGATTTGATTTATATTATACTCAAGTTAACAAGCTAATTAGTTTTTAACATATATTTGGTTTTACAACCTAAATCATTTGACAATTATAACCAAAAAATTCTATAATTAACTATAGGGTCAAAGATTAGTATATAAGGAGTGAAACACTATGAAGGACGTAATTTTTGACGATTTTCAAAATAGCGTTAATAATTCTTTACTGAGACACAAAAGCATATTAGATATATTGAGTAAATATCAAGAATCACAATCAAGAGCAAACAGAGCTATCTGTAAAGCTGTTACAAATTGCGGCTGCATAGAAATTTGTGCTAAGAAACAAAGTATGCTACAGGATAATGACATATCCTTAGACGAACTAAATCCTTGCCTAAGCTCCCATATAAAAGGAAGCTTATGTGAAAGTTGCAGAGAAGTTATCGAAAGAGAACTAGGTAATAACCTATTCTACTTAACATCTCTTTGTAACGCCTTAGATTTAAACCTATTTGATATCTTGTTAAAAGAATATAACAAGATGGATACCTTAGGTAAATTTACTTTCAGATAATAAATGTTAAGTGCCACATTAATGGCACTTCTTTTTTATTATAAATTCTTATTTAAAGCTACTTGTTCTCTTATTCTTCTTAGCCCATTTTTTATTGCTCTCGCTCTTGCCTCTCCAATTCCCTCAACTTGATCTAAATCTTCATTACCAGCTTCAAGAATATATTTAAGCTTACCAAAATGTCCAACAAGATTTTCTATTACATTTGAAGGTATTCTAGGTACTTTATTTGATATTCTATACCCTCTAGGTGACACCAATGTGTCAATTAATGATTTTCCCACATAACCTAATTCTTTAGCTATTATATCCAAATCTAATAAATCTTCAGATGATAACTCTTGAATTTCTTTATAAACATCCTTATATTCCATTCTGTCATAGCAGTAATCTCTTATAAGAAGCACTCCATCCTGCTCTATACTTCTTACTAATTCATTTAGTTGCATTGATATAAGTCTACCCTCATTACCCAACTCGATTATGTAACCTTCTATCTCCTCAACTATTCTCATTACCATTTCAGTTCGTTGTATAGCAGTAGTAACATCAAAAAGTGTAGCTAAATCTTGAAACTCAAGTATATTAAGATTGTTTGTTACTCTCTCTAAAACAGCTACATATTTCTCTAAAGTCTGTATAGCTTGATTAGCCTTACTTAGTATTACCCCACTATCTCGTAATACATATTTTATATCACCTTTATAAACAGTTATAATATTTCTTCTTTGAGATATAGCTATAGCTATCTTGTTAGTTTGCTTAGCAACTCTCTGAGCAGTTCTATGCCTCGTTCCTGTTTCAAATGTACTTATAGATTGATTTGGCATAAGTTGAGCATTAGCATAAAGTATTCTTTTTCTATCTGAACTTAACACTAATGCACCATCCATCTTAGCTAATTCATATATATACGCAGGACTATATTCTGAATTTATATTAAAGCCACCGTCTACTAAATCTAATATTTCTTCATTATCTCCTAGAACAATAAGCCCACCTGTCTTAGCTCTTAATATGTTGTCTAGCCCCTCTCTTAGAGAAGTACCAGGACTCATTAATTTTAATATTTTCTTTAAACCATCATCATGTACAGTTCTCATTTACTCACACCTATCCATTTAAAATATCTTTCCAATTGCTTCTCTTACAGTTTTAACTCCTATAAGATTAAGCTTACTACCTTTTAATTTCTCTAAACTTCTATATGGAACAACTGCGTTTAAAAAGCCCATTTTTTCAGCTTCATTTATTATTCTGTCACAGTTTGCTATAGGTCTTATTTCTCCAGTTAATCCAACTTCGCCAACAACAACAAGCTTTTCTAACTTAGCAGCAGTTGCTTTCACTGATGATACTAATGATATAGCAATACCTAAATCCGCTGTAGTGCCCTCTATTTCAAGCCCTCCAACTACATTTACATAAACATCTGTATTATAAAAAGGAACTCTTAATTTCTTTTCTAGTACTGCTAATATTAAACTAAGTCTTGAATTTTCTACTCCAACAGAGGTTCTTCTTGGCATAACAGCCTTTGTTTCTGAAGCTAATGATTGTATTTCTACAAGAATAGGTCTAGTACCCTCCATTACTCCAATAACAACAGAACCTTCTTGGTTAAAATTAGTATCCTCTAAGAACATACTTGAAGGATCATAAACCTGCATTAACCCTTCTCCTCTCATCTCAAAAACACCAATTTCAGCTGTAGTTCCAAATCTATTTTTCATAGTTCTCAAAATTCTAAATTCTTCAGTTCTTTCTCCCTCAAATGATAATACTGTATCTACCATATGTTCTAAAACTCTAGGTTCCTGCTAAATCGCCTTGCTTTGTTACATGAGCAACAATAAATAAAGGTATATTTTTCCCTTTAGCAATTCTCATTACAGCATTTGAACACTCTTTTACCTGTGAAACACTTCCAGGAGCCGAAGAAACTGTATCTCTATAAATAGTTTGTATTGAATCTATTATTATAAAAGCTGGGCTTAGTTTATCTATATATGCTTCTATTATATCTAGATTTGTCTCAGCAACAATATAAAAGTTCCTCTGCGTCAACACCTAATCTATCACCTCTTATTTTTATTTGCTCTTCTGACTCTTCTCCAGATACATATAGAACTTTCCCATATTTTTTTGAAATATTATTGGCTGTTTGTAAAAGTAAAGTTGACTTACCAATACCAGGATCTCCAGATATAAGTGTAAGTGACCCTTTAACAAGTCCTCCACCTAAAACTCTATTAAGTTCTCCTATCCCCGTATCGTATCTCTCTTTTTCCCCTGATTTAATGTCTTTTATTTTTTTTAATTCACCAATCTGCCTTTCTACTTTTGCTGAAACTTGAGCACTTTTAGTATCTCTAATCTCTTCAACCAAAGTATTCCAATTATTGCATTCTGGACATTTCCCCATCCATTTTGGCGATTCATACCCACAATTTTGACATACATATATACTTCTAACTTTTGCCACTTTACCAACTCCATATTTCTTCGTTTTTCTTTTAGTTTTAATTATTTCCTAATATATCCTTAAATAATCATATCATATCATTATAACTAATCACATACTTATTTATTACTATTTTCTTAAAAAGATTAATATAAAAGTTTTTAATAATATTATTTTAAATAATAATAAAAACTGCCCGTTAGTTAAATCGTAATTTCAAAGAAATTCACTCTTTAATATCGGACAGTTCTTTATATTAATTCATGAGATAGTAATAACTATTATAATAATGAAGCTGCTGCTTCATCAACTATTAATACTACATTGCTGTGCATTTGTAACATAGTTGCTGGAATCTCAGTTGTTATCTTTCCACTCATCATAGCTTTAACAACCTCTGCTTTTCCTTCTCCACTAGCTATAACCATAATCTTTTTAGCTTTCATTATTCCACCAAGCCCCATTGTTATAGCTTCTCTTGGAACATCTTCTATTGAATCAAAGAATCTAGCATTAGCCTCTATTGTTGATTCTTTAAGATCTGTTAAATGAGTTCCTACACTTAACTCTTCACCTGGTTCATTGAACCCAATGTGACCATTAGCTCCTAATCCTAATAATTGAACATCTATTCCACCCATTTCTTGAATTCTAGCATCATATGATTTACACTCTTCAGCAACATCTGCTGCTAATCCATTTGGTACGAAAGTTCTGCTCTTATCTATGTTTATATGATTGAATAGGTTAGTATTCATAAAGTATCTATAACTTTGATCATGATCTCCTGGTAAACCAACATACTCATCTAAGTTTATGCTTGTAACTTTTGAGAAGTCTAATTCTCCATCATTGTACATTTTTATAAGGTTTTTGTACATTTCCACTGGAGTACCACCAGTTGCTAACCCTAAAACAATTTCTGGGTTTGCTTTTATACTTTCTGCCATCTCATTTGCTGCAACCTTACTCATTTCCTCATAATTTTTAGTAATAATTAATCTCATTTTAACTTCCCCTCTCTTTTAGAGATATTAATCTCTAGTATATATTTATCTGATCTATAAATTGCGTCTTCAACATAAATTATTTCATCTTCTGAATTTAATGCTGTATTATGACTTTTTAAAAGAGGTACCTGTTTATCAACATTAAATAATCTCTTTAATTCATCATCCATAATAACAGCAGCCAAAGATGATTCTGTACTTTCAATTATGTATCCTTTATCTTCTAACAGCTTAAATAGAGAACCTTCTAAATCTTCTTTTGTAACAAATCCACAATATTCACAAGGAATATAAACAACTTCATTTGCTACAACTTCTTCATCAACTATTCTTAATCTATTTATTTTATAAAGTTTATCAACATCAAAAGTATCAACTAATTCATCAGGAGTATTTATAACTTCAAATTCTAAAACTCTAGTTATTAACTTTCTTCCTGTTCTTTTTATAATATCCGAGAAACTCATCATATCTTCTTGCTTTACTTTAGGTTCACATACAAAAGTTCCTTTTCCTTTTTCTCTAACAAGAAGTCCTTCTTGTACTAATTCTCCTAAAGCTTGTCTGACAGTCATTCTACTTACACCGTAAGTTTCTGTTAACTCTCTTTCGCTTGCTATACATTGTCCTACTTGCCATATACCTTTTGATATTTTTTCTTTTATCATTTCTTTCAATTGGTAATAGACCGGTATTGGACTATTTTTATCTATCATGATTTCTCCTCCTAATTAAATTATACTCAAATGGTTTTCACTTGTCTAGACCACTATACATTCTTTTTTAAAATATTTTATATTTAGTCTATGTTTTATTTTATCATTTATTATAAAATATTTTCCACTTTTATAAATAATAATGAATATACATAGCTTTTTTATCAAATAATAAGATAAAAAGCTAGGAGGGATTCTTTTGAATATTAAAGATAAATTCAATAATAATTCTACTGTTTCACAAAATCCATTACATTCACAAAGTGCTGGACTTACAAATTTATCATCTTTTATGAGTAACCATTCCCAAGATACAATAGATAATTTAATCTTTAATGATCATTTAGATGATAATCAAATAAAATAACTTTTAAATTAATTTTGCAAAATTGATTCAAATCACATATTTTATACATAAATTTTTATTAAAATAATATTATAAAAATGAAATTAAGATAAGAATTTTATTTAACATAGGAGATGATCAATATGGTAAAGGTTTATTCAACAGACTCTTGTCCATGGTGCGTAAAAGCAAAACAATATCTTAAATCAAAAAACGTTGAGTTCGAAGATTTAAACGTTCAAACTAATATGGAAGCTAGAGAAGATATGCTTAAAAAGAGCAAACAAATGGGCGTTCCTGTTTTAGATATTAACGGAACTATAATTGTTGGCTTTGATAAAAACGCTATAGATACAGCATTAAATGAATAATTAAAATAAAAGAGAGGTTAAAAAAGCCTCTCTTTTTTATATTTTAATTATAAAAATATAAGAAGCTATAAATAGATTACTCTATCTATAGCTTCTTATTAATGATTACAAAACGCTATTCTATAATTAAATAATTATTATCTTATTGTTATTACTGTAGCCTTTGGTCTAGACATAGCCTCAATTGAATATCTTATTCCTTGAGTACCCATACCTGATGATTTAACACCTAAGAATGGGAAGTGGTCTGGTCCCTCTCTCAGTCTTGTTATTAACATGAACTGTTCCAACCTCTAACTTATCAGCAATATAAAATGCTTCATTTATATTTTGAGTAAATACTGATGATTGTAATCCATATTTAGATGCATTAGCTATCTTTATAGCCTCATCTTTATCTTCAACCCTTATTATTGGTAAAACTGGTCCAAATGGTTCTTCCCAAGCTAATCTCATGTCTGTAGTTACATTATCAAATAATGTTGGCTCAATTAAGTTTCCTTCTCTTCCACCACCACAAACTAACTTAGCACCTTTTTCTTTAGCATCATCTATAAGTTCCATTACAAAATCAGCTGCCTTATTATCTATAAGAGGAACTATTGTTACATCTTCTATCTCTAATGGATTTCCCATTTTTAATTTACTTATCTTTTCTTTTAATTTTTCAACTAACTTATCTGCCACTGAATTCATAACTAATATTCTTTTAACAGCAGTACATCTTTGTCCTGAATATGAATATCCACCAGCTATTATATTACTTACAGTTAAGTCTAAATCTGCATCTTCTAAAACTATGGCAGCATCTTTTCCTCCAAGTTCCATAAGCAATGGTTTCATAACTGTTATTTGTGATATTCTTCTACCAATCTCAGTACTTCCAGTAAAGTTAATGAAATCTATTTTTTTATGGGTTACACAGTAATCTCCTATTTCACTTCCTCTACCAGTTACAGTATTTAAAACTCCTCCTGGCAGCCCTGCATCATGGAATATTTTAGCTAAATATAAAGCTGATAAACTTCCTTGAGTAGCTGGTTTTAATACTACACTATTACCAGCTACTATAGCAGGTGCTATTTTTGAAGCTGAAAGATTAACTGGGTAATTAAATGGAGATATAGCTAAAACAACACCTAAAGGTTCTCTAGTTACCACAGATATTTTACTTCTATTAAATCCAGGGAAATTATCTGATGGTATACTTTCTCCATCCATACTCTTAGCTGCATCAGCTGTAAATCTTATATAATCAGCTGTTCTTGTAACCTCTGATAAAGCACTCTTTTTATCTTTTGCAACTTCTCTTATCATTATTTCTGCTAATTCTTCTTTATGTTCATCTAATAAATCAGCAGTTTTATATAAAACATGTGCTCTCTCATTTAGAGGAACTAAATTCCACTCTTTTTGAGCTTTTTCAGCATTTTCTATTATTATATCAACATCTTCCTTTGAAAGACTTTGAACTCTTCCTACAAGACTTCCATCTAATGGAGATTTTATATCTATAAATTTATCCGCTTCATTCTTATAGAAATCTCCACCCATGAAATTATAAAACACATTTTCCTTAGTATTCATAGTTAACACCTTCTACTTTAATTTTGCTACAGCATCATCAATTTTTTGTTTATCAAACCCTACGATAACTTCGTCACCAATAACTGCTACTGGTACTGATCTTTGACCTGAAACTTCTAAAACTTCATTTCTATCTTCTTTTCCATCTGCAACTGTTATTGTCTCATATTCGACACCTATTTTTTCTAGGTATTTTTTTAATTTATTACATGGTCCACACCAAGCTACTGAATATACTTTTACCATAATTATCTCTCCTTCATATCAGCAATATATTTTTCAGCATGTAAAGCTGCTATTGTACCGTCAGCTACTGCTGTAGTTATTTGTCTAAACATTTTTTCTCTAACGTCACCAGCTACATATACACCTTTTACGTTAGTTCTCATATTTTCATCAGCTACTATATAGCCATTATCTTTAATATTTATAAATTCTCTAAACATAGCTGTCTTAGGTTCAGTTCCTATATAAGCAAATACTCCATTGATAGCTATTTCTTTTTCTTCACCAGTCTTAGTATTTTTGATTTTAGCTACTTCAACAAAGTCTCCTCCATCAACATCAACTAAATCCCAATTGTACATTATTTCTATATTTTCTTTATTAGTTGCTGCCTCTAAAGTTTTTCCTTCTGCTTTGAAGTAATCATATCTTCTAATAACCACTACTTTCTTAGCGATATTTGATAAATATAAAGCTTCTTCTAAAGCTGCGTTTCCACCACCAACAACAGCTACCACCTCATCTTTGTAAACAGCTCCATCACATACTGCACAATAGTGAACACCCTTACCTAAATATTTTGCTTCATTTGGTATTGGTAGCTTTCTTGGAGTAGCTCCTGTAGCTATTATTACCACCTTAGGTTTATAAATATAATCCCCTGTTTCAACTATTTTTTCATCATCTCTTAAAATAACATTCTCTATAAAATCAAATTCATCTATTATTGCTCCACAAGCTTCTGCTTGTGCTTGTATTCTATCTCCAAGTTCATTTCCTGATATTTCTGTAAAGCCAGGGTAATTTTCAACTGTATAAGTTGATTTAACTTGCCCTCCAACAATATTATCTTCTAAGACTAAAGTACTTAAATTTGCCCTTGAAGCATATATACCGGCTGTTAATCCTGCTGGTTCAGCTCCAATTACTATAACATCAATTTCTTTAATATCTTTTCCCATACTAACACATCCTTATATAAGGTTAATTTTATTATTTCTATTATATAATTATATTATTCGATATACCCCCTAAGGGTACCTGTTTTTTTATTATTATACTCCTTGTTTAATAACTTTTCAACAATAATTATTATTATTTATAACAGATTATTAATATTTATTTTAATTCTATCAAAAAAGCTCTACAATATTCTGTGATTTAGAATACAATAGAGCCAAATTTTATCTTCTTTTCTTATTTATTTTTGTTTTTAGTTTTTTAGCTTTAAATGTAGTGTTAATTCCATTAATAGTTCTCTTTTCTACAACAATAAACAAACCTATTATTCCTATTACTACTAATACAAAGGATAGTCCCCATTTATCTGCATTAATAGCCAAAGAGATAAGTAAAACACCTAACAAAGCAATTGGTGATGATAAACTCTTAATTACATCACTTTTATCTTTTTCTGTCATATTAATCATAGCCGCTTCTTCAATTTTAAATAATTCTAGCTTTTCATTTTTCCAAACATAGAATGCTACCCCAAAAGCTATTAACCCTAATACTATAAATAGTACTTCCATACAAACTCCCCCAAACCACAATAATAAAAATAAGGTTATATACATTCTACCATATATAACCTTATTATACATTATAATCAAATAGTTTTCTTAAATTTTACAATATCATCTTCTAGAAATACATCTACTTCATTTCCTTTCAATATATTTCCACTTAAAAGTTCTTCACTTAACTTATCTTCTATATATTTAGTTATTACTCTTCTAAGTGGTCTAGCTCCATATTTTAGTTCCGTTCCCTTCTTAACTAAAAATTCCTTACACTCATTAGAGAAATTCAATGATAATTCTAACTCATTTAGTCTATCCTTTAATGACCCTATCATTAAATCAACTATTTTTATCAAATGCTCTTTCTCTAAACTATGGAATACAACGATATCATCTAATCTATTAACAAATTCAGGTTTAAAGCTTCTCTTTAACTCATCTAGCATTAAGTTTTTCATGCTATCATAATTTCTTTCTCTATCTTCTAAAGCACTAAATCCAACAGCATTTTTCTTATCTAGCTTATCAGCACCTATATTAGATGTCATTATTATTATTGTATTTTTAAAGTCTACAGTTCTTCCCTTACCATCGGTTAAGACACCATCTTCTAATATTTGAAGAAGAACATTGAATATATCTTGATGTGCTTTTTCTATTTCATCAAAAAGTATTACTGAATAAGGATTTCTTCTTACCTTTTCTGTAAGTTGACCACCTTCTTCATACCCTACATACCCAGGAGGGGCTCCTATAAGCCTAGAAACTCCATGCTTTTCCATATATTCAGACATATCTAATCTAACAAACTTATTTTCATCACCAAACATAGCTTCTGCTAAAGCTTTGCAAAGCTCTGTTTTCCCTACACCTGTTGGACCTAAGAATGCAAAAGATCCAATTGGTCTTTTAGGATCTTTTAATCCTACTCTTGACCGTCTAACAGCTTTAGAAATAGTCTTTATAGCTTCTAATTGACCAATAACTCTTTGGCTTAGCTTCTCTTCTAATTTTAATAACTTGCTAGATTCCTTTTCCGTTAATCTTTCAACTGGAATCTGAGTCCACTTTGAAACAACTTTGGCTATATGCTCTTTATCTACTATATAAACCTTTGAAGCATTTTCTTCTCTCCAAAGTTCTATTTCCTCTTCTAATTCTTCTTTTAAAATTCCCTCATCATCTCTAAGTTTAGCTGCTAATTCAAAATCTTGAATTTTTATAGCCTCTTCTTTTTCTTTTCTTATTTTTAAAATCTCATCCTCTTTTTCTTGTAAGTTCGGAGGAGTAGACATACTTTCTATTCTTACTTTAGCAGCAGCCTCATCAATTAAATCTATTGCCTTATCTGGCAAAAATCTATCTGTTATATATCTATGTGATAAATTAACTGCAGCCTCTATTGCCTCTTCAGTTAATTTAACATTGTGATGAGTTTCATATTTATCCTTTACACCTTTTAGTATTAATAATGAATCTTCTTTGCTAGGTTCATTAACTACTATGGGTTGAAATCTTCTTTCTAATGCAGAATCCTTTTCTATGTTTTTTCTATATTCATCCGTTGTAGTTGCTCCAATACATTGGATTTCCCCTCTTGCTAAAGCTGGTTTTAATATATTCGAAGCATCTATTGCGCCTTCTGCTCCACCAGCTCCAACTATATTGTGCATTTCATCTATAAAAAGAATTATATCATCTGCATCTTTAACTTCATTTAATACTTTTTTTAATCTCTCTTCAAATTCACCTCTATACTTAGCTCCGGCAAGCATGGCAGTTACATCTAAAGTATATATTTTCTTATCCTTAATCATATCAGGAACTTCTCCTAATATAATTCTCTGAGCTAATCCTTCAACTACAGCTGTTTTACCAACACCTGGTTCTCCAATTAAACAAGGATTATTTTTCATTCTTCTACAAAGAATTTCTAAAAGTCTTTGAGTTTCATCATGTCTTCCTATTACAGGATCTAATTTATCTTTCTCTGCTTTCTCAATTAAATTTATTCCATACATATTTAACGTAGGAGTATCTTTTCTTTTTATTTTCTCTTTTTCTTTAACACTTTTACTTTCCTTACTTGGAAGTCTGCCAAGTATATTGCTTATTTTATCTGTTATGTCTTTAAGTTCACCTTTTACTATTTTTCTAACTATCAAATTAGCTACGCCATCATTTTCTTTTATTAAAGCCATCAATATGTGTTCTGGTCTTGAATCGCCATGACCAGCATCCTTTGCTAATTCTATACTTTTATCTAAAACTCTTTTGCATCTAGGCGTAAAAGGAACCTCATCCAAACTATAATTTACTTCTCCAATTCCAACATATAATTTAATAAAACTTAGCACCTTTTCTTCAGTTATATTATTTTCTTCCAAAACTTTAGAACATTGTCCATTTTCATTAATTAAACCTATTAATAAATGTTCTGTACCCATATATCCATGCTTAAGCATTAGTGAACTTTCTTTTCCCTTATTGATTACTATTTTGGAATTTTCATTAAAATTATCAAGACGCATCTTTTACCTCCCAATACCCTATATTATGTGTTTAAAGCATTTCTAATAATTTTAGCTCTCTCTATTTTAAGACTTTGTATATTTAGCTTTGTTTCTAAAGTTTTATTTATTATTGCAGGTTGAATACCCACCATTGCTGAATTTATAACCTCTAAGTTAACTCCTTCTATGATCCCAGTCTCTACTCCAAGCCTTACATATGAAAGAAGTCTTAGTGCTTCATTTATATCTATGATATATGCATTTTTAAGAGTTCCCAAAGCTCTAAAGATAGTATCTTTAATTTCTAGGTCTCCATTTTTAAATAGTTTTTCTCTTGCGTTTTTTTCTTGAAGAACAATTTTATTTGTAATTGATGTAATAGAATCTAGTATCTCTATCTCTGTTAATCCTAAAGTCTTTAAATTTGTTATCTCGTAGATATTTCCAACCTCTTTGCTTCCTAATCTATATGTGCTTTTTATTGAAATTCCTTCATCTAATAGTTTTTCTCTTATTTCTCTTATACAATTATTAAGACTTAATATAGGCAAATGTATAATTGACTTAGCTATCAATCCAGTGCCTGCCTTTTTAACATTTGAAGTTAAATATCCAAACTCTTCACTAAATGAATAATCTAGTTCTTCATCAATTAAATCATCTAATTTATCTACATTAGTATAAGCTTCCTTTAAATTTAATCCACTCTTTGTAGATTCTATCCCAATATGTTCTTCTTCATTCAATAATATACTAAAATTTCCACTTTCACTTGTAATCAAAGCCATATTTGATATATTTATAAAATCTCTTGCAATTCCAAAATTCTCTTTCTCATACTCTAACAAGTATTTTTCTTCATCTAATCTTGAAGTATAACATTTATCCAAAATGTTCTTTTTCTTCAATGCGTTTAATACCCTATCTATAACTTGTTTGCTCTCACCCTTATTTAAAAATTGTGCAAACTTAATTCCTTTTAAATTTCTAAACAATATAACCTTTGATGCTATAACTACACTATTATTACTCTGAGGACTTATCCATTGAATCATCATTACTATCTCCCTCCATAATTTTTTTCAAATCATGTATCTTTTCTTTAGTAACAATTGCTTCTTCATACTCCTCGTTTATTATATTAAGTTTAAGTTGTTCTTCTAGCATTAAAAGTTCAGAACTTTGAAAATATAAATTTAAGCTTTTAGGAGTTTTTCCTCTATGTTTTCTACCAGCTTGTTTCCACCTAAAGTAGTCACTTATTTTCACACTAAAACTTTCATAGCATTTTTCACACCCAAGCAACCTTGTATCCTCAAAGTCACAGTACTCAGTTCCACACCTTATGCACCTTTCATCATCTATTTCAAGCAAACTTTCTGTAGCTTCTATATAACTATTTAAATCCATCAAAAAATCATCTAAAGTAATTTCCTCTTCCAAAGATGAATTCATTATTTCAACCGCACATTTATCACAAAGCATTATACTTTCTTTTCCATTATCAGTATCCTTAACTAATTGTATAGTAGCCTCATTTTTATTACACCTCTCACAAAGCAAACTCCTCAACTCCCCATAAAATTACTTCAACAATACCATAAGCATAGCCTTAAAAATATCTGCCCTTGTTTCATTTATATTCTTAGAATTCTGAAGGGTTCTATCATTTATTGCAACTTTTGTAAGATTGGCTGTTTTATCATCTATAATATTATGTTCAAATAAACTATCTATGATTGCAGCTGCATTATGATATGTAATTCCTGTACCAATCTCATCATAGATTAAATCTCTTCTATCTGCATGAACTTCGTGGATTACTTTTTTTATAACAATGTATCCACCACCACCTCTTCTACTTTCTATTAAGTATCCTTTTTCATAAGTAAATCTTGTTGTTAAAACATAATTTATTTGAGATGGTGCACAATTAAATTTATCTGCTAACTCATTTCTTCTTATTCTTAAATTGTTATCATCTGTCTTTTCTAATAGTTCTTTTAAAAAGTATTCTATTGAATCAGATAATTTAGCCATATATATCACTCCTTAAATCTGACCTTTACTGACCTTAATATACAATCTATATTAATACATTTAAGCTACTTAATCAAATCTATATATCTATTCAATAATTCTTTTATTAATATCTAAATTAAATAAATTTATTTTAATATTTTATGTTTAATTTTATTATATGTGTCAACAATATAAATAATTTTCATTGGAGGGATTAAAATGAATATTTATTGGTTTGGTCATTCTTGCTTCTTAATAAAAACTGAATTAGGTAAAAGAATATTAATGGACCCATTTGATTTAGATATTGGATACATACCATACAAAGGGGATGTAGACATTGTAACCATAAGCCATATGCACTTTGACCATTCTTGTACATCCTATATAAATGAAGATGCTAAAGTATTAAACGACTTTGTAGACTATCAAAATACCTTCTGTAAAATAAATTCATTTCATTCATTTCATGATGATTGTTGTGGTCTAAAAAGAGATAAAAACTTCATTTTCAAAATAATCTGTGATGGAATAAGCCTTTGCCACTTAGGAGATTTAGGACATATCCTATCAAGAAAAACCCTAAATAACTTAGGACATATTGATGTACTCTTTGTCCCAGTTGGTGAGCACCTAACAATATCTATAGATAATCTAATAAAAGTTATAGATGATATAAACCCAAGAGTAATAATTCCCATGCATTACAAAACTCAAAATCTTAGTTTCTACTTAAACACACTTGATAATTTTCTTATGAAAATGAAAGGTTATGCCATGGAACATAATGATTTATTGTCTTTAAGTAAAGAAACTATTCCTTGTAATCAAAAAATTATTATTCTAAACATTTCAAAAGAAGAAGCATTATAGAAAAAAACTTATTAAGTCAAAGCTTAATAAGTTTTTTATTTTAATGAAACCCTTCTAAATCTACATCTATTGTTTCCTTACCTAAACTTTTCAAATAATCATTTATAACTGGAATTATCACATCCAAATGCTGACTAAAGTTAACAATAAGATCTCCTTCCTTAGCACTTAATAAAGCTTTTTTCACAGCTTCCTTTTCATCAATAATAGAAAGACACTCCACCTTATCATTTACTTCTTTTATTCCAGCACATAATAAATTAGTTATCTCTAGTGGACTTCTTCCTCGTCTATCAAAGGTTTCTTTTATAATAACCAAATCTGAATTTTGTCCAGTAATTCTTCCTAATTCTTTTATGTAATCATCTAGTCTATCACCTGGTGATGATATTATTGAAATTATCTTTCTTTTTTTTAAGGACTGTGCTAAAAAATAAACTTCTGAAAAAGCTTCTGGATTATGTCCATAGTCCAACAACATATCAAACTTTCCTATATTTAATATATTTTGTCTTCCTAAATTAGTATTGACATCACACTCTATAACCTTTAATGCGTTGACTACTTCTTTTAAATTATTATGTATCGCAAACACTGCTATCAAAGTTGAAATAACATTATTTATATTAGCTTTAGATTTACCACCATGAGTAAATTTAAACTCATTAATAGGCGCTACTTTAACTTCTTCTTCACCATTAAACCAGACTATATCATTATCCTTAACATACCACGCTTCTTTTCCATTAGCTATATGCCTTTCAATACATTCATTTCTCTCAGAATTAAATAGCACTAAATTATCCTTGGTTTGCAATATGTCATAGAGATTATTATCAGATTTTATAACAACTTTTCCATCTGGTACAACTTCTCTCACAGTTATAAGTTTAATATCCATTAAATCTTCTAAAGTATTTATCCCTTCAGATCCTATATGATCCTCTGTTAGTGAAGTTATTATAGCAACCTTTGAGCGCTTAAATCCTAATCCTTTTCTTAAAATTCCACCTCTAGCTGTCTCTAAAACTCCAACTTCAACATCAGGATTTGTTAAAACTGATTTAGCACTATAAAATCCTGTAGTATCTCCTTTTTTTATAACTTCATCATTTATAATAATAGCTCCAGTGCTTGCTAATCCTGTAAAGTATCCTAAATTTTTAAAAGTATTATATATTAATTTTGACGTTGATGTTTTACCATTAGTACCCGTAATAGATACTATAGGAATATCCCCATAATCTTTAAGAGTTAAATCATAATTTTCTTCTTCAAAATCTTTTTTAGTTATTACTTTTGAGTTAACACCGTAGCCAATAACTACTGAATTATTTTTTACTTTAAAAAAGTCTATATCTTCTTTATTACATTTATATATAAGTTCATACTCCCAAAGTTCTTCTCTTTTTGAAACAGCTTCATTTAACAAGTCATCTGCACTCATTCCACTAACTAAACTTTCAATAATAAATACAGATAGCTCCTTATGTAAATAAGTAAGCCATGCTTCACCACCGAATTCATTATATATTACTTCTCTCAAATTTCCTTCTATATTCATCTGTCTACAGATAAATTCATAATCATTTATGAGCCAATATAGCCTTTTTCTTTCCGATTCTCCTATATTAATATAGATTAATCTCCCATCACCTTTAATATTTCTTCCCTCTAGTACTTTTAAATCTATAAGTTTCAAAATATTCACCCTTCCTACCATTATTACCACTCTATTTTTCCATGACCTGCCTATATTTATTCAATAAATTTCTTATTTAATTAATTTTAAACATAAAAAAAGCAGCCTTAAGACTGCAAAAAAAAAGATCATCCTAAGATGATCTTTAAATAATATTATTCTGCAACTGGTGATCCTACTGGACAAACGTTAGCGCAGTTTCCGCAATCGATGCAAGTATCAGCATCTATAACGAATTGAGTATCTCCTTGTGATATTGCTTCTACAGGACACTCAGCAGCGCATGCTCCACAGCTTACACATGTGTCTAATATTTTATATGCCATAATAAAACACCTCCTAAAATGTTTGGTATTAAAATACCATATTTATATTATCACATTTCTATTAATTTTTAAAGTATTATAATATCTGTTTTAAACATATTTAGATTATTATACTAAATTTAGAATTAATATTAAATTAGATATAATATCATTACAAAACTTGAAATAGAGCTAGTTCTCTTTAATTAAATTTTTAATTAATGCCTTATCACTTTCATCAATAACCTCTAGTTTAATATGAGTATCTTCAATTTCTCCCTCATATCCCCCAGAAATTAATTTTACATCATACATCTTAAATTCTTGTAAGAATTCTTCATTCTTTCTTGGAAGCTTAACTCTAACTAACTCTTTTAATACGTTGTTAGCTACAACCTCTCCCTTTCCAAGCTCAGTTTCAACTATTGACCCTACCCTTGGAAGTTCTTTTCTTATCTCCTCATATGTGTTTTGCTCATAATTTAAACAACACATAAGTCTTCCACATATTCCTGAAATCTTTGTTGGATTTAGTGATAAGCTCTGTTCCTTAGCCATCTTTATAGAAACTGAAGCAAAATCTCCAAGGAATGTTGAACAACAAAGTGGTCTTCCACATGGTCCAAGTCCACCTATCATTTTAGCCTCATCTCTAACGCCTATTTGTCTAAGCTCTATTCTTGTTTTAAATATAGTTGCTAAATCTTTTACTAATTCTCTAAAGTCTACTCTTCCTTCTGCTGTAAAGTAGAATATTACCTTATTATTATCAAAAGTATATTCAACATCTATTAATTTCATAACAAGCTTATGCTCTTCTATTTTCTTTAAGCATATTTCAAAAGCTTCTGATTCTTTGGCTTTATTATCTTTATGTTTTTTTATATCTTCCTCTGTAGCCAGTCTAAGCACTGATTTTAAAGGTGCAACTATATCTTCCTCTTCTATTTTTCTTATTCCAATTACACACTCACCAAATTCAACGCCTCTTGCAGTCTCAACAATTACATTTTGACCCTTTTTAATCTTTATACCATTAGGTCCAAAGTAATATATTTTACCAGCTTTTTTAAATCTGACTCCTATTACTTCAATCATCTTTATTCCTCCAATATACTAATCAACATGCTATCCAGTGTTAACCATAGATTAGTATTACTCTTTAAATTATTTCTGGCCTCATTAACTACTTTTATTATTCTATTTAATTTATTATAAGATAAATTACTTGCAATTTCTCTTATATCCTCTATTTTATCTCCATTGATAATGGACAAGTTATTTTCTATTTCTTTAAATACAATTGAATCTCTTGCAAAAATAGTTATAGTCTCTAAAACTTCACGCTCATTCCCTTTCATGCTGTAAAATTTATCTGCATATTTAATAGGTACATCAATCTTTCCATTACCTATATCTTTTAGCATTTCTATAACTGTATTTCTAATATCCTTAAAAATTTCATCACTCATAAACTTATCTACTCTTCCAGGTATCCCTTCACTGAAAGATATTAGAGTTCTATTTAATTCTGAATCAATATTACTATACTTATCTTCTATATATAAATTTATTTCATCTCTACTTAGAGGTGCTAATCTATGTATCTGACATCTTGATCTTATAGTCTCTAATATTGAATCAATATCTTTACTTAAAATTATTATGAAAATCCCTGTTAGTGGTTCTTCTATTGTTTTTAATAAAGCGTTCTGTGCTGCCACAGTAAGCTTTTCTCCATCATGGATTATGATTACTTTTCTATCACCTTCATAAGGCTTTTTATTAGCCTCAGATATAATACTTCTAACTAAGTCTACACCGAAAGATGCTTTCTCCGACTTATAATGAACAATATCTACATGCTCATTTTGAGGTGGTATTCCTAAAATCTTATATGAAAATTCTTTAGCTAAAAGACTTTTCCCTATTCCATCCTCACCTATAATTAAATGAGCATGGGAAAGTGCATTTTTGCTTACACTCTTATTAAATCTATCTCTAATTTTATTGTGACCTATCATTTCTGCACTTTCCTTTCTTACTTTAAATCTTCACAAATTTATCTACATCAACAACGAATATAGTAGCCCCACCTACTTGAACTTCCATTGGATATGGAATATATACTCCTGCTGGTTCTGAAACTGTTGTTGGAGCACTAACAACTCCTTTTCTAGTTTCACATATATTCTTTATTATTTTTATTACGTCATCAACCTTCTCTTTTTGAACTCCAGCTAAAAGCGTAGTGTTTCCTGATTTTAAGAATCCACCCGTTGTAGCTAATTTTGTTACGCTATAACCTTTTTCATTTAACGCATCTACTAAATCTAAAGCATCATCATCTTGAACTATAGATATCACTAATTTCATAGTACGCCCTCCTTACTCTCTACCCTAAATTTCAAAAATATATTTTAGATAATTATATCATTAATTATTATACTTAACCAAATCTTATAAGCAGTTTAAGTTAATAAGCTTCATAATTAACCCTTTATTAAAAAGTTACTTTATCTTTTTTATTCCAATTCCAGAAATAATAACTCCAATTATAGCAAAAACTTTACTTACCATATCTGAATTATCCATTGAAACAGCTAAATATATTGCTATTAAGATTATTAAAAATCCTAATAAAGTTAACTTTAAAGCATCCTTCATTCTCTCCACCCCCACATATTACTACTTTGAATATTTTCTAATGTCTTCTACAATATCTTCTATACACTTTTCTAGTTCATAATTATCATAATACTTAGTTATCTTATTTGCTTCTAAATTTTCTTTACTAAAGTCTTCACTATCAGCCAAAAATCTTCTACACATCTCATTATAGTTAGGTTCCTTCTGCTCTTTTTCTCTTATTAAAGCTCTTTCTAACCTAACTCCATCATCTAGATTTATATATAGTGGAAATAGTTTCTCATCTCCAAAATATTTTCTAAACTCTGAGTATGCCTCTAAAGTTACAATAACTATATAATTATTATTTTCTAAATCTATCTGTCCATCATCTATTGTTGAATAATACCAATCTCCGTGAACAGTATTATAAACTCTACATTCAATTATTTTTCCTTCATCTTTAAAAGTATCCAACTGCTCTTTATTTATAAAAAAATATTCAACTCCATCAGTCTCATTATTTCTTTTAGGACGAGTTGTATATGTAACTATAGTTTTCAGATCTAATCCTTCTATTCTATTTATTTCTTTTAAGATAGTATCCTTACCAGAACCACTCTTACCAATTACGCAAAATATCTTACCCATAATTACTCCAATCTATATAAACTAATTAATTTATCTAAAGTACAACAAAATTATTATAACAAATTTTCATATATAAAAGTTGATATAAACTAACTCTATGCAGTTTGTTGAAAATATAATAAAAACTTCTTATTTTTAAAATATATTAATATATATTAAAATCCGTATTAATTTAAAATAGTATCTAATATAAATAAGAAATCCAATTAGTAAATTCTAATTGGATTTTAATCTCTATTTAACTACTTTTATTTTATTATCCTTTATTCCTATTATATCTACACCATTTTTCATATACTCTTTTAAAAGCTTTATGTGTTTTTCCTCTATTACTTCACCAGTAATAAGCATAGGAACTCCTGGTGGATATGGAACTATATTTTCAGCTACAATTTTATTTAAAGTTTTATCTATTTCAATTCTTTCATACTCTTTATATAAGACTTCAAATGGTTCTAACTCTTTTTTAGGCAAATCTGTCAAGTAAAAGTCAACTTCTTCATCCTCTAAACATTTAGTATTACATTCTTTTAAAGCTTTTGCTAAAACATCAAAGTCATTTTTAGTATTAAAAGGTGATGGTATTAAAACCACGTTTTTATTGTCGCTCATCTCACATTGAATTTTCTTTTCTCTTAAATAGTCTAAAAGTTTATTTCCATTTAAGTTTTCTTTTAAGTTTATAACAACTCTGCTTTCATCTATTTTAATATCATTAATTTTAATGTTTTTTTCTAATCCATTTAATAATAGAGTTTTGTCTAAAATTTTAAGATATGGTATATCTTTTATCTCTTCTTTAAAATCCTCTATTATTTTTTCTAAGCTTTTATAAGCCTCTTCAGCATAAACCTCTAAGAAGTTTCTTGAGTAATCTAGGCTCATCATAAACATATATGAAGGACTTGTACTCATAAATATATTTTTATAAAACTCAACTTCCTCTATAAATTTTTCATCATTAACATGCAACCATGCTGTTTGAGTTAAGCTTGGTAAAGTTTTATGAGCACTCATTATAACTATATCAGCACCAAGTTCTTGTACACTTTTCGGTAAGCATTTGCTAAATCCAAAATGCGCTCCATGTGCTGAATCTATTCCTATCTTAAGCTTAGCATTTTTAGCTATTTCTATAGTTTTTTCTATATTAACTCCAACACCATAGTAATTTGGATAAGTTAATACAATTCCTTTTACATCTTTATTTTTACTTATTTGCTTTTCTAAATGATTTAAATCTATTCCTACTGGTGCTTTAAGATTTGAATGAAATATATTGTTTATGAAAATAGGCTTTAACTTTCTCATTATTATTCCATTCATTATACTCTTATGACAGTTTCTTTCTACAAGAATTTTATCTCCTTCTTTAAATAAAGAAAATATCATTATTAAGTTTCCGCATGTACTTCCATTTACTAAAAAATAGCTTCTTTTACTTTTATACAACTCAGTAAGCTTATCCTCAGCTTCTTTTATTATTCCTTCTGGATGCTGAAGGTTGTCTAATCCATCAACTTCAGTTAAATCTCCATTTATAAGAATCTCTTTTATATCTTTAAAACCTCTTCCCATTTTATGACCAGGCATTGAGAAAGGTATTATTTCTTCTTTTAAGTACTCTGATATTCCGTTTATTATAGGAATATTTTTCAACGCTATCCTCTCCTCTTTTATCCTAATTTTTTCTTGTAAACTTCTTCTTTTAATCTATTTTTATAGAATTCATAAAAATCACTATTAATATCACAACTTATAGCTTTTTTTTCACACTCTGTGCATATAAGTTTACCACGTATCATTATACCACAGCCTTCTTTTCCACAAATTATACAAATTGATTTACTCATAGATAACACTCCTTAAAATTCTTGTTTTCTATATTTCTTTCCAAATAGTAGCTTTCTATACATACTATGCTAAAAAAATATTTAAGTAAATAAAAATAAATATTTTTCTTATTGTAGCACAAACTAAAGCTATAAAAATTTAGGAGGTTTTTTCGATGAGACAAGAAGTTATTTCTTATTTATCTACAGAAAAGCAAGACTTATATAATCTTTGCAAATTTCTGCATGATAATCCAGAAGAAAGTTATAAAGAATATGACGCTTGTAAATATATAAGTAATTTCCTAAGAGAAAGAGATTTTACTGTCTTTGAAAGATTCTTAGACTTAGATACTGCTTTCTATGCTGAAAAAGGAAATGGTTACCCTAAAATATGCTTTTTATGCGAATATGATGCCATAAAATCTAAAGGAGGGCATATTACAGGTCATAATTTACTTACAACTATTTCTGTTACAAGTGCTTTAGGACTTAGTAAAGTTATAGAAAAGTCTGGTGGAACTGTAATTTTAATAGGATGTCCTGGAGAATATCTTGGTGGAACTAAAGCCACATTTGTTAGACAAGGTGTATTCGATGATATAGATGTAGTTTTAACTGTTCATCCTGATCTTGTTACCTCTGAAAGTGGTACTTCTAAAGCTATTATTCCTCTTAAAGTAACTTTTAAAGGTAATGATGGATTAAGCTTTTTAGATTTTGACAGCTTTACCTCCCTTGATGGTATAATGCTTACTTTTAATATAATAAACTCTTTATCTAAAGGACTTTGTAATAAAGCAAGTATAAACTCAATATTATCTCAGGGTGGTGTTACTCCACTTCTAAGACCAACAGAATCAGAAGGTAAACTATACATAAGGGCTCAAAATACCGAAATAGCTAAATGCATAGAACAAAAAATAAGAAATATTGTTTGCTGTGTTGCTGACTCTATGAATTTAGAGGCCTCTGTATGTCTTTACGAACCACCGAGTGAGGAACTTTTATCAAACCAAATATTAAATAGATTATATACTCACAACTTAAAAGAGAATGGAATAATAAATATAGGAAAACCTCGTGATATAAATGCTGGTCTTTCTCTAGGAGCAGTAAGTCATAAGGTTCCATGTATTCATCCATATGTCAATATAATAGATAATGTAAATATAGAATATGGAACTAAGGCATTTGCAGATGCTACAATAACAGAATTTGCTCAAGATAAAGCACTTTCAGCTTCATATGCCTTAATATCAACAGCTTTAGATTTAATAGAAAGTGATTTCCTATTATCAGAAATAAAAGAAACATTTAATCTTTCTAAAGAAAAACCATATTAAAAAAGAGAGTCTTTCGACTCTCTTTTCTTTATAAAAATTAACATGCTAAGTTTTTTTCTAATTTATTTACAAGTTCTTTACTTGGCTTAAAATAGAATTTGTAATATTTATCTTCTTTTTTATAAATACAACAATAATGTCCTGTCATATCTAATAAACTACAAACATATTTCTTACAAGATGATGTTTTAAATTCTTTTGCCTTTTTAGAATTATCTTTTCCTAAATAAACAATATTATTTATCTTAACATTTTCTAATGTTTCTTGCTCATTACCTTTCATTTTGTGAATCATTAATTGATTTGCTACAATAGAATATCTATAGCTTGTCTTACATTTTCTATATTCTCTAAAAAATATAACTAATGTTAATAATAAAAATATTGGATCAGTTATGATTTCCGCATTAAAAGAATCAAACTTAATGTTTCCAATAACATTAGATAAACTAATAATTAGACTTAGAGCAATGATACTAATGACTATAGCCACATCTCTTCTTTTTGTAATTACTTCCTTGTGCATAGTGCCCATTTTAAAAATCCCCCGACTTTTAATATTATAAACAAATCACATTATACTAATTTTCATAGATTAAATCTACCAGCATAAAGTCAAAATTCTATTAATTTTATTCTTAATTCATCATATTTTAAGTTTATGCTAAACCTATTGCTTGTACCTCTCTTTTTCTAAAAGTTACTTGATTATATATTAATTAATTAATTAATATATTTCTCTTGATTTTATTCTTAATAACTTGTTTAATGGTAATTGAACACAAAATAACTCACTACTTTGGGAGGGGTAAAATGATTCAAATATATAAATCTTTAAATGAAACAGATGGAACTTTAAAGAAAATTGACTCCCTTGAACCAGGTTGTTGGATTAATATAATAGCACCTTCACAAGAAGAATTACTTCTTATTGCAAAGAAAACTGGAGTGCCAATAGATTTTCTAAGAGCACCTCTAGATGATGAAGAAACATCTCGTATAGATATAGAAGGTGATGTTATATTAATAATAGTCGATATTCCTTTTACAGAAATGGAGGATAACTCTTTAACATATGATACTTACCCACTAGCAATAATACATACAAAAAATGAATTGATAACTGTATGTCTAAAAAATAGTAAAGTTCTAACAGACTTTACCTCAAATAAGGTAAGAAATTTTTATTCATTTAAGAAATCAAGATTTATTCTACAAATTCTAAATAGAGTTTCCACTTACTATCTTTTATATCTAAGACAAATAGATAAAAAAAGTATAATGATAGAGAAGCGTCTTCATAAATCAATGAAAAATAGAGAGTTAGTTCAACTACATTCTCTGAGTAAATCTCTGGTTTATTTCTCAACTTCATTAAAATCAAATGAAATAACCCTAGAAAAAATGCTTAAACTAGATGTTATTCAAAGATATGAAGAAGATAAGGATGTTTTAGAGGATGTTATAATCGAAAATAAGCAGGCAATAGAGATGACTGATATATACAGTAATATATTAGGAAGCACAATGGATTTCTTTGCATCTGTAATTTCTAATAACTTAAATATAGTTATGAAGGTATTAGCCTCAGTTACAATACTAATGTCTGTCCTAACTGTAATATCAGGTATATACGGAATGAACTTTGCCTATATGCCACTACTAAATCATCCATATGGATTCTATATAGTTATGACATTCTCAATAGCACTTTGTGCATTTATAGCATTCATATTATATAAAAAAGATATGTTTTAGTTTTTTAGTAAACATAGAAAAATAAGCGCATATAATGAACTGTAAACTAAGGAGAGCAAATTTGCTCTCTATTTTTTTAGGAGGAAATTTATGAAGCTTCAAAAAATAAAATTAGGAGATACTATCGGTGTAATTGCACCAGCTAGCGGTGATAAAAATGATGTAATAAACTATAATATATCGTCATTTAAAAATCTAGGATTTAAAATTAAAGAAGGAAAAAATCTAAGAAAGAAGCAAGAATATCTTTCAGCTCCAGATAAGGAAAGAGCAAAAGACTTAATGGAAATGTTTGAAGATAAAGATGTAAAGGCTATAATATCATATAGAGGTGGATATGGTTGTATAAAAATGATGCCTTACTTAGACTTCAACATAATAAAGAAAAACCCTAAAATACTTTGTGGATTTAGTGATCTCACAGTACTATTAAATAGCATTTCTCAAAAAACAGGATTAACGACATTTCATGGTCCAATGATAAATTCAAAAATAACCTCAGATAAATCAACAGAAGAAAGTTTACTATCAATGTTAACAGATGATAGTAATTTAATAGATATATCCACCAATGAATTCAAAATAATAAACCCAGCACCCTTTAGAGCTTCTCTATGCGGCGGAAACCTTACTATGCTTTGTAGTTCTATAGGAACTCCATATGAAATAAGCACCAAAAATAAGGTACTAATGCTAGAAGATATAAATGAAGAAAACTATGCTATAGATAGAGCTTTAATGCAATTAAAACTATCTAAGAAATTAGATTCATGTAAAGGCTTTTTAATTGGTCATTTTACACCTTATAATCCTAAAACTCTAGAAACTATTCTTTCAATATTAACACCTTATAATAAACCTATTATTATAGGAGTCCCTTTCGGACATGATTATCCTAATCTAACACTGCCTATAGGCGGTTCCTTTATATTTGATCCATCAAAAGAAAGTATTAAAATAAAATATTAAAATAAAAAAAGTGGATTTATCAATGATAAATCCACTTAATCTTTAGTGTTTGGAATAAAATTTAGTGTGTATATGTAAATTTGCTACAAAGCAAAAACCTCAGTATATATACTGAGGTTTTTTATGGAGGCGCCACCCGGATTTGAACCGGGGAATAAAGGTTTTGCAGACCTCTGCCTTACCACTTGGCTATAGCGCCATAACTGGTGGCTCGAGCAGGAATCGAACCAGCGACACGAGGATTTTCAGTCCTCTGCTCTACCGACTGAGCTATCGAGCCTTACCACCTAAAGAACAAATGCTCTTCACAAGTATTAATTATATAGATATATGGATATTCTGTCAATACATTTTTTAAAAATTTTATATCTTTTTTTATAAAAATATATTTATTCGATTAATATCTACTAAAAAATACAATTTGGATTAAATAAAAACTCGATTTATATTTAAATAATTAATTTGATTTAATAAAGTAATTCTTATTAAACCAAAATACTAACTCTTTTAAATTTCTAACTCAATCTAAATATATAATTTATTTTATTCACTAAATAAAGATTTGTTACACATGTTAATGTATTTTTATAAAAAAAGTTTAATAACACTTTTATGATCTTTATTTAAACAATAAGTTTTATATTTATTAGTAGCTATCATTTTGAAAGGTTATTTACTATAAATATACTTTAAAAGATTAATTTAATAATTATTAGAATTTCATTATTTATTCTGTGTATAAAACAATCCTAAAAGTTATCCACAAATGAACCATTAATTATTTTCACAATAAATCCTGTGGATAAATTTCAAAAATAAAATATCCACAGAAAAATATAAACTTTTAAATATTTATTTTCCTGTGGATATTTATAATTAAACAAAATAAAAAAGCTTGAATATAAAATTCAAGCTTTATCTTACCCAGCGACCATCTACTCTCCCACACAGTCTCCCGTGCAGTACCATCGACCGTAAAAGGCTTAACCGTCGTGTTCGGAATGGGAACGGGTGTTACCCTAAAACGCATCATCACTAGATTTGGCTCCTCGAAGAGGACTCGAACCTCCAGCCTATCGGTTAACAGCCGAGTGCTCCACCATTGAGCTATCGAGGAATATTAGACCTGGCGACCACCTACTCTCCCACACAGTCTCCCGTGCAGTACCATTGGCTTCTAAAGGCTTAACCGTCGTGTTCGGAATGGAAACGGGTGTTACCCTAAAGAACATCATCACCAGATGATTTAGAAAGATTGTTCTTTCAAAATTGCACATAATTAATACTATAATTTGGTCAAGCCCTCGATCTATTAGTATCGGTCAGCTGAACATGTTACCATGCTTACACCCCCGACCTATCAACCTTGTGTTCTTCAAGGGATCTTACTAGCTTACGCTATGGGAAATCTCATCTTGAGGTTGGCTTCACGCTTAGATGCTTTCAGCGTTTATCCATTCCCGACTTAGCTACCCAGCTGTGCTCCTGGCGGAACAACTGGTACACCAGAGGTCAGTCCATCCCGGTCCTCTCGTACTAAGGACAGCTCCTCTCAAATTTCCTACGCCCGCGACGGATAGGGACCGAACTGTCTCACGACGTTCTGAACCCAGCTCGCGTGCCGCTTTAATGGGCGAACAGCCCAACCCTTGGGACCTACTTCAGCCCCAGGATGCGACGAGCCGACATCGAGGTGCCAAACCTCCCCGTCGATGTGGACTCTTGGGGGAGATCAGCCTGTTATCCCCGAGGTAGCTTTTATCCGTTGAGCGATGGCCCTCCCACGAGGTACCACCGGATCACTAAGCCCGACTTTCGTCCCTGCTCCACTTGTGGGTGTCGCAGTCAGGCTCCCTTCTGCCTTTGCACTCTTCGAACGATTTCCGACCGTTCTGAGGGAACCTTTGGGCGCCTCCGTTACTTTTTAGGAGGCGACCGCCCCAGTCAAACTGCCCACCTAACAATGTCCTGTGACCAGATTCATGGCCGCCAGTTAGAATTTCAGTACTGTCAGGGTGGTATCCCAAGGATGACTCCACTAAGGCTGACGCCCTAGTTTCCTAGTCTCCCACCTATCCTGTACAGACAATACCAAAACTCAATGCTAAGCTACAGTAAAGCTCTACGGGGTCTTTCCGTCCAATCGCGGGTAGCGAGCATCTTCACTCGCACTACAACTTCGCCGGATTTACAGTTGAGACAGTGCCCAAGTCATTACGCCATTCGTGCGGGTCAGAACTTACCTGACAAGGAATTTCGCTACCTTAGGACCGTTATAGTTACGGCCGCCGTTTACTGGGGCTTAAGTTCATACCTTCGCTTGCGCTAAGTATTCCCCTTAACCTTCCAGCACCGGGCAGGCGTCAGCCCCTATACATCAGCTTACGCTTTAGCAGAGACCTGTGTTTTTGCTAAACAGTTGCTTGGGCCTATTCTCTGCGGCCTACTCTCGTAGGCACCCCTTCTCGCGAACTTACGGGGTCAATTTGCCGAGTTCCTTAACTGTAATTCTTCCGCCGGCCTTAGGATTCTCTCCTCACCTACCTGTGTCGGTTTGCGGTACGGGCACTACTTCTCTCTCTAGACGCTTTTCTTGGCAGCGTGGAATCATGTACTTCGGTTCCGTGGAACCTTCCCCATCACACCTCAGCATTATGAAAGCGGATTTGCCTACTTTCACTGCCTAAGTGCTTAGACTAGCATCCAATAGCTAGCACACACTATCCTCCTGCGTCACGCCATCGATAATAACGATGGTAGTGGTACTGGAATATCAACCAGTTGTCCATCACCTACGCCTTTCGGCCTCGGCTTAGGTCCCGACTAACCCTCAGCGGACGAACCTTCCTGAGGAAACCTTAGGTTTTCGGCCTGTGGGATTCTCACCCACATCTCGCTACTGATGCCAACATTCTCACTCGTAATCAGTCCACCGCTCCTTACGGTACGACTTCAGCCCGATTACGACGCTCTCCTACCGCTTGAATTAAATTCAAGCCCGTAGCTTCGGTGGTAAGTTTAGCCCCGTTACATTTTCGGCGCAAGATCTCTCGACTAGTGAGCTATTACGCACTCTTTTAATGAGTGGCTGCTTCTAAGCCAACATCCTAGTTGTCTTAGAAATCTCACATCCTTTCCCACTTAACTTACACTTTGGGACCTTAGCTGACGATCTGGGCTGTTTCCCTTTTGACTACGGATCTTATCATTCGCAGTCTGACTGCCGAGCTCATAGTATGTGGCATTCGGAGTTTGATAAGGTTCGGTAAGCGCTATGCCCCCTAGCCCATTCAGTGCTCTACCTCCACTACTCATACTCGACGCTAGCCCTAAAGCTATTTCGGAGAGAACCAGCTATCTCCGGGTTCGATTGGAATTTCTCCGCTATCCACAGCTCATCCCATGCTTTTTCAACAGCAACGTGGTTCGGTCCTCCACGAGGTTTTACCCTCGCTTCAACCTGGCCATGGATAGGTCACCCGGTTTCGGGTCTACGGCATGCAACTAGTCGCCCTATTCAGACTCGGTTTCCCTTCGGCTCCGTACCTTAAGTACTTAACCTTGCTACATA
>NZ_JBNWKA010000003.1:3685000-3950979 GCF_050509515.1 Clostridium sp. B9
TATAGACTTACTCCTGAAGAAATCATGGACTTTGCTAACAAAGCTGTTGGTTATGGTTATAAAACTTTAGTTCTTCAAGGTGGAGAAGATGATTGGTTCACTGTTGATAGGTTAGTTCCCATAGTTAAACAAATTAAAGAATTAGGTGTAGCTTTAACTTTAAGTATTGGTGAAAGACCATTTGAAGAGTATAAAGCATTAAAGGAAGCTGGAGCTGATAGATTCTTATTAAGAATAGAAACTACAGATAAAGAGCTTTATGAAAAATTAGATCCAGGTATGAGTCATGATAATAGAATTGAATGTTTAAGAAACTTAAAGAAATTAGGATTCGAAACTGGAAGCGGATGTCTTGTAGGTCTTCCTGGACAAACTATAGAATCATTAGCTGATGATATTTTATTCTTCAAAGAACTTGATGTTGATATGAATGGTATTGGTCCATTTATACCAAATGAAGATACTCCTCTTGCTGATGCAGAAGGTGGGCAATTTGAATTAGCCTTAAAGGTAATGGCTATAGTTAGAATTCTTTTGCCTGATATAAATATTCCAGCTACAACTGCTATGGAAACTTTAAATAAACAAGGAAGAGTTATAGCACTTAAATGTGGAGCAAATGTAGTAATGCCTAATGTTACTGAAGGCGAATACAGAAAGCTTTATGCTTTATACCCTGGAAAAATATGTACTGGAGATACTCCTGCTCACTGTAGAGGCTGCATTTCAGGTAAAATCAGAGGAATCGGAAGAGTTGTTTCTGATGGACCTGGTTTTAGAGACAATGGATTCAAACCAAAAAACAGTTAGTAACGACTTAAAATTTATATAAAAAGTAATTAAGCTCTAGATTATTAGTAAATTAAAAATACTTACTAAATAATCTAGAGCTTCTTTTATTGTAAATCTATATTCTAATATTTAAGTATATAGTTATTTAAAACAAATATAAAAATTTATATACTAATTATTTTTACAGAATTCATCTATAGCCTCTGCTACCTTTTTACTATTAGCAACAGCTTCTACTACAGTCTTAGGTCCACTTACAACATCTCCTGAAGCAAATACCCCATTTACTGTTGTAATACCATTTTCATCCGTCTCTAATAATCCCCATTTATTTGTTGAAAGATCTTTACTTGTTGAAACTATGTTATCTCTTGGAGCTTGACTTATAGCAACTATTATTGAGTCACATTTAAATACATCTTCACTACCTTCTATACTTCTAAATGATACTCTTCCATCCTCTGAAGTAAGTCTTTCTGTTTTTATGTACTTAATCCCGTCTTCAAATATTTCAACTGGAGCCTTATAAAGTTCAAATTTAACCCCATCTTCTTTTGTCTCTTCTATTTCTACCTTTGTAGCAGGCATATCTTCAAAGCTTTTTCTATATAGAACATAAGTGTCTGCCCCATTTCTCTTAGCAGTTCTTGCTGCATCCATAGCTACGTTACCAGCTCCAATTATTACAACCTTCTCTCCAAGGTTGTATGATTTTGGTGCTTTTAAATAATCTATAGCATAATGAACATTACCTAAAGTTTCTCCTCTAACTCCTAAAGTTTTAGGATTCCACACACCTGTTGCTATAAATATAGCTTTATATCCATCATTTTTTAGCATATCTAAAGTTATGACTTGCCCAACTAAAGTATTGGGTCTAATCTTAACATTTAACTTAAGTAAAGCTTCTTCATATTTATCTATTAATTCTCTAGACAATCTAAAGTCAGGAATACCATATCTTAAAACTCCACCTATTTTATCATTTTCTTCAAAAATAGTTACTTGATATCCCTTTCTAGCTAAAATAAATGCTGCTGTTATTCCAGCTGGACCTCCACCAATTATAGCAATCTTATCTTCTAATTGATTTTCTTGCTTAAGATCTAATTTATCTAAAAACTCAGTTGATATTACTCTTTCAATTTCACTAAAGTTTACTGGTGTTTCTTTTATTCCTCTTATGCAATTACCTTTACATTGATTTTCGTGAGGACATACTATAGAACAAACTACTGATAATGGATTGTTTTCAAATAAAATCTTTCCTGCCTCTTCTAACTTATCTTCTTTAAATAGCCCTATTACTTCTGGAATAGGAGTGCTTATT
This sequence comes from Clostridium sp. B9, assembly GCF_050509515.1. NCBI lineage: Bacteria > Bacillati > Bacillota > Clostridia > Eubacteriales > Clostridiaceae > Clostridium > Clostridium sp. B9. Next base: position 3,687,123 of record NZ_JBNWKA010000003.1, read on the forward strand.
GGACAATTTGCTTTACATCTTGGATTTTTACACATAAAGCATCTTAAAGCTTCTTCTTTTAAGTTTTGCTCATTTAATGTCATGATTTAATAACCCCCTGTTATCTTAACAACTTACATGAAAATTCTTTATTGTTTTCATAATATATTATCTTATCAAAATAATTTAATCAAGTCACTTATTTAAAACTTAAATACTTTCCAATAGGAATGCACTTAGCATCTGCTCCATGACCTAAATCTCCAGTTTTTATAATAGGAATCTTTCTTTCACCTAAAATATCTTTAACTAAATCAATAATACTAGGTGTGTATGCTTCTCTTTCCATCTCAGTAAATTCACCCAAAATTATTCCTTTAACTTCATCAAATGCTCCCATATTATTATATTGCGTTAGATAAGTTATCATCTTAGCAGTATTTCCACTAAAGCTCTCTAAAAATAATATTTTTCCTTTAAAACTTGGCATATATTTAGTTCCTGCAAGCTTTAAAAAGCATCTTATATTTCCACCTATAACTATTCCCTCAAGAGATTCCCCTCTTATCCAATTGTAGTCTATATTAAATAAATCATTTTTCCCTTTTAAGAAAGTATTTTTAAAATTATTTAATTGTTGTTCTTTATAAATACCGGCTAAATTCCTTAATTGATAATTATAAGTTTCTACTCCAGCTTGTGAGTATATGGAATTTAAAAGAACTGTTAAATCACTATATCCAAAGAAAGGCTTTGAATTATTTTTTATTAATTCAAAATCTAAAAATTCCAATACTTCATTTGCCAAATCTCCGCCTGAAACATCAAAAACCATTTTTATTTCATTATCTAAAAATAATTTTTCTAAAGCTTCTGCTCTCTCTTTTCCTGTACCACTAAAAAGATTATGTTTTTTAGCATATAAAGTTTCTGCTTCAACTATCTCTATATTTAAATTCTTTAAATCATCTCTTATTATTTCTATTATATCCTTATTTTTTCTACTCAAACCATTGGAACAACTTATTATTCCAATTTTATCTCCACTTTTTAAAAAGCTCTTCATAATAAACCTCCATAAAAATAAGTGTTATTATATATAATAACACTTAAAAATTTTAATGGAATAAATTTAATATTTATTAGTCCTCCATGTCATCATCATCATTGTCATCATCATCATTGTCATTATCATCTAAATCATTATCGTTATGGTCGTAAATATCGTCATCTGAATCATCATCCCAGTCGTCCTTATCATATAAATCATCTTGGTCATCATAGATATCATCGTCATATTTATTACCTGTATTATTGTTTAACTTATTACTTGAAGAACTTACTGAATTACTATTTGCATTGACTTTATTCCCAACTTTATTTTTAGATTTACTTTCATCTACATTATTTACTTTTGATGATTCACTAACAACTTTTTCTGACGCTAATTCTAAAGAAGCTAAACTAATAACACCTAATTTTTCTCCTACTTTCTTTTCTCTCTCTGTTTCAGATAAACCGTCCATTCCATCTATGCCAAAATACTCTTTTACCATCTTAGCTGAATCTTCATCAAATTCCTTTATATTAACAAATCCTAAATCCGCACCTATACTCTCTACAATCTTTTCTTCAGCCTCTTGAGTTAGATTACTCAACCCTAAAACTTCTGGCAAAGTCTCCTTTTTCACTTCTTCTATATTAGCCAATTCACTGTTTTCTACTTCACTGTTAACAAAACTATTTGCTCTAGTAGTTGTTTCTCCTGACATAGCTAAAAGTCCCATTCCTGCTCCACCAATTATTGAAGATACTAACAATCCTAACATTAATTTTTTCATTTCAAAATCCTCCTAAATAGAAATTCCCTATACTTAATTTTTTATTTTCTGAGTAATAATTTAAATTTATTTGAGTAATACTTTTTTCATTAACTAACTTACACTACTAAATACAAAGCTCTAATTCTATTTAGGGACCTTTTTAAATTTATTTTCTAAAAAATAAAAAAAGATGAAGAAATTTTTTCCTTCATCTTTTAAATAATTAAATTAACTACTTAGTTATGCTTTCTTTTATTAATTCAAGAACAACTTTTGATAATGTTTCTAAATCTTCAATCTTCATGTGCTCTTCTAAAGTATGAGGTTTTCTTTCTCCACTTGAAAGGTTAACTGCTTTTATTCCATTACAGTTGAATATATTTGTATCACTTCCACCACCTGAAGCTTTAGTAACGCCTTCTATTCCTAAGTTTTTGAAAGCTCTCTTAGCATGTAAAACTATATCATCATTATCATCTACAACAAATGGTCCATACATTCTATTTACTTGAATATCAATTTCTCCACCAAATTTCTCAGCAGAAGCTTTAAAAGTTTCTACCATGTGATTTGTTTGAACATCTAATTTTTCAGTAACTGTACTTCTTGCCTCCGCGTCTATAACAACTTCTGGACAAACTACATTATTGGCAACTCCACCTGATATTTTTCCTATGTTAGCAGTAGTATCTTCATCAACTCTTAAAAGTTTCATATTAGCAATAGCATCTGAAGCTATTTGAATTGCACTTATTCCAGACTCTGGTGAAACACCTGCATGAGCTGGTTTACCTTTTATAGTAACTTTTAAAGTATCATGAGCAGGTCCAATTGTAGTTATTAAACCTGGATCTCCACTTGTATCAAAAAGAAATCCTTTTTTTGCTTTTATTTTTGAGTAATCTAAATTTTTAGCTCCTAAAAGTCCAGTTTCTTCAGCTATTGTAAATACTATTTCTATATCAGCATGGTCTATGTTATTCTCTTTTATAACTCTCATAGCTTCAACGATAGCAGCTATTCCACCTTTATCATCTCCACCTAATATAGTTGTTCCATCACTATATATAAAACCGTCTTTTATTACTGGCTTTACTCCTTTACCAGGCTTAACAGTATCCATATGACATGCAAAAAGAATCGTTTCTCCTTCTACATTACCTTTTAATCTAGCTATTAAGTTTCCTGTATTTGAGCCAACTTTTTCTCCACTATTATCAAACTCAACTTCTAATCCAGCTTCAACTAAATCTTTTTCTAATCTTTTAGCAAACTCTGCTTCACTATAAGTTTCACTATCTATTTGTATATAATCTAAAAAACTATCTAAAACTCTTTTTTCATTTATCATATTATTAAGCCTCCCTTAAAGCATGCAATAAATTTTATCTAATTATACCATAAATGAACACTTGTCCATAATAACAAAACACGCAAAAAAAGACCTAGATTTTTAATCTAGGTCTTTAAAAACTAAAATTCTAAGCTTTTTTCTATTATAGCTCTTACGTCTTCTATTTTAACTCTTTGTTGTTCCATGTTATCTCTGTCTCTTACAGTTACACATCCATCTTCTAATGTATCGAAGTCAACTGTTATACAGAATGGAGTACCAATTTCGTCTTGTCTTCTATATCTCTTACCGATACTTCCAGTCTCATCATAGTCAACGTTGAAATGTTTGCTTAACTCAGCGTAAACTTCATCAGCTTTCTCTGATAATTTCTTAGAAAGTGGTAATATAGCAGCTTTGAACGGTGCTAAAGCTGGGTGTAAATGCATAACTGTTCTTACATCAACTTTTCCATTAGCTCCTTCTAATTCTTCTTCATCATAAGCTTCAACTAAGAATGCTAATGCAACTCTGTCAGCTCCTAATGATGGCTCGATAACGTATGGTACATATTTTTCATTTGTAGTTGGGTCTAAGTAAGTCATGTCTTGACCTGAATGCTCAGCATGCTTATTTAAGTCATAGTCTGTTCTATCAGCTATTCCCCATAATTCTCCCCATCCGAATGGGAATAAGTATTCTATATCTGAAGTAGCATTTGAGTAGAAGCTTAACTCTTCTTCTCCATGATCTCTCATTCTTATGTTATCTTTATTCATTCCTAAGTTTAATAGGAAGTTCCAACAGCTTTCTTTCCAGAAGTTAAACCACTCTAAGTCAGTTCCTGGCTTACAGAAGAATTCAAGTTCCATTTGTTCGAACTCTCTAGTTCTGAAAGTGAAGTTACCTGGAGTTATTTCATTTCTGAAAGATTTTCCTATTTGACCTATTCCAAATGGTACTTTCTTTCTAGTAGTTCTTTGAACTGATTTAAAGTTTACAAATATACCTTGAGCTGTCTCTGGTCTTAAATAAACTTCGTTCTTACTATCCTCAGTTATACCTTGGAAAGTTTTGAACATTAAGTTGAACTTTCTGATATCTGTGTAATTTAATTTTCCACACTTAGGACAAACTATGTTGTTCTTAGTTATGTAGTCCATTAATTCTTCATTAGTCCATCCATCAGCGTTAGCAACTTCTACTCCGCTTTCTGTCATATGGTCTTCAACTAGTTTATCAGCTCTGAATCTAGCTTTACACTCTTTACAATCCATTAGAGGATCTGAGAATCCACCAACGTGACCTGATGCAACCCAAACTTCTCTATTCATTAATATAGCTGAATCTAGTCCAACATTGTATTTGCTTTCTTGAACGAATTTCTTCCACCAAGCTTTTTTAACGTTATTTTTGAACTCAACTCCAAGTGGGCCGTAATCCCATGAGTTTGCAAGTCCACCATAAATTTCTGAACCTGGGAATATGAATCCTCTATTCTTACATAAGGCTACTATTTTATCCATAGTTTTTTCTACTGCCATTTTAATTACCTCCATTTATATTAAATAAATTATTTTTATTTATAGTAAATTCTTCTCTTTCAAAAAGAAATTTAGACTTTTCCGGTAGAATATTTCTAACAGACAATAATTCTGCTAGAAATACTTTAAAGATTAAAAGCACAAGGGCTTATATAAAATAAAAAAAGCTCTTCACATCCAAAGGGACGAAATTAAATTCCGCGGTTCCACCCTTTTTAGCAAAAGCTCATCTTTCTAAACAATTGTACTCAAAAGCTCCCTTCATCTTAAACCTTTAATAACTTTCACCAACCGTTATCTCTCTAAAAAAGAATTTTAAGATTACTCTTCTTCATCACAGTACATATTAAGTTATATTCTTAATTTTATCAAAACTAAATTATATGTCAATAAAAAAAGAATTTATAAACATATAAATTTTATATATTTATAAATTCTTTCTCATCTATTTTTGAGTAAAAAAAATGGCTCCTCGGAGAGGACTCGAACCTCCAACCTATCGGTTAACAGCCGAGTGCTCCACCATTGAGCTACCGAGGAACATTTACAATATTATTATAGCATACATCAAATAAAATACAATAGTTTTTTTATTATTTTTTTAAAAAATTTTGCGTGTTTTTCTTATCAAATTTATACTCAATTGTACATGCTTTATATCAATTTAAATTACTTATTTTAATTAAATAAAAATAGGAGTTTACATTGCGTAAACTCCTAATATAATAAACTATTTTTGTGGTTTCATTGTTGGGAATAATATAACGTCTCTGATTGATGATGAGTCTGTTAAGAACATTATCATTCTATCTATACCGATTCCTAATCCACCTGTTGGAGGCATACCAGTTTCTAAAGCACTCATGAATTCTTCATCTAACATGTATGCTTCATCATCTCCGTATTCTCTCTCTTGAGCTTGTTGCTCAAATCTTTCTCTTTGAACTATTGGATCGTTAAGCTCTGAGTATGCATTACATACCTCTCTACCATATACGAAACCTTCAAATCTCTCAGTGAACATTTCGTTTCCTCTTTTCTTTTTAGTAAGAGGTGAAATTTCTACTGGGTAATCTACTAAGAAAGTAGGTTGGATTAAGTGCTCTTCACCGTACTCTTCGAATAACATGTTTAGAACCTCACCTTTAGTAACTTTGTCTAATGGTTTAGGGAATTCTAAGTTTTTCTCTTTAGCTATAGCTTGAGCTTCTTCATCACTCTTAATTTCATTAAAGTCTACTCCAGCGAACTCTTTAACTGCATCAACCATAGTGATTCTTCTCCATGGTGGTGTGAAGTCTATTTCAGTTCCTTCGTACATAACTTTAGTTGTTCCATTTACTTTCTCACAAACGTAAGCAATCATGTTTTCCATGATTTCCATCATATCGTTGTAGTCAGCATATGCTTCGTATAACTCTATAGCAGTAAACTCTGGATTATGTCTTACTGAAACTCCTTCATTTCTGAAGTTTTTACCCATCTCATAAACTTTTTCAAATCCAGCTACTATTAATCTCTTTAAGTATAACTCTGTAGCAATTCTTAAATACATATCTATATTTAAAGCATTGTGGTGAGTTATGAAAGGTCTAGCCGCAGCTCCACCAGCGATTGGTGAAAGTATTGGTGTATCAACCTCTAAGAATCCTCTGTTATCTAAGAATTCTCTTATAGCTTTAACTATTTGAGATCTCTTAATGAAAGTATCCTTAACTTCTGGGTTTGTTATTATATCAACTTCTCTTTGTCTGTATCTTAAGTCTTGGTCTTTTAATCCATGCCATTTTTCTGGTAATGGTTTTAAAGATTTACAAGTTAATTCGAATGAAGTTACTTTTACTGAAACCTCACCCATTTTTGTTTTAAATACTTCTCCAGTTGCAGCAACCCAGTCACCTAAATCAAATGTTTTAAATTCTTTTAAAGCTTCTTCTCCAACATTATCAATTTTTATGAATAATTGAATTTTTCCAGCTAAATCAGCTAAGTCAGCGAATACAACTTTACCTTGACCTCTTTTTGACATAAGTCTTCCAGCAATTTTAACTTCTTTACCTTCTAACTCTTCAAAATTATCTTTTACATCAGCAGAAGAGTGTGTTCTCTCTACCTTGTATACATCAAATGGGTCCTTACCAGCTTCTTGTAATTCTACAAGTTTTTGTCTTCTTAACATCTCTTGTTCACTTAATTGAGCTTCTGCTTCGTGAATATTCATTTCCTCATTTGACATTTAAAAATCCCTCCATCTAATTATCTATCTTCTTATTCCAAGAACCTCGAACTTAGTAGTTCCTCCTGGTACTTCTATCTCTATAACATCTCCAACTTTTTTACCCATTAGACCTTCACCAACTGGTGATTCGTTTGATATCTTAAAGTTCATTGGATCTGCCTCTGCTGAACCAACGATTGAGTACTCAACTTCCTCATCAAAATCAAAGTCCATAACTTTAACAATTGATCCAACTGTTACTACATCTGTTGATATTTCTGATTCATCAACAACAACAGCATTCTTAAGCATATTCTCTAACTGAATTATTCTTCCTTCAGTGAAAGCTTGCTCGTTTTTAGCCTCATCATACTCTGAGTTCTCACTTAAGTCTCCGTATCCTAAAGCAACTTTTATCTTCTCAGTTATTTCTTTTCTTTTTACTGTTTTAAGATATTCTAATTCATCTTCTAATTTTTTAACACCTTCATATGTCATTATATGTTTCTTTTCGCTCATTTTCTTTCTCCCCTTTGAACATATTATTATAATATCATATTTAAACTTAACCTGTTAATATACAATTCATAAAAACTTTAAGATTATTAAAGCCTGATTATTCAAGTTATTATAATTCCTAAATTTTATTATGTCAAACCATATATTACATAAGATAGAATAGACTAAACAAAAAAGCATTATTTAGCTTTAATTCTCACCTTTATTTGTATAAATTAAACATCCAATATTTTGTTGATGCTTTATTATATCCAGTTATATACTCATTTATGATAAATATTATACTTATTTTTTACTTTAAGTACTCTTTATATTCTCTAAGAATCTCCATAACCTTATTTGGGTCTGCTTCTATATTTAATTTGTTCTTTATCTCAGTACAATTATTTAAACCTTTAATATACCAAGCTGTATGCTTTCTCATTTCTCTAACTGCCTTATGCTCTCCATCATACTTAAGAGCTAAATTATAATGTCTTATACACATATCTATCTTTTCACTTGGTGTTGGTATATAAACTTCTTCACCATTTAAATTCTGTACTATTTGCTTGAAAATCCACGGATTCCCCATGCTTCCCCTTGCAACCATAATTCCATCACAGTTAGTTTCATTCTTAAGTCTTAAAGCATCATCAGCGCTAAAAACATCCCCATTTCCTATAACAGGAACGTTTACTGATTCTTTTACTTGTCTAATTATATCCCAATTAGCCTTACCTTCATACATTTGAGCTCTAGTTCTTCCATGAATGGCTACAGCATCTGCTCCGGCCTCCTCCATGATTTTAGCAAACTCAACAGCATTTATATGTTCATCATCAAATCCCATTCTAAACTTAACAGTTACAGGTTTTGTTGCAACCTTCTTAATGCTATTTATAATTTGATAAGCAAGCTTTGGGTCTTTCATCAAGGCTGAGCCCTCACCATTTTTAACAATCTTAGGTGCTGGACATCCCATATTTACATCTATTATACATATATCATCATTTGTGTTAAAGTGTTTTTCTGTAACATAAGCCATTATTTCTGGATCATTTCCAAACATCTGGCATGATACAGGTTTCTCTTCATCAGCAATTCTCATTAATTCTTTTGTATTTTCACTTCCATAGTACAATGCCTTTGCACTAACCATCTCAGTGCAAACTATTCCTGCTCCCATTTCTTTGCATAATCCTCTAAAAGATATATCTGTTACTCCAGCCATAGGTGCTAAGAAAACATTATTTTCTAAAACTATGTTTGATATTTTCATTAGTTTCTACTCCTTGTTTTTTTCGTAAAGTACTTTAAGTCCTTCTAAAGTTAATTTACGGTCTACTTCATCAATTACATCCGTTTCGCTATAAACAAGTTTAGCTAACCCTCCTGTAGCCAATACAAATGGTTCCTTTTCTCCTAAGTCCATCATCTCTTTCTTCATACGTTTAACTATATATTCAACTTTTCCAATATATCCATATATTATTCCAGCCTGCATACTTGTAACTGTATTTTTACAAATTAAACTCTTAGGTTTTTCAAGCTCTATTCTTGGAAGCTTAGCTGCTCTCTCAAATAAAGCATCAGCTGATATTTGAATTCCTGGACATATGTTTCCACCTAAGTAATCACCCTTTTCAGTAATGGCACAGAATGTTGTAGCTGTACCAAAATCAATGATTATCATAGGCTTTTTATGTTTTTCAAGAGCTGCTACAGCGTTTACTATTCTATCTGCACCAACCTCTTTTGGATTATCATACTTTATGTTCATTCCAGTTTTTATTCCAGGTCCTACTACTATAGGCTCTTTACAGAAGCATTTTCTAACCATGTTCTCTAAAGAATGCATTATATTAGGAACTACTGAAGAAATGATTATTCCCTCAACCTCTTCTGGCTCTAACTTTGCTTGATTAAATAGTTGCATTACTTGTATTGAATATTCATCTGATGTTTTCTTAGAATCTGTAGATATTCTCCATGACGCTATATATTTATTATTATCATGAACCCCTAAAACTATATTCGTATTACCTACATCTATTAATAAAATCATGTGTTTTACACCACCTTAATATAATTAAAGACAGCTAATAAAGCTGCCCGGAAAATACCATGTACCCTTTATATAACAATATTAATTTTAACAACTACTATATATTTGTCAAGCAATTACAATTACTAGTTTTTGAATAAAAAAAGGCTTATATGACTAAATTTTAAATAGTGTCATATAAGCCTCAAAATTATCTAAACATTTAGAATAATCCTACTATTTCCCCATTATCCTTAATATCCATTCTATTAGCCGCTGGAACCTTTGGCAATCCTGGCATTGTCATAACATCTCCAGTTAGTACAACTATAAAGCCAGCACCATTTGAAACTCTAACTTCTTTAACTGTTATATCAAAGTTCTCTGGTCTTCCTAAAAGACTTGGATTGTCTGATAAAGAATATTGAGTTTTAGCCATACATATTGGAAGCTTATCTAAATTAAACTTCTCTATTTCAGCTATTTGCTTTAAAGCTTGAGGAGTATAGTTAACTCCTTTTCCACCATATATAGTCTGAACTATTTTTAAAACTTTATCTTTAATACTTTCTTCTGAGTCATAAATCATTTTGAAGTTTGAAGGTTCATTTTCTATTGTTTTTATAACTTTATTAGCTAGGTCTATTCCACCTTCTCCACCTTTTTCCCAAACTTCAGTTAAGCTTACTTCCACTCCAAGATTCTTGCAGAAGTCTTCTATAGCTTTAACTTCTTCATCTGAATCAGTTATGAATTTATTTATAGCAACAACCACTGGTACTCCATATGATTTTATATTTTCTATTTGCTTTTCTAAGTTCTCTATCCCTTTATTTAAAGCTTCTACATTAGAAACATTAAGTTCATCTTTCTTAACACCACCGTGATGCTTTAGAGCCCTTATAGTAGCTACTAGAACCACACAATCAGGGTTTAATCCGCCATACCTACACTTTATATCTAAGAATTTCTCTGCTCCTAAATCTGCCCCAAATCCAGCTTCAGTTATAGTTATATCACTCATTTTTAAAGCAGTCTTTGTTGCTATTATTGAGTTACATCCATGTGCAATATTAGCAAATGGTCCACCATGAATTATAGCTGGTGTATTTTCTAAAGTCTGAACTAAGTTTGGTTTTATAGCATCTTTCATAAGTAATGCCATAGCACCTTGAACCTCTAGCTCTCTAGCATAAACAGGCTCCCCAGCTAAATTATAGGCAACTAAAATATTACCCATTCTCTCTTTTAAATCCTCTAAATCATTAGCCATACATAAAATAGCCATTATCTCTGATGCAACAGTAATCATAAATCCATCTTCTCTTAAGAATCCATTTATCTTACCACCCATACCTACAACTATGCTTCTTAGCGCTCTATCATTCATATCCATAACTCTTTTAAATACAATTCTTCTTGAATCTATTCCTAGTTGATTTCCTTGATGAATATGATTATCTATAGCAGCACATAAAAGGTTATTTGCTGAAGTTATAGCATGCATATCTCCTGTGAAGTGTAAATTTATATCCTCCATTGGAACAACCTGTGAGTATCCACCACCAGCAGCTCCTCCTTTTATTCCAAATACAGGACCTAAAGAAGGTTCTCTTAAAGCTATTACAGTATTTTTTCCTATTCTGTTTAACGCTTGTCCTAAACCAACTGTAACTGTTGATTTTCCTTCTCCAGCAGGTGTTGGATTTATAGCTGTAACTAAAACAAGCTTACCGTCTTCATTATTCTCTAATCTATTTATAGCCTCTAATGATATCTTACACTTATACTTTCCGTAAAGTTCAATATCATCTTCACCTAATCCTATTTTCTTTGCAATGTTTACTATAGGTTCCATTTTTGCACTTTGTGCTATTTCAATATCATTCTTCATAATTCCGCACCTCATTCCAAACTAATATATTTAATATTATACCCATAATTCTCTAAAAAACAAAGAGTTTTATCGAACATTTTTAATCAAATTAGTTTCAATATTCGTATAATTATTATTACACTTAAGTCTTATAAGCATCTTACCATAAAAAAAAGAGACATTTAAATGTCTCTTTTAAAATTCTTACTAAGAATTTTTTACTATCTCCTGGAACTCTGCACCATCAATCTTCTCTTTCTCAAGTAAGACATCTGTTACAGCGTTTAATTTACTCATATTTTCAGATAATATTTTCTCTGCTCTTTCATAAGCTTCATCTATTAACTTTTTAATTTCTTTATCGATTTTAGCACTAGTCTGTTCACTTACGTTTCTACTCTTACCTAAATCTCTTCCTAAGAAGACTTCACCACCATCATCGCCCCCAAATGATATTGGACCAATCTCATCACTCATTCCGTATTCCATAACCATACTTCTTGCTATGTGACTTGCTCTATCTATATCATTTTTAGCTCCTGCACTTATATCTCCTATAACTAACTTCTCAGCTACTCTTCCGCCTAATAAGCCAACCATCTGATCTTTAAGTCCATTTCTTGATACATGAGTTCTATCTTCTTCTGGTAAGTTCATTGTATAACCTGCCGCCATTCCTCTTTGAATAATACTGATTTCATGAACTGGGTCACAATGTTCTAAGAGATTCATTACTACAGCATGACCTGACTCATGTACTGCAGTGATTCTTCTATCATATTCACTTACCACTCTACTCTTCTTCTCAGGACCTGCTATTACTCTAGTTATAGCCTCTTCCATGTCCTTCATATCTATGCTACTCTTACCTCTTCTAACAGCTAATAATGCAGCTTCATTTGTTAAGTTCTCTAAATCAGCACCACTGAAACCTGGTGTTATCTTAGCTAAAACTTTTAAATCAATATCTTCTGCTAAGTTCTTGTTTCTAGTATGAACTTTTAATACAGCTTCTCTTCCTCCAACATCTGGAGCTCCAACTAGTATTCTTCTATCGAATCTACCTGGTCTTAATAAAGCTGGGTCTAATATATCTGGTCTATTTGTAGCTGCTATCATGATAATTCCTTCATTAACACCGAAACCATCCATCTCAACAAGAAGTTGGTTTAATGTTTGCTCTCTTTCATCATGACCACCTCCAAGGCCTGCACCTCTTTGTCTACCTACAGCATCAATCTCGTCTATGAATATTATACATGGGGCATTCTTTTTAGCTTGCTCAAATAAGTCTCTTACTCTTGAAGCACCAACCCCAACAAACATTTCAACGAAATCTGACCCTGATATACTAAAGAAAGGAACTCCTGCCTCTCCTGCTATAGCTTTAGCAAGAAGCGTTTTACCTGTTCCTGGAGGTCCTACTAAAAGAACTCCCTTAGGTATTCTAGCACCCATTTCTATATATCTCTTTGGTTGTTTTAAGAAATCAACAATTTCTTCTAACTCACCTTTTTCTTCTTCAGCTCCGGCAACATCATTGAATGTAACCTTTTTCCCATCTAAATTTGCCATTTTAGCTTTGCTTTTACCAAAGTTCATAACTCCTCTATTTCCACCGCCACCTTGAGCTTGTTGTGAAAATATAAAGAAGGCAAAGAACATCATACCCATTATAAGTATTGTTGGTAAAATACTAACCCAGACTCCCATATTACTTGGTGGAGCATATTTAATTACAGTGCTAACACCTTCTGTACTTTGTAACATGTGGTCTACCATTTTATCTGAAGCATATGTCACAAATCTTTTTCCGTCTTTAAGAACACCTTCAACAGACATTTTATCTTCTTTTATCGTCATAGTTTCAATTTGATTACTTACAAACTTTTCTTGGAAATCACTATATGATATAACTTTCCCTTGTGTTCCACTTTTATAAAACGTGAAAGCTAACATAAGCACTAAAGCCAAAACCGCCACATAAGTAACCAGATTAGGTATTTTTTTCATATCTATGGCCCCCCTCTCTGACTATCATTTCTAAGAATTTTATCATAAGAATTCTTACTTTACAATATTTTCAATTATTTCTTATAGATTTCTTCTTTTAATGAACCTATAAAAGGTAAGTTTCTATACTTTTCAGCATAGTCAATTCCATATCCAACTATAAATTCATCTGGAACATCGAATCCTTTATATTTAGCATAAACATTTGAAGTTCTTCTAGCTTCTTTATCTAATAAAGCTACTATCTCAATACTTGCAGCTTTTCTAGCTTTTAAGTACTCTAAAAGGTAACTTAAAGTAGTTCCTGTATCAACTATGTCCTCAACTATAAGAACATGCTTGTTTTCAATATCACTATCTAAGTCTTTTAAGATTCTAACAACTCCTGAAGTTTGAGATGAATTACCATAGCTTGAAACAGCCATAAAGTCTAATTCACATGGAATAGTTATGTTTCTTGTAAGATCTGATGTAAATAAAACTGAACCTTTTAATATTCCTACAACTAATAGGTCTTTTCCTTGGTAATCATTGCTGATCTCTTCAGCCATTTCTTTTACACGTTTAGCTAATTGTTCCTCTGAATATAAAATCTCTTTAACGTCATCTCTTATGTCTTTTCTCATAATTAATTTTCCTTTCCTTTAAAAGTAATCTTAATCACCTTTTTAGTTTTATTTGTAACTTTAAATGTTTCACTAACATTAGATCCAACTATCCATGCTATTTCATTGTTAAATAACACTAAAGGAATAAAATCTCTCTCTTCTTTTGGAATTTTATTATTTATAAAAATATCTTTTAGTTTTTTGCTACTCTTCATTCCTAAAGGAATTATCTTATCCCCATTTTGTCTAAATCTAATATCTATACTGGAAATTTTATCATAATCAAAAGACTTTATAAATCTATCTTTTGAAAATTTTTCACCTTTTTTAAAATCTTCTACTATTAGTTCATAATTTCCTAAAATTTTGTCTTCTATTACAACTTTATTATTTTCATCTAATTCTTTTTTAATATTGCTTAAATTTAAAACTTTTTCTTCCTTAACTTTAACTTTCTCCACTAAAGTTATTCTTATCTTTCCATACTCATTAATGGCAATTACTCCATTAGTTATGTTTACTCTTTTACCTGTTCCTCTTCCTTTTAAGGAAATTATGTCATGTATATGCTTTAACTCAAAATTATTGTATTTAGCACTTACTTCAACTAATGCTTTTTTAATTATTCTTGTTAAAATAGCTTCTTTTTCCTCAAAAGCTTTTTCATCTATTACTATGCTCTTTCCTTCTTTTGAACATAGCTTAGGATACCTTTTTTCAACTTCTTCTTGAATAAACTCTACATCCTTACTACAACTATAGGCTAATCTATTTAATGTAGTTACTATATCTGGATTAAAGTTTTCTTGTATAAAAGGAATGGCTTTTAACCTTATTTTATTTCTAGAATATATTTCTTCTAAATTAGTTTCATCTATTCTTGGATTCAACTTATTTTCTTCACAATATTCCTCTATTTCATTTCTTCTTAACACTAAAATAGGTCTTATGAATATTTCATCTCTAACAGGTCTTATTCCTACTAGACCCTCTATCCCGGTTCCTCTTAAAGCTCTCATGATAAGTGTTTCTGCTTGATCATTAGCATTATGAGCTATGGCAATTTTATCTAAAGAGTATTTCTCTTTTAACTCTTCAAAGAAACTATATCTCTCTTCTCTTCCCGCCATTTCCGTGGAAATATTTCTTTCTTCACTTATTTTATTTATATCTACTCTTTTTACAAAGCATTTTATATTTAGTTTTTTACAAAGTTCTTCAACATATGCTTCATCACCTAAGGCACTCTCTCCTCGTAAGCAATGATTAACATGTGCTGCATACACCTCTATATGTAATAATTCTCTCAATTCACTTAAAATATGTAATAAACAAACTGAATCTGGTCCACCTGATAAAGCTACTAAAACCTTATCTCCACTCTGGATCATGGAGTTTTCTTTTATAAATTCTATAACTTTTTTCTTCATCTTAACTCACTCCACAAATATTATATTTTGCCTTAATATTATAACACATAAAAAAAGCCTTATGTTTTCAAAAAAGTTCGTGTATTTAACTTTACCTCTCTCAAACTACTCTCTTTTCTATTTATTTAAAAATAAAATAAGTGCTTAAAGAATATTAATATAAAATCTAACTGTAAATTCTCTAGATTTTATTTTTCCTTTAAGCACCCCTAAAATTTAATTTATTCCAAAAACTTTTGAAACAACAACTGTCATATCATCCTTAGCTTTACCACCACTTAGTTCCTTTGCCTTTTCTAAAATAGCAACTGATAAATCCTTAGGTTGTCTATACTTAGTAGCTTTTAAGAACTCTATTAACCAAGTTGTATCAAAACTACCATCTTTTCTAACATCCAAAATTCCATCACTTATATTTATTAGTATGTCTCCATTTCCAACCTTTTTTTCTACAGTATCTATATCTGGCTCTTCTAAAACTCCAAAAGGTAAAGTATTAGCATTTATAACTTCAACTTTATTTCCCCTTTTAATAAAACTCTCAATAGCTCCAACTTTCATAAACTTAACATTACCAGTATATAAATCAATTTTACTCATATCTAAAGTTGAGAACTTTTCATCTTCACTGAATTTTATACTCATTATTGCATTTACAGCATCTATTGCTATTTTTTCATCAAAGCCAACATCCATAAACTTTTCTATTATTTCAACGGAAACCTTACTTTCTAAGCCTGCTTCTGGTTCAGATCCCATTCCATCTGATATTACAGTTATATAATTTCCATCCTTAGTTCTACCATAAGAATAAGAATCTCCTGTAAACTTTTCTCCTTCTTTAGTAGCAACAGCTACATGAGAAGTAACATGATATTTAGGTGCTTCTTCAATAACTACTTCACACATATTATTCTTTGCATTTATATTGCAACCTTCACTTCCAATACTCATATTTTTGCCAATAGATTCACTTATTATAGGAAGAACTGTTTTTATACAATTTTGTGCTCCCATACAGTTTTCCATTTGCATTTTAACTTTTAGTCTTCCATTTCTATCGTTATAGCATATTAAATCACCAAACTTAATACCATATTTAAGAAGTGCTTTTCTTATATTTCTTTCAATATCAGTACATAAATGAAGTTCATTTCCAAATTCATCAACAATTTCTCCTATTGTTACTGACATATTATTTATATGGTTAGAAAGAATCTTTCTTCCTTCACCTAATCTACTTCTTAGAGTTTCATCAATCATATATATATTCATTGTATCTTCTAAATTTTTCATTAAAGCATATTTCTTAACACACTTTCTTTCTAACTCATGCGGAAATACTCCAGAGCTAGTTTCATAGTTGCTTATAAGCTCTGAAAAAGCATTGTATGTTTGATGAAGTTCTCTCTTCCAACACATATATCTCATATCACAGTCGCTACAAGTTCTGTCTGATAAATTCTCAACTAAAGCATTCCCTTTATTTTTTATAGATAACTTATCATTTCCTACTAAATTATTTAAAGACTTACCCATCATTCCTAAAACATCCGTAAAATCTTTTAGTCTATCAGTTAATTCATCTTTTATCTTATTAAATCTAGCTTCATTACAGAAATCAGCCTTCTTTTCTTTATTTATTTCTAAAGAAACCTTGTTATATACTTTTTTAGGAACAAACATAAATAATAATGTTCCTACTAAAACTTCAATAAATACGATATTATTAAATACCCCAGAGTATAAAGTTACTATAATAAATATTATGTTAAATGATAAAGCAGTTAATAGCTTACCTGATTCTCTAAATATTCCAGCTACCAAACCACAAGCTCCATATATGGCTATACTATCCATAAGATTTCCTGTAGTAAAACCAAGGATTATACCCATTGTGATTCCAGCACCTGCTCCCATATTAGTATCAGATATAAACGCTATACTAACAACAAATAATACTGCAACTATACTTCTAAAACTTACATCATATAAAGTTATATTTCCGATACCTACTACTAACAAACAAAGAAATAATTCAATACTAACTATTTCATCTATACTAAAAAAGTGTTGAGTATTTATTTCTTCTACGCATTTCAATGTATATTTAACAACATAATATATTGGATAAACTAAAGCTGTTACAGATATAGCACTAATTAAATTAAATATAATATCTAATTCCCCAATTAAAAATCCATAAATAAATAAAACTGAAAAGATCAAAGAAAAATTAACTATACTCTTTATCTTCTTACTAACTTTAGTTAAAGAAAAAATAGTTATCAACAATGCTGTTATTATGTAAGCTGGAAAATTTATAACCTTTTCAAACAAAGTAGTATATCCAACAATAACTCCTAAGCTAGAAACAATCAAATACTTTTTCTCATAGCTTGCAGTTGCAATTAAATATGCCAATCCAAAAGGAGCTAAACCCTTAATTATACCAAAAGTCATATCAAGATAAACTCTACTTATTAAAATCCCAGCTATAGTAGCCATTATTAATCCAATAGTAGATGCCTCTATTCTTATATTACTCTTTGTCCCTTCTGATTTTTTTACTCTCTTATAATTATCAATTTTAACTCCATATTGCATATTTATCCCCCTAACCTTCTATCTTTATCAACATTATAACAATTTCAAAAGGAAATATTTGTAAATTAGTGAGGTTAAATTTTATTTTTTTAGGACATTTTAAAACAAATCTTTCTATTATTTATATTTTATTTTTTAGTTTCTTTAATCCAATTACTAATTTCATAAGAACTAAGTTATTTTAAATAAATTTATTGTCTTTTAAAGAAGTTCTAAATTATACTTTTAATAATATTTTGTTGAACAAAGAATTTTTTTAATTTTATTTTTGGAAATAATTTAAGATTGAATTTTGAAATGCTTTTATGATTATTTATTTAAATAATTCTATTTTTATAATAAGAAATGTTTCATGTAAAAAATAAAAAACTCATCTTATTTAAGATGAGTTTTTGGTGCCGAAGACCGGAATCGAACCGGTACGGTGTGTTAGCACCGCAGGATTTTAAGTCCTGTGCGTCTGCCAGTTCCGCCACTTCGGCATATTATTAAATTTAAATGGTAGCGGGAACAAGATTCGAACTTGCGACCCTTCGGGTATGAACCGAATGCTCTAGCCAGCTGAGCTATCCCGCCATGTGGTTGCGGGGGCAGGACTTGAACCTACGACCTTCGGGTTATGAGCCCGACGAGCTACCAACTGCTCCACCCCGCGATATTTGGTGCCGAAGACCGGAATCGAACCGGTACGATGTGTTAGCATCGCAGGATTTTAAGTCCTGTGCGTCTGCCAGTTCCGCCACTTCGGCATATATTAAATTTAAATGGTAGCGGGAACAAGATTCGAACTTGCGACCCTTCGGGTATGAACCGAATGCTCTAGCCAGCTGAGCTATCCCGCCATGTGGTTGCGGGGGCAGGACTTGAACCTACGACCTTCGGGTTATGAGCCCGACGAGCTACCAACTGCTCCACCCCGCGATATTTGGTGCCGAAGACCGGAATCGAACCGGTACGATGTGTTAGCATCGCAGGATTTTAAGTCCTGTGCGTCTGCCAGTTCCGCCACTTCGGCATGTCTTGTTGGTGTGTTTCCCAACGACAAGATTTATTATACATAAGCCTGACAATACTGTCAACATATTTTTTAAAGTTTTTTTCAAAAAATATAATAAATATGCTAAACCCCCCATAAATACTGGGTTTTACTTTTCTAAAAAAACTAAAAAAACTTTTAATTCAACAATAATTTTAATAAGATTTTTCAAAAAAATAAAATCTCTTAGAAATTCTAAGAGATTTTTAAAGCATAGCTTTATATTGATTTTCTTTTTCTTTGCTTAACGTCTTGATGTTTCTTAACGTCTTGAAGTCTTTCTTCACTATCTTTTAAGAATCTTGACATTATATCCTCAAAGTTTTGTTTTGGCTTAACAGCCTTCTTTTCATTTTTCCAATCAAAATCTGCAGGTTTAACAGATTTCTTTTTTGGTGGCATAGCTTGCTTTATTGATAAGCTAATTTTGCCTTTATCATCAACTGATATTACTTTCACTTTTACTTTATCATCTTCTTTAAGATGTTCTCTTATATCTTTAACATAAGTATCCGCTACTTCAGATATATGAACTAAACCTGTTTTTCCTTCCACTTCAACAAACGCACCAAAGTTTGTGATGTTAATTATTCTACCCTCTAATATGTTTCCTGCCATTAAGGTCATGTTTAAAAGACTCCTCCTTAAATTTTTATAAATAAAATATATGTTATTTTTAATAATAACCTTATTTCTCTTGTTTGTTCTCTTGTTGACTAATACTTGCTTTATCTTGAGGTGAATCAGAGTTTGTGATTACTTTTTCACCCTCTTTAATCATACCTAATCTTTCTCTAGCCATTCTTTCTATGTATTGATCTGTTGAAGATTGGTTTACCTCATCTTGTAGCTTTTTATTTTTGCTTTCAAGCTCATTAAGTTGAGTTTGTTTAGCCTCTATTTCTTTTTGTATTTTATTCATTGTAATTTCTTGTCTAATATAGGATATACAGAATATAGCAATCAATATAATTATTACCACATTCTTCAAATTCATTCTTTTCTTCACACTTATAGCCCCCATACTAAAAATGGTATGATATAAGTCTATTGTAAACACTATTATACCTTAATTCAAGCAATTTTTCCCTCTTGCTTTACATTTTTAACTTGTAAATGTGTTTTTAAATAAATATCTAATGTTTTTGCATATTATTCTAACATACCTTAATAGTATAGCTAAAATTTTATGTTGTATGCTCCTGAAGTACTTGGATATACTTTTTAAATAAACTATCAATGTTAACACCATAAATACATAAACGTACATACCTAAAAAAGCATAATTAAACTTCAATAAGAAAATAAAAATAACCATACTAGACCATATCCAAAACAATACATCTTCTATAATTACTAAAACTTTATTTTTACATACCCCTCTTATCTCTCTATAAACATCAAATAAAAAACCTAATATTATTCCAGAGATTATTGCAAAAATAACAATTCTAAACTGAATATTTATATCTAAAAGCATAACTCCCACCTATTTACTATTTAAAAATTTTAGAAATTAAATTCCTTCCTCTCTTTACTTTATTCTTCTTATTTAAGTAATTAATATTACTTATATATCCACCTATTATTACCTCCCCGTTCTGAACATCCAATTTGTTCATTTTTAATCCTGATCCTTTTATCAATAAAGCCCCTAAATTAGTTTTTAAACTTATTTTTTCATCATCAAAGCTTATAACCTCGTTTACTCCTGTAAG
This sequence comes from Clostridium sp. B9, assembly GCF_050509515.1. Taxonomy (NCBI): domain Bacteria; kingdom Bacillati; phylum Bacillota; class Clostridia; order Eubacteriales; family Clostridiaceae; genus Clostridium; species Clostridium sp. B9. The sequence goes on from NZ_JBNWKA010000003.1 coordinate 3,707,853, forward strand.
TGATAGTAATTTTCTATTTTCTAAAGACATGCTACTGGTATTTTCTATTGGTTTACTTTCATTCTTTTTATCAAGCATAAGAAAAGCCTCCTATGTATAAAAATATTTATCCTACCTTATGCTTATTCAATTCTCCAAAAAAAAATGACTAATATAATTTTCAAATTATATTAGTCATACACTATTCATTAAAATTAAAAGGTTCATAATTACTCAGTATCTTCTTCGCCTTCTAATATTTCATACATTTCTTTAGCATTCTCTTTTCTAACATGTTCTGCTATATTAACTACTCTAGCTTTTAAAGTTCTATTACCGAATAGTATTTCTATTGTATCGCCTTCTTTGATATCATTTGAAGGTTTAGCTACTTTACCATTTATAATAACTCTTCCACTTTCACAAGCTTCTTTAGCAACAGTTCTTCTCTTTATTATTCTAGAAACTTTTAAATACTTATCTAATCTCATATTCAATCCTCCCTATTAAATCATTTATATAAATTTAAATTATCCAATATTGATAAAAAAGCCCGAGTAAGACTCGGGCTTTTTTAAAGTTAAATTAACACAACTTATTATATAAATTAAGCGTTAACTCTTTCTTTTAACTCTTTACCTGGCTTGAATACTGGAGCTATTGAAGCAGGTATTTTTATAACTTCTTTAGTTCTTGGGTTTCTTCCTTCTCTTTCAGCTCTTACTCTAGTTTCGAAAGTTCCGAATCCAACTAATTGAACTTTGTCTCCGTTCTCTAAAGTTTCGCTAACGCTTTCTATGAATGCTTTTAAAGCTAATTCAGCATCTTTTTTAGTTAAGTTGCTTTTTTCAGCCATGCTTGTTATTAATTCTGCTTTATTCACTTTTACATCCTCCTTAAAATTCCAGTTAATTTACTGCAATAATTGTTTACTAGTTATACAATTCAACTAGTATCAACTTATATTATCATAATATATATTTCTTCCTTTGTATAGTCAATACTTTCAATTTTTGCCCTAAAAATACTGATATTTTTGCATTTTTTAAAAAATTTATACTTTTTAGACCAATGTAAAACCATAAATTTCTAAAAACGCTTATTTTTCACTCTCTTTAGCTTTATCCCATAGTTTATCCATCTCGTCTAAAGTCATATCATTTAGATTCTTATTTTTCTTATTTGCCTCATTTTCTATGTAAGAAAATCTCTTTATAAATTTCTTAATAGTTTTATCTAAAGCTAATTCGCCATCAACCTCAAGGAATCTAGCAACATTTATGCATGCAAAAAGTAAGTCTCCAACTTCACCTTCTATTATTGACTTATCTTCTGAATTATAAACCTCTTTTATTTCCTCTAATTCTTCTCTAACCTTATCCATAGCACAATTTACATCATCCCAATCAAATCCAACCTTCTTAGCTTTCTTTTGAACCTTATAAGCTCTAGTCGTTGCTGGAAGTGACTTAGCTATAGCCTCCATCTCATCAGTTAAAGTTTCTATGCTCTTCTCTTTTTTCTTTATTTCATCCCAGTTAGCTACAACATCCTCTGAATTTTCAACTTCACTATTTGAAAATACATGTGGATGTCTATTAATCATCTTTCCAGATATAGCGTCTATTACATCCATTATGTCAAAATATCCATCTTCCTTACCAATTGAGGCATGGAATACAACTTGAAGTAAAACATCTCCTAATTCTTCTATTAAGGCATCCTCATCTTCATTCTCAATAGCATCAATTACCTCATAACACTCCTCTAATAGAGCACTCTTTAAGCTTTCATGAGTTTGCTCTCCATCCCATGGACATCCTTCTGGACTTCTTAATAATTCAATTATATCTAATAAGTCCTGGAAGTCTTTTTTATTATCTAAATCCTTTGGAATATATATTGAAGTTAGGTAATCTATATCTTCCTGCCAATCTAACTCATATAATTTTATTTTTCTAATACTTTCTAATCCTTCTACTCCAGCAGCTCTAACAAATATTATTTCAGTATCTTCTTTGTATCCCTCTAATAATCTTAATTTAACCTCTGAAGCAATAAAATTATTGTAAACCTGAGTTATTATAGTTCCTACTCTTTTATCTAAAATTTGATTCTTCATATCGAAAGCATCAACTATTTTTAATCCTTCTACAGGATCAACTTGTAATGCTTCCATCATAGCATCTACAAAACTAACAGCTGGTAATATTTCATAAGCTATTTCTTTTTCTTCGCATAAATCTATTAAATTTATTACAGATCTCTCAGCCACTAATGGATGTCCTGGAACTGCATAGATTAAATCCTCATCTTCTTTAACCTTTGTTATTACATCCTCTGCAATATACTTATAAACATCATCAAAACTATCATACATTTCATATGCATGATCATAAGATTCAAACTTGATTCCTTCCTCTTTTAAGAAATCAACAGTTGGATGTTTTTCAGTTCTAAAATAAATATTTTTATTGTTTTTTAGTTCTTTTAAAGCACCTATTGTTAAAGCTTCATAGGCACCTGGTCCTAAACCCATTATCTTAAGCATTCTATACTCTCCTTCGCACTTTATAGCTTAATTTTTTAGCCTTCCTTTTATCTCTTCTACGCTAAATATCTTAAGCACAACCAATGATATCATATATATAATAATACCCATAAATATAGCTATTAAGCAAGCTATACTGTTACTTCCACTATATTTTAATGCTTCTGAATATAAATATAAAACTGTACCTATCATTAACACTGAAGCTAAAATAGGTTTTATTAAAACATTGATTAAATTAGGAAAGTATTTAAACTTTCTAGCCATATATATTAAATTTAATATCATAACTACAGTATAAGAAACTATAGTAGCTATAACTGCCCCATATATATTTAAAGACTCTATTGGAATTAATTTAACTGTTAAGAATATTTTTATTCCACAAGCTATAAGCAAATGAAAAACCGGTCTATAATAATATCCCATTCCTTGTAATATAGATGTTGTAATCTGTGTTGCAACTAAAAAAGGTACACTTATTGATAGGTATTTTAATATAATGAATCCCTCAGACTTTCCTGGAAACAAAAGACTCATTATTGGCTCTGCCATAAAAAATAATCCTAAAAAACAAGGTATAGCAATTATCATACAAAGTTTCATTGTAGTATTTATTTTTTCTTCTACTTGTTTATTATTTTTCAAAGTATATAGCTCAGAAATTATTGGTATTATAGATGCCGATAAAGCTACTGCTAATGTCATAGGAACATTTGTAAAAACTGTAGCTTTCCCAGTTAATTGAGCATACAAAATGGTTGCCTCTTGTCCTGTAAAACCCGCCTCTAAAAGTTTTTGTGGTACCAAAACCGAGTCTATAACTCCCATTATACTCCCTACTGCTGCTCCTACTGATATTGGTAATGCTATATTGATTATTTCCATAAATATTTTATGACTACCCTTAACTTTACCTACATTAAAACTTTTCTTAACCTTCCTGTACTTAGGTATTAAGTATAATGCAGCCACAAAAGCTCCTGCTACTGCTCCAAATGCTGCACCTCCAGCAGAGTACTCAATACCTTTATCTATAAGTATATAAGCTAGTCCAACTCCAACTATTACTCTTCCTATCTGTTCAATAATTTGTGAAATAGCAGTAGGTGTCATATTTTGAAATCCTTGAAAAAAACCTCTAATAGGCGTTATAACTCCTATTAATAATGGTGCTAAACAAATTCCTAAAATAGAATAATATGCTTTGTTATCCCACTTTAAAAAAGGTAACAAGAACTTTCCTCCTACAGCTAAAAAAATGCTTGTCCCTAAACCTAATAAAACCATAACTTTCAAGGCTTCTTTTATTACCTGAAAGCTTTCTTCATATTTCCCTAATGCATTTTTCTCAGAAACTAATTTTGATACTGCTATAGGAATACCTGCAGCGATAGCTACAAATAACATGTAAAGTGGATATGTCATCTGATAATACCCTAACCCTTCATCTCCTATTAACATTATCAATGGCCATCTAAAAAACAAACCAAGAAACTTGGCTAATATACCAGCACCAGCAAGCACAAGACTACCTTTTATAAGGGACTGTTTCTTCATAAAATACCTCCAAATTTAAAAACTAAACTATTTTATATTATTGTAAATTTAGAGGTATTATTACTGTTTAAAGTACAAATATTAAATTATGATTACTGTTTATTTTTATTGTTCCATTTGCTTTCCTAAGAATGCTGCTGCTGTTTCTGCTAGCTTTTGCTCAACTTCACCTAAAGTTTTTCCTTCCTTAGATAAAATTATTACAGAGCCTATTGTGTCTCCTTCAGCTAATATTGGTGCAACTACTTGACTACTATATTTATTTTCTTCATCATCTGCGTGCATAGGTATAACATTTTTATTATCCACACCCAATATAATAGCTTTCCTTTTTTCCATTATCTCTTCTAATTCATCGCTTATTTTTCTTTCTATAAATTCTTTTTTAGGAGTTCCACTTACAGATATAAAAGCATCATTATCTGATATTAAAATAATATGTCCAGTTGACTGTTGTAATGCTTCAGCATACTCCTTTGAAAAGTCAGTCAATTCTCCTATTGGTGAATATTTTTTAAGTATTACACCACCTTCTCTATCTGTAAAAATCTCTAATGGATCTCCCTCTCTAATTCTTAGAGTTCTTCTAATCTCCTTAGGTATAACAACTCTACCTAAATCGTCAATACGTCTTACTATTCCAGTGGCCTTCATTTGTATGTACCTCCCTTATGTAAATACTAATTACTAATCTTTGTCTACAATAATAGTATTTAATTTATTTGAAATTTTATACACATTGATTATATTTATGTTATGTTGCATTTTAATAACCAATTAATGAAAACTTTTTAGGATGTATTTAGATAAAAAAAAGGAATCTATAGAATTTTCTATAGATTCCTTTTTTATATTATTTGCTTACATTTAAGCCTTCACTTAGTTTATCATCATAAACTTTAACTCCAAGATCCTTTTTCCATTGATCTAAAGCTTTTTGATAAGCTTCTCTTTTCTTTTGATTTTCTAAAGTAGCTTTTATTTGCTCTTTAGCTTGATCTAAAGTTAACTGAGTTTCTTTATCAGAAACATTAGTAGCTAATATTATATGATATCCAAATGAACTTTTAACTGGTTTTGAAATTTCACCATCTTTTAAAGGCTTTAATCCTTCCATAAATGCAGGATCAAAGTTTTGGTTATCATAGTTTACTCTTCCTAAGTTTTCAGCTATAGGCTCTTTCTTAGGGTCTGTGTTTTTCTCATATTTATTGAATAAATCATCAAAAGTTGTTTTTCCTGATTGTATTTCGTCGTATGCTTTTTGAGCTTCCTCTTCAGTTGGGAATAATAAGTGTTTTACATCAGCACCAGCTTGAACTACAAACTGTTGTTTATTTTCATCATAGTATTTTTGAATTTCTTCGTCAGTAACTTTTACATCCTTAGTAGCATTATCTACTGTTGCTTGCGCTATAACTTGATTCTTTAAAAAGGCTTTGAAAGTTTCTTCTGTGTAACCTTCTGCTTCTAAAGCTTTATCAAAGTTATCTCCTAAGCTAGTTTTTATATTGTTGAATTGCTCATCAACTTTCTTAGTTATTTCATCTTCCTTTGGAGTTATTCCTAATTTTTCTGCCTCTATAACTAATACTTTATCAGTTACAATACCTTCTACAACACTCTTTCTTTGTTGTACTATTTGTTGAGCAACTTCTGGATTCTCTTTAAAATCCTTTCCATATTGACTCTCTAATTGAGTAAACATTCCTTTTAAATGTGAGTCAACCTCTCCTAATGTAATTTTTTCCCCATTAACTGTAGCTACAGTAGTCTTGTCAATAGCTGCTTGAGTCTTTTCTACCATTCCACAACCTACAGCTGTGAACATCAAAGCTCCAACTAATGCAGATGCTACTACCTTCTTTACACTTACCATTTTAATACCTCGCCTTTCTCCGATTATAATTTACATAATATTCTAGTCAGATTCCATTTTAGTATATCAATGTTACAATAATATTTCAATTTATAAATTATTAATTATTTAAAGCTAATATACCGTCTAACATTTCCTTAAATGTCTGTAATATATCCTCTTTTCTCTTTTCTTTCCCTCTATATAAAAATACAGGTTTATCTCCAAATTGAATCATTATATCATTCTTATAATTTTCTACTAAGAACTTAAATATTTTCTTATTAGTTCTCTCTCTACTTTCAAAAGTAAAATAAATGTCTTCATTCTTTTCTTTTATCTCTTCAATATTTAAAAGCTTAGCCTTTCCTTTTATATAAGCTATATCCATAAGATTGTAAACCATTCCTGGAATATTAGAAAATCTATCCTCTAGTTCCTCTTCAACATATTTATAATCATCTTCGTTTTCTATTGCCGCAATCTTCTTATAAATTTCAATTTTTTGAATTTCATCAGCTATATAACTAGATGGAATAAACGCATCTACTTTTAGATCAACAACTGTCTCAATTGGCTCTCTGTCAATTTCACCCTTTATAATCCTTATTGTATCCTCTAACATTCTACAATATAAATCATATCCTATAGATGCCATATGACCATGCTGAGCTGATCCCATCATATTTCCTGCGCCTCTTATTTCAAGATCTCTCATAGCAATCTTAAACCCAGAACCTAATTCTGTAAAATCTTTAAGTGCTTTTAGTCTCTTTTCAGCAACTTCTGTTAACACTTTATCTCTCTGATATAAGAAATAAGCATACGCAACCTTATTACTTCTTCCAACTCTACCTCTTAACTGATAAAGCTGAGAAAGCCCCATCTTATCTGCATCATTTACAATCATAGTATTAACATTTGGAATATCTATTCCTGTTTCTATGATAGATGTACACACCAACACATCATACTTTCTTTCCATGAAGTCTATCATTTCTGTTTCTAACTGTCTTTCTGTCATCTGACCATGAATAATAGTAGGCTTACACTCTGGAACAAGTTCTTTAATATAATTAGCTACTTCTTGAATACTCTCAACTCTATTATGAACAAAGAATACTTGACCATCCCTATTTATTTCTCTTAAAATTGCATCTCTTATAAGCTGGTCATTTTGCTCCACAACATAAGTTTGAATTGGATATCTATTCTCTGGTGGAGTTTCTATTACAGAAATATCTCTAACCCCTGTGAGAGACATGTGTAGAGTTCTTGGAATTGGCGTTGCACTCAGAGTAAGGACATCAACGTTCTTCTTAAAACTCTTTATTTTCTCTTTTTGAGTTACTCCAAACCTTTGTTCCTCGTCAACAATAAGAAGTCCTAAATCTTTAAATTGAATATCTTTAGAAACTAATCTGTGGGTTCCTATTAATATATCAACATTTCCTTCTTTTAGAGCCTTTAAAGTCTCTGTCTGCTGTTTCTTAGTTCTAAATCTACTTATCATATCTATAGTAATTGGGAATCCAGCAAATCTCTTTTTCATATTTTTATAGTGTTGCTCTGCAAGTATAGTTGTTGGAACTAAGAATGCTACTTGCTTTCCATCCATAACTGATTTAAATGCAGCCCTTACTGCAACCTCAGTCTTACCATAACCAACGTCACCACAAAGCAATCTATCCATAACCTTTGTAGTCTCCATATCACCTTTAATATCCTCAAGAGCTGATAATTGGTCTGGTGTTTCATCATAAGGGAATTCATCCTCAAACTGCTTTTGCCATTGTGTATCCTTAGAAAACTTATATCCCTTAACAGTTGATCTTGCAGCATATAATTTTACTAAATCACCAGCTATATCATTGATAGATTTTCTAACCTTAGCTTTAGCCTTTTGCCACTCATTACCTCCAAGCTTACTTATCTTCGGAGAAGCACTATCTGAACCAATATATTTTTGAACTAAATCTAATTGCTCAACTGGAACATAAAGCTTATCACCCTTTGAGTATTCAATATCTAAATAATCTCGCTTATGACCTTGAACCTCAATTTGTTTTATTCCTTTATAGACACCTATTCCGCTATTTACATGAACAACATAGTCACCAGGTTTTAACTCTGCAAAACTTTTTATTTTTGAGACACCTTTGGTTTTCTTTTTCTTTGTTTTCTTACTTACTTTACTTTCTCCAAAAACGCCTTTATCTGATATTAAAGAAACCTTTAAGTTTGGATATTCAAAACCTTTATTCTGATTTCCAAAAGTTATTACAACTTCTCCTTCTTTTATATCATCAACATCATCTTTATAAACACTTTCAATATCAAGATCTCTTAAAGTATTTACTAGTCTTTCTCCTCTTGGTCTAGTTCCAGAAAGAATTAATGTTTTAAATCCATTTTTCTTTTTTTCTCTTATGTCATCTATAAGAAGTTCAAACTGCCCCTGATATCCATTCATAGTGGTTTGCTTAAAATCAACTTTATTTATAGCTTCAATAAAGCTACCACCTTCTCCTAATGGGCTTAAGTTTATCAAACGATTGCCCTTAAATGATTCTCTAACTAAATCTGCACTTAAACTTAAATTAATCTGTGAAGGAAGAATATTCCCCCTCTCTAAGAATGCCTCATAATTTTCATTAAACTCAAAAATAGTACTTTCTAATTTACCATTACATCTTTTTGCATCATCAATTATAAAAGTATAATTCTTTAAATAATCAAATAAAGTCGCAGGCTTTTCAAAGAAAAACGGAAGATAACTATCTATAGTTTCAAAACTCCAATTTTCTTTTAAAGATTCTATATTTCTTTCAATAATTTGTTTTAATCTTCCTTTAACCTCTTTATCAGAAACCTTCTCCTCAAATTCTGAAAGCTCTGCTCTCATCTTTTCTATAGCCCTATCAATAGTTTCCTTATCTAAGATAATCTCTTTAGCAGGGAATATTTCAACTCTCTTAACTTTTTCTATACTTCTTTGAGACTCAACATTAAATGTTCTTATAGAATCTACTTCGTCTCCAAACATTTCTATTCTATATGGATGCGCAGAATTAGGAGGAAAAACATCTAATATGCCTCCTCTTAGTGAAAACTCACCTTTACCTTCAACAGTCTCTAATCTCTCATATCCAGATTCGATAAGTTTTTGTGATACTTCTTTTAAATTTATCTCATCTTCAATTTTTATCTTTAATATATTATTTTTATAAAGTTCCTTTGGCGTATATGTAGCCGCAAAGGCATCTATAGAAGTAACTATTATTTTTTTCGTACTTCTTAGCATCTCTTTTATAACTTTTAATCTTGCCCATCTTAAATCACCTGAAATAGCATCAATATTATAAAAAACTATTTCTCTAGAAGGTAAATAATAAACATTAGGAAGATAAAACGATAAATCTTCATATATATTTCTAGCCTCAATATCATTGTGCGTAACAACAACTATAGGCTTATCTGAGTCCTCATATATTCCATTTATAAAATAACTTTTACCCGAGTCTGATAATCCATTTACCATTACAGGATAACTTTCCCTTTCCATAAACCCTTTAAGCTTTTGGAAAGAATCACTATTTAATAAAGGAGTCATTAACCCCTGTAACCTCACTCTAAACACCACCATTCTAAATAATAAACTACTCTACTGTAACACCATTAAACTTATTCATAGATTCCTTTGCATCATGCTTAACTATTTCAGCTATAGCATCACTTACAATAGGAATCACCTTCTCTACATGTTCTCTATCCTCTTTTGAGAATTTTCCTAAAACGTGATTCACTAGGTTATCTTTAGGTTGTCCTACCCCAACTTTAACTCTTGGGAATACATCTCCACCAAGATTTTGTATTATACTCTTGATTCCGTTATGGCCACCAGCACTACCTTTTTCTCTTATTCTAAGTTTTCCAATATCTAAGCTTATATCATCATAAACAACAACTATTTCGTCATTTTCTAACTTATAGAAGTTTGCTAGTTCTCTAATACTATCTCCACTTAAGTTCATATACGTTAAAGGTTTTAATAAAATAACCTTCTTATTCTCTATAAAGCCTTCACCACAAAGACCTTTAAATTTTTCCCTATTTACATCAATATTATACTTATTTGCCATATAATCAATTACATCAAATCCAATATTATGTCTAGTATGCTCATACTGTTTTCCTGGGTTACCTAATCCAACTATTAAAATCATATTGCCCTCCATATATTTATGTTTTTAATTATTTTAATTAAATCATTCTTTAATTATACTTTTACTATTAGTATAAAACAACAAAAAACCCTTCACAAACTTACGTGAAGGGTTTTATTTTTCTATGAATAAATTATGCTAAAGTTACTGAAATATCTTTCATTGATTCTCCTCTTATAACTTTAACTTTAATTATATCTCCTACTACATGTTTCTTTAGAAGTTCAGCTAAGTTTTCTATATTTCTCACCTGTTCTCCATCAACTTCTACAATAATATCCGTAGGTCTTATTCCAGAATTAAAAGCGTTACTTCCCTTATCAACATCCTCTACATAAATTCCAAAAACATTATGAGCCTCATCAGCTACTGTAGTCCCTGTAACTCCAAGTGTTACGCTAACTCCTACATCGCCTTCTCTTATTATAGAGTCAGCTATCCTTAAAGCATCGTTTATATCTAGTGCATAATATACACCGTTTTTGGCAAATTTTCCGCTAAAATATGTACTATTTATACCAACAACTTTACCATTATAGTTGCATAAAATACCACTATTATTTTCTGAATTTATTAGTGAGTTTGTTTCTATAAGAGAAAAAATCTTAGAATCTGAATGTTTCTCTTCACCTATAGTAATTTTTCTCATAGGTGAAGTTACTATACCATTAGCCACAAAGCCTAATGATTCTTCTGAAGTAACATTCCCTAATGTTGCTACTCTCTCTCCAACCTCTAAAACTTCTAGCTCTGATGCTGAAATACTCTGCAATCCACTAGATTCTATTTTTAAAACAGCTATATCAGTTTCTTCATTATCACCAACTAAAGTTGCCTCAAAAGGACTTACATCATTAATTGATAATTTAACATAAATATTAGGGAAATCTTTTATAGCACTATAACTAGTTAAAATATATCCATCTGATCTAATTATAACTCCAGTAACATTCTTGTCACTATCATCCCCTAAAGCCAAGACTTTTCTATCACTACCTACAGTAACAATACTTGCTGAACAACTATTAATTAAATTAGTTATATCATACCTACCATCCTTAACTTTTTCTAAAAGTTTTGATTGCTGTTCTTCAATTCTCAAATCCTTTGTGTAATGCTTAAACGCAATAAAAGATATTAAAAAAACCAGTATAATAAAGCTAAAAAGCTTTATTATACTATTTATCCAAAATTTCTTTTTATCTTTTTTTATTACTATATTGTCATAGTTATTTTCATTTAGTTCATGGAGATCCTTCCCCTTGTTAGAGCCTTTAAAAAATTTCCCCATAAAGACCTCCTATGCAATATTTTATTTAACTTTTGTTAAAGTAAAATTAAATCTAACACCTGTTATATCACCATTTTTATCAATGACATTTTCAGCCCAAATATCCTCTTCTAATTGTAATATTATATTTCTTACTATAGAAAGACCTAGACCAGTACTAGTTTTATTACTTCTAGCCTTATCAACTTTATAGAATCTATCCCAAATATGTGTTAAGTCATATTCAGCAATTCCTTTACTAGTATTGAATATGCTAACAATAATCTTACTTCCTTTAGTCTTGGTTGATACCTTAACCACACCATTTTCATCGCAATATTTAACAGCATTATCAACCAAATTAGTAACAACCTGTATAAGTCTATCATTGTCTCCATAAACATACTGCTTTTCACTTTCTAAAGTGACTTCTATTTTTATATTCTTATCAGCAGCCTTTTGATTCATCTTTAATACAGTTGTCTCTATTATTCTATTTAACTCTAATTCACTTATATTAAATTCCAATTTTCCTGCTTGCATAGCGGATAAATCTAGCAAATCATTAATAAGCCTTGTTAATCTGCCTATCTCATCATTTACTATTGTAAGATAATAACCTTCTTTATCCTTAGGAATAACACCATCTAATATTGCAGTTATAAACCCTTTAATTGAAGTCATCGGAGATCTTAATTCATGAGAAACATTAGATATAAATTCTCTTCTGTTAAGCTCAGCTTCTTCAAGAGAAGTAGCCATTATATTAAATGACTCTGCTAGCTCTCCAACTTCATCATCATAAGAAACATTAACTCTATTTCCAATTTCTCCATTAGCAATCTTCTTAGCAGCATTATTTATAACATTTAGAGGTTTTATTATAATCCTCTTAGAAATAAAATATATTGCTAAGCCCGAGAATATTATAGCCACAGCTACACATATCCAAACAATCTGATTTATTCTAACAAGGGATGATGATAATACACTTAATGGAGTTACTATTGAAACAGCTCCAGTAAAATACCCATCTTTAAAAATAGGCTTAGAATAAATAAATTCTTTTTTATCCTTCTGTTCTATAACTTTTCCATCTCTTAACTCTTTCATATCTGAGTCATCTATCTTAGTGTATTTTAAATATTCATCCTCCTGATTTGAAACTGAATATATGTATCCATAACTATCAATTATATAAATATCAACCTTTAAAGAATCTGAAATAAATTTTACCGATCTATTAAGCTCTTCTCTAGTAGAATTATTATTTAAATATGAATTTACAACTTGCTCTATTACTTCTGCTTCTCCAGATAAGCTATTAAGCCTTTCTTGGTAGTATTCTTCTCTAAACAAACTTGAAAGAATAATACCTACTATAAAGAAAGTAATACATATCGTTATGCTTAGTGTTAAAATTAATTTAGGTACTAAGCCACGGCACTTCATTATTTCACCTCAAATTTGTATCCTACGCCCCAAACAGTTTCTAATTGCCAGTCTTCTCCACCATTTAATTTTTCTCTTAATCTCTTGATGTGAACGTCAACTGTTCTTGAATCGCCTGGGTAATCATATCCCCAAACCTCACATAATAATTGATCTCTTGTAAATACTTTATTTTTATTGCTTGCAAGGTAGTGTAATAATTCAAACTCTTTAGGTGGCGTTTTAACTTCTTCTCCATTGTATATAACTTTATATGAGTTAGCATCTATAGTTAATCCAGGGAAGTTTAATACAACGTTATCTGGTTCTTCTCCTGAATATCTTCTCATAACAGCTTTTACTCTAGCTAATAATTCTTTTGGTTCGAAAGGCTTAACAACATAATCATCAGCCCCGATTTCTAAAGCTAATACTTTATCAAAAGTTTCTCCTTTAGCAGTTAACATTATTACTGGTACGTTACTATCTTTTCTTATCCATTTTAATACTTCCATACCATCTATTCCTGGTAACATCATATCTAATACTACTAAGTTAGGGCTAAAATTAACAAACTCCTCCTTAGCAGCTTTTCCATCATGAGCTACTCTCACGTTATATCCTGTAGTTTCTAAGTACATTTTTATAACTTCGCATATATTTTCATCGTCATCTACAATTAAAATCTTTCCTAATAAACCTTCCATAAAATTCACCTCTTAAAAATCCTTTCTGTAGTTTTCTACATTTGTCCTTATTTTATGTGCTTTAATACTTTAAAAACAATGAAATCTTTCCCATTTCACAAATTATTAATGTATATAAATAAAGTGTAAAACATTTAGTCATTTTTATCAATTTATAATTAACAAAATTATTTTTTTTTTACATTTTAATCAAATTTAAACGGTTTTGTTTAAAAAAAAGTTGCATTTTATAATGATTTTATAAAAAAAAGAGCGACTATGCGCTCTTTTTTAGTCTTGGAATAATCCACTTAATGGCTCATCATCATAGATTCTTCTTATAGCATCAGCCATAATAGGAGCAACTGATAATGATTTGAATTTTTTTAATCCATCAGTTTCAGGAAGAGCTATAGTATTTAACATAACTAATTCTTCAATTGCACAGTTATTTATTCTTTCAAAAGCTGGTCCTGATAATACTCCATGTGTACAACATGCATATACATTCTTTGCTCCTAAGTCTTTTAAGGCATTAGCTGCATTTGCTATTGTTCCCGCAGTATCTATCATGTCGTCTATTAATATACAAACCTTATCTTTAACATCTCCTATGATGTTCATTATCTCTGATACGTTTGCTTTTGGTCTTCTTTTATCAATTATGGCTATAGGAGCATTAAGTTTATCTGCAAACTTTCTTGCTCTTGTTACTGATCCTAAATCAGGTGAAACAACAACCACGTCATCTCTATCTGCTAAACCTTTATCAACAAAATATTGTGCTAATATAGGTGAGCCTAATAAATGATCTACTGGAATGTTGAAATAACCTTGTATTTGGGCTGCATGTAAGTCCATAGTAAGAACTCTATCAGCACCAGCTGCTGTTAATAGGTCAGCTACTAGCTTAGCTGTTATTGGATCTCTTGACTTAGCTTTTCTATCTTGTCTAGCATATCCATAGTAAGGTATAACTGCATTTATTCTTCCTGCTGATGCTCTCTTAAATGCATCTATCATTATTAATAACTCCATTAAGTTATTATTTACAGGACTACAAGTTGATTGAACTATGAATACGTCACAACCCCTAACAGTCTCTTTTATATTTACTGATATTTCTCCATCACTGAAAGTACTTACCTCTGATTTGCCTAGAGGAATATCTAAAGCCTCTGCGATTTCTCTAGCTAACTCTGGATGTGAGTTACCAGTAAATATTTTGATATTTTTTGAATGATTTTCCATTTAATGAAGACCTCCTTAAAATTAAACCTAGCCTTTGGCATTTGTATATTTAATGCTTATTTAAGCTTTTTTCTTTCAACCCAGCCCTCTATATTCTTTTGCTTAGCTCTAGCTATTGCTAAACTACCTTCTGGAACCTCTTTAGTTATTGTTGATCCTGCAGCTATATAAGTATTATCTTTTACTTCTACAGGTGAAACTAAGTTCGTATTACATCCTATAAATGAGTCATCGCCTATGATTGTTTTATGTTTTTTCTTACCATCATAGTTAACTACTACAGTACCGCAACCAAAATTACATCTTTCTCCAACTTCAGCATCTCCAATATAAGTTAAATGAGATACTTTAGTATTGTCTCCTATTGTTGATTTTTTAATTTCAACAAAATCTCCAACTCTAACATGACTTCCTATGTTACTTTCTGGTCTAACATAAGCAAATGGTCCTACTGTTGTTTCATCTCCGATCTTACTATCTAAGATAACTGAACTTTGTATTTCAACACCATTTCCTATAGTACTGTTGTTTATTCTTGAATTAGGATATAAAACACAATCTTCTCCTATAACTGTTTTTCCTTCTAACACGTTACCTGGATAGATTATAGTATCTTGACCAATAACTACATCTGGCTCTATATATGTGTTTAGAGGGTCTATTATAGTAACACCATTATCTAAATGAGTTCTATTTATTCTATTTCTCATTATGCTTTCAACTCTTGCAAGTTCAGCTCTTGAATTCACTCCTAAAGTCTCTTCAAAATCTGTAATCATTGCTCCAACTTTTTTGCTCTCTTTCTTTAATATTTCTATAACATCTGTTAAGTAATATTCTCCTTGAGCATTATCATTTGAAAGCTTCTCTAAAGAAGTTAATAAACTTTCTATATCAAAGCAATACATTCCTGCATTTACTTCTTGTATCTTTATTTCTTCTTCATTACAATCTTTATGTTCTACAATTTTCTCAACTGATTCACCACTTCTAACTATTCTTCCATAACCAGTTGGATTTTCAATTACTGATGTTAATAATGTAGCAGAATTTTTCTCAGCAATATGTGTATCTACTAAATTTTTAACTGTTTCAGGTTTTATTAAAGGAGCATCTCCAGTAAAGATTGCAACTACCCCTGTCTTTCCTTCTAAAAATTCTTTAGCACAAATTACTGCATGACCAGTTCCTAACTGCTCTTCCTGTAAAGAATAACTTACTTCTTTTGAGTTAGTTCTATCTTTAACTAATTCTGCACCTTTTCCTATTATTACGTTAACATCCTCTATTTCAGCTCTTCTCATGGCATCTATAACATGATTAACCATTTCTTTTCCACAAGCTTTATGTAGAACTTTCGGTAACTTAGATTTTATTCTCGTACCTTGTCCTGCCGCTAATATTATAGCACATTTATTCATAAAAACACCTCTTTGTGATACTCATTATATTATATAAGCTATACTATTTAAATTTAATCTCTTCTTTTGTTGTAAAATCTTCATTTTTCTCATTTTCAATTATATTTTAATAAATTACTTATTTCAATAATAACTTATTCATTAAATTAATAAGTAATTCACTATTATTACGACAAAAAAATAAAAGGAAGAAACCTTCCTTTTATTAAAATTATTCTTGAACTTCTAAATTTTTAACCTTTTCATACTCATCAAGAATTGCTCTTTGGATCTGCTCTCTAGTTTCTGTATTTATAGGATGAGCTATATCCTTAAACTCTCCATCTGGTGTTTTTCTGCTAGGCATAGCTATGAAAAGACCATTCAATCCCTCAATGATTTTAATATCATGAACTACAAATTGGTTCTCAAAAGTTACAGAAACAATTGCTTTCATCTTACCTTCTGCAGATATTTTTCTAATTCTTACATCTGTAATATTCATTATTGTACACCTCCAGTTGTTGTTACTATGTATATTCTATACAAAATATAAAATTCCTTCTTTTTTTCATATATTTTGTAAATTTTATTAATAATAGTAACATATAGTTCTTAAACTGAAGGAACCATTTTTACTCCATCTTCATTTATCTCAACAATATCAATTAATGATACATAATCTTTAGTTATTTTATTAGTTGATAATTTATTATCTATTAATACACCTATTCCCATAAGTTCTGAATCAAATTCTCTTAATAGATCAACTAACCCCTTAGCAGTTCCGCCGCCTCTCATAAAGTCATCTATGAATATGCATTTACTTCCTTGCTTTAATGATTTTCTTGATAGACACATTTGTTGTATCTTTCCTGAAGTTCCCGAAACATAGTTTATTGAAACTGTTGAACCTTCAGTTACTTTACTATCTCTTCTAGCTGTTATAAGTTGGACCCCTAAACATTTAGCAACTTCATAAGCTAAAGGAACTCCTTTTGTTTCAACTGTTATTACATAGTCTATATCCATCTCTTGAAAATATGATGCTAAAATAACAGAAGCTTTACTTATTATGTTAGGATCAAACATTATATCAGTTACGTATAAGAAATTTCCTGGAACTACTCTATTGCTTTCACTAGCAATTTCACATAACTCTTCTAAAAATTTATTCTTATCTTCTTCACCCATTTCAGGAATATATCTTATTCCACCTGCAGCCCCAGCTATAGTTTCTACTTTTCCCATAGAAAATTTAGCTAATATTTCTCTAACAATTACTATATCTTCACTTATTGTTGATTTAGCTGCATTTAAAAGTTCTGAGAACTTATTTAATCCAATTATTTTATTAGGATTTTCGATAAGAACCTTAGTTATTATCGATACTCTACTGTTTCTGCTTAGTTTCTCCATATTAATCACCTGACCTATATAAATTTCCAGTATATATTTTCCACGTATAGTTCATATTTTTATTATTTATAAAACACATATGTTTTTATACATTTTCCAAATTTTATTCTGTATTTAAAATCATTATAACAAACTTTATTACCTCTGTTAACCGTTTATCTATTGCATAAAGCGAATTTTACTAAATTTTTCTTAATAATTATTAAGTTATTATAATAACTATATAAAGACTATATAAATATTAAGTAGTACAAATTTCAATAAATCATCATAAAATACTTTTAAAAAGAATTTTTTTGTGTGCTTTTCCAAAAAAGTGTATATAATTATTAGTGTATATAAGTAAAGGAGTTGATATCTTGGCTTTCGATTTATTAAAAGATATTAATAAAAAAGTTCATTTTATAGGAATTGGCGGAGTTAGTATGAGCGGATTAGCTGCTGTACTATTAAATGCCGGATACAAAGTTTCAGGATCTGATTCTAAAGAATCAGAAATTACCAATAGATTAAAAAAAGAAGGTGCCAAAATATACATAGGTCACAGTAAAGATAACTTACAGGATGTTGACATAGTAGTATATACTGCGGCAATACCAAGTGATAATCCTGAAATAGTTAAGGCTAAAGAGGATAACCTTATTCTTATGGATAGAGCTGAATTTTTAGGACAAATTATGAAAGGTCATAAATTTAATGTTGCAGTAGCTGGTACTCATGGAAAAACTACTACTACTTCTATGATTTCACATGTTGCTCTTAGTGCAGATTTAGATCCTACAATATTAGTTGGTGGAGATTTAGATATAATCAATGGAAACTTTAGAGTTGGAAATAGTGAGTATTTCATAACTGAAGCTTGCGAATATAAGCAAAGTTTCTTAAGATTCTTCCCATATGTAGGAATTATTCTGAACATAGATGCAGACCACTTAGATTTCTACAAAGACATAAACCACATAAAAGATACATTCAAACAATTTGTTTCTTTAATTCCTAATGATGGTTACATCATAGGAAATGCAGATGATAAAAAAGTTCTTGAAGTTCTTGAAGGTGCTAAATGTAATGTATTAACTTATGGAATAAACGGTGGAGATATCCAAGCTAGAAATATAGTATTTAATGATAATGGATGTGCTACTTTTGATGCGTACAGAGGAGAGGAAAAACTTCTTACGCTTACTTTAAATGTTCCAGGTATGCATAATGTGTCAAATTCATTATCTGCAATTTGTTTAGCAGAAATATTTAAAGTTCCTGCTGAAGCTACAGTTTCTGGACTTTCATCATTTGGTGGAGCTCATAAGAGATTTGAGTATAAAGGTAAAAAAGATAACGTAACAGTTATAGATGATTATGCTCACCATCCTGTTGAAATAAAAGCAACTCTAAGCACAGCTAAGAAAATGCCTCATCATAAAACTATATGTGTATTCCAACCACATACTTATACAAGAACAAAAACTCTTTTTGAAGATTTCACTAAGTGTTTTGATGATTGTGATGAGCTTATTTTAATGGACATATATGCAGCTAGAGAAACGAACCTTGGAGAAATAAACTCAGTTCAACTTGGTGATGCCATAAGAGCTAGAGGAATTAAGTGTACAAATGTTCACTCTCATGAAGAGGCGCTAAACTTTGTTAAGAAAAACGTATCAGAAGGCGACTTACTTCTAACAGTTGGAGCCGGTGATGTAGTTAAAGTTGGTGAACTTTTCTTAAAGTAAGTTAAATTTAAGGCTATTTTTTTAATAAAATAGCCTTTTTTTATTTGCAATCTATTCAAAATGATGTTATCATTTACATGTGGACTAACTCAGTTTCTTTTACAACATTATGTAAGCGATAACACAAGATATTAAACATACATTTTACTACAGGAAAATATTTGTTTAATTATTTCTTGAGTTAAACTATAATATTGTAAGAGGGGGAGAGTGATATGTCTATAACAATTAACAATATTGCAAAAGAAGCTGGTGTTTCATTAGCTACAGTATCTAGGGTTATTAATAATTCTGGATATGTTAAAGAAGAAACTCGCGAAAAAGTTATGAGGGTTATAAATAAATATAACTATACTCCTAGTGCTATTGCTAGAAGTCTTTCTAAAAATATTACTAATACAATCGGAGTAATAGTTCCTGATATTACCAACCCTTTCTTTGGAGCCATAATAAAAGGAATAAGCGACGTTGCAGAAGCACATGATTTGAACTTAATTCTTTGTGATTCTGATGAAAGCATTGATAAAGAAATTAAATCTATCAAAACATTAAAAGAACAAAGAATTAGAGGTATAATTATTTGTCCAACCTCTGTTGAAAACGACCTAAATAGTGAATATCTTAAAGCTATAACAAGCTTAGGAATTCCTGTTGTTTTAGTTGATGGTAGTCTTAAGTACCATAATTTTAACGGAGTTTTTGTTGACAATATAAAAGGATCTTTTGATGCTACAGAAGCACTTATTAAAGCCGGTCATGAAGACATAGCTATAATAACTGGACGTATGACATCAAAGCCAGCTCAAGATAGATTGCTAGGGTATGAAAAAGCATTAATAATGAATAATTTAGGCATACGTAATGACCTAATTTTTTATGGTGACTATGAAGAAGAAACTGGTTACAAATGCACTAAAGAAATTCTATCAATGAAGAATAGACCTTCAGCAATTTTTGTATGTAATAACCTTATGACATTAGGTTGTTTAAAAGCTTTAAGAGAAGAAAATATTGAAATTTCAAAGGATATTTCATTAATTTCATTCGATAATATACCTATATTAGAAACATTAGGTATAAATCTAAGCCATATAAATGGTCCAAGCAAAGAACTTGGAGAACTTAGTATGAATTTATTGATTGATTCATTAAATAATGAATCAAAAAAAGAATTAAGTAGCATAACAATAACACCAGAACTTGTATTAAGGGGTTCTGAGATGTTAATAAAATAATTTTAAAATTAATTTAGAATTTTATACATTTTAAAGTAAGCGTTACCACAAACTAAAAATATTCCAAACAAAATTTTTTTTCATTAAGAGGTGTATATTATGGATTTATCAAACAGAATCAAAACAGCAGCAGACTACATAAAAGGAAAAAGCAAATACAACCCAACAATGGGATTAATCTTAGGATCAGGTCTTGGTGCTATAGCAGATCAAATTGAAGATGCTGAGTTCTACCCATACAACGAAATTCCAAACTTCCCAGTTTCTACAGTAGAAGGACATGCCGGAAGATTAGTTATAGGAAAATTCCAAGGAAAAGAAGTTGTTGCAATGCAAGGAAGATTCCACTACTATGAAGGATATTCAATGCAAGAAGTTACTTGTCCAGTAAGAGTTATGAAACTATTAGGAGTTGAAACTTTAGTAGTTACTAATGCAGCTGGTGCAGTAAATACAAACTATACTCCTGGAGATTTAATGATAATATCAGATCACTTAAACTTATCAGGAGCTAACCCACTAATCGGTAAAAACTTAAACGAATTTGGAACTAGATTCCCTGATATGTCAAATGCTTATGACAAAGAGTTAAGAGCACAAGTTAAAGATATTGCTAAAAACTTAGGAATAGAAGTAAGAGAAGGTGTATATGCTATGTTTAGTGGCCCAACTTACGAAACTCCTGCTGAAATAAGAATGGCAAGAACTTTAGGTGCTGATGCAGTTGGTATGTCAACAGTTCCAGAAGTTATAATAGCAAACCACAGTGGAATGAAAGTTATAGGTGTTTCATGCATGACTAACATGGCTGCTGGTATATTAGAGCAACCACTTAACCACGAAGAAGTTATGGAAACTTCAGCCAAAGTTAGAAAAACTTTTATTGAATTAATGACAAACATTATAAAAGAAATTTAATAAAGTTAATTAAAATTACATTTTTTAACTTTTATTAAATACAAAACTAGTATAAAATAAAATGAACAAAAAAAACATAAGAAAAGGAGAACAAAGGTGGATAGGATTATTGGTGTAATAGGTCTTATATGTATTATTGGTATAGCTGTTCTTTTCTCTGAAAACAGAAAGAAGATCAACTGGAGACTTGTCGGAACAGGTCTTTTACTACAAATAGTTTTCGCTTTACTAATCTTAAAAGTACCTGCTGGTAGAGCAGTATTTGAATGGGTTAGTAGTGGAATAACTAAACTTTTAGATTTTACTAAGGAAGGTAGTTCATTCTTATTTGGACCATTACTTGATACAGATAAAATTGGTATGATATTTGCTTTACAAGTATTACCAACAATTATCTTCTTCTCATCATTAATGAGTGTTTTATATCATTTAGGTGTAGTTCAAGTAATAGTTAAAGTTATTGCTAAAGGGGTTGCTAAATTATTAGGAACAAGTGGTGCTGAAACTTTCAGTGCTGTTGGTAATATCTTCTTAGGTCAAACAGAAGCTCCACTTCTAGTTAAGCCTTACATAAAGAACATGACTAAATCAGAATTATGTGCAATCATGGTAGGTGGTATGGCTACAGTTGCTGGTGGTGTTATGGCTGGTTACGTAGCAATGGGAGTTAACGCAGGTAGTTTACTTGCTGCTTCAATCATGGCTGCTCCTGCTGGATTAATACTTGCTAAAATCTTAGTTCCTGAAACAGAAGAACCAGAAACTAAAGGTGGCGGAACTCTTGAGCTTAAAGTTGAAAGTGAAAATGTTATAGAAGCTGCTGCAAACGGTGCTTCAGAAGGTTTAGGATTAGCATTAAACGTTGGTGCTATGCTTCTTGCATTCGTTGCTCTTATAGCTATGATTAACGCATTATTCGGTGCAATCGGTGGAATCTTCGGAGCTCCTTGGTTAAGCTTAAACTGGATTCTTGGTAGATTATTCTCTCCTCTAGCATTCATTATGGGTGTACCAATGAAAGATGTTTTCGTTGCTGGAGACTTATTAGGAATCAAGTTAGCTGTTAATGAGTTCTTAGCATATTCTCAATTAGGAACTTACATAGCTAACGGAACATTAGAACCTAAGACTGTAATGATATTAACTTATGCTCTTTGTGGATTCGCTAACTTAAGTTCAGTTGCAATCCAATTAGGTGGTATCGGTGGATTAGCTCCAGAAAAGAAACCAACTATAGCTAAGTTAGGATTAAAAGCACTTTTAGGTGGTGTATTAGCTACTTGTATGACAGCTACAATAGCTGGTATCTTATTCAGTGCTTAATATTTAAGAAAACTTTAGATTGTATTATAAAATATGAGAACATTCTTGATTTCAAGAATGTTCTTTTTTTGTATATTAAAATAAAAAAATCTTAGAATTCATAAATCAAATAATATGAATTCTAAGATTTGTACTTTTAAATAATTATTTTATTACTGATAATTCTTTATTAAAATGATTTAATCTTTCACAACCCTCTTCAGTAACTAATACTAAATCCTCTATTCTTACCCCCATATCTCCTTGAAGATATATTCCAGGCTCAACAGAGAATATCATTCCTGGTTTAACTTCATCTGTATTAGTAGCTCCTACATCACCGAAGTCATGAGTTTCTATTCCTATTGAATGACCTGTTCTATGAGTAAAATATTTTCCATAGCCAGCTTCCTCTATAACGTCTCTTGCTGTCTTATCTATATCACAGAATCTAACACCAGGTTTAATCATTTCTATAGCCTTTTTATTAGCTTCTAATACTGTATTAAATATTTCTTTTTGATGCTCAGTTGGCTCACCAAAGAATACACATCTAGTCATGTCTGAACAGTAGTAATCTTTTTTACATCCAGTATCTATTAATACACCCATTCCTTTTTCTAATCTTTGCTCACCTGATTCTGCATGAGGATCTGCTGCATTAGCTGCAAAAGCAACTATTGGTGTAAATGAGTATCCTTGGCATCCATACTCTGCATAGCACTTACCTAATACTTCTACTACTTCCTTCTCTGTCATACCTTCTTTTAAGCTATTTATAGCCTTTTCTACAGCTATGTCATTTATTCTTGAAGCTTCTTTCATTAAAGCTATTTCTTCTTCATCTTTTCTCATTCTTACTCTATCAACTATAGGAGATCCATTCACAAAGTTCTTTGCTGAGTTTCTCTCTAATAGTTGTATTAAGAAATGAGCTTTCCAATCCTTATCTATCCCTAAGACTTCATCATGATTTATTACTTCATGTAAAGTATCTATTGGGTTCATAGTATCGTTATACCAAAGTATATCAACACCTAAATCTTCATTTATTGGGAATAATTCATTTACTATAAATTTATGATTTCCATTAGTATTTATGTAAAGTGTAACCATTCTTTCTCCCGGATTTATCCACTTACCAGTTAAATAAAATATTGCCGCAGGTGAAGAAACTAACATTTGAGGTATTTTTTTTTCCTCCATAGCTTCTATGATTCTTTTTAATCTTCCGTCTTTCACCCTAATCACTCCTCTTTTAATAGTTAAATTTCTTTAAATAAATTATATCACAAATTTATACTATCTAATAATTTCTATAGATTATCGACTTTGTAATATTTATTTTTATATTTTGTCCATCATTTTGTTATATAATAATTACTATGAAATAAATTTACTATTTTACTAAGGAGGCCATAAAGTTGAGAATTGCAGTAATATCAGATATACACGGTAACTTATATGCTTTAAGAGAAGTTTTAGAAGATATAGATAATCAAAATATCGATTCAATAATATGTCTAGGAGATTTAGTTGGCTATGGACCTCATCCTAATGAAGTAATAGCACTTATTAAAAGAAGAAATATTCTTTGTCTAAAGGGAAATTATGATGCTTCTGTTGTAGATAATGATTATACATATATTAGAGATACAGACATAAACTCATTTTCTCTACCTTGGACTGTAGAAGAGCTTAGAACATCTAATAGATATTATCTTGATAATCTTCCAAATGATCTTTCTATCAATGTTTGTGGAAAATCTATAAAGTTTGTACATGGTAGTCCTAGAAGAATTAATGAATACCTTAAAGAAGACTATTCTGAACTTGATGAGATTATGAGTGAACTTAAGGAAGATGTTTTAGTTTGTGCGCACACTCACATACCTTATGCTAAAAAAGTTGGTGATAAGGTTATTATAAACGACGGTAGTGTTGGTAAACCTAAAAACGGAAAACCTCATGCAACTTATGTAATTCTAGATATATCTAATGAATTTAAATTAAAAGTTGAGATTAAAACTGTTCCTTATGAATTTAAAAGAACTATGAAGGATATGGAATTAAAGAACTTCCCTCATAAATTAGTTTATTCTTATGAATTAGGAAAAGAATAAAAAATAAAGCTAGTTTATAACTAGCTTTATTTTTTATTAAACTTCTATACAACTACAAGTTAAAACTCCTGCTATAGGAATATCCCTCAAATAAGATTTATCATTCCCATAAACCTCCTTATATTCTCCTGTTAAATCACAACCTAATTTAACATCCATAAGTTTAGAATCTTCAATATCAGTTAAATCATAAACAGTTCCGAAAACAGCTATATACGGTGGTTTTCCATCCTTCCCATTAAAACTTATCAATTCATTTACTTTAAACTCTCTAACCTCATTATTATCTAATGGTTCTATATTCTGATTTTCATGTTTTCCTCTATTACTTTCTGGGAAATCATATAATACACCTACTACAGGAATATCTTCTAACAATCCCTTATTCCCATTGTGACACGCTCTATACTCATCGCTTATATCTGTACCTAACTTTAGTTCATCATGTGGATTCACTTTTAAGAATGGTAAATTTGTAACATTATATACAAGTCCATCTATAGCTACATAAGCTGGTTTATCTCCCTCACCATTATATGTTGCCAATTCTTTTGTACTAATTACTTTTAGCCTTTTTTCAGAATAGTATGGCTCAACTTCCTCAATCAATTCAACTTCCTCTGGTTCAGCTAGCATTCCAACAACAGGTATCTTATTTAAAATACCTACATTACCTTCATGACATTCATTAAATTCATTAGTTAAATCTTTTCCTAGCTTTAACTCATTATGTGGACTCTGTTTGAATAATTCTATGTTAGTTACATCATAAATCATCCCATCTATAGCTACATAAGCTGGCTTACCATCCTTTCCACTGAATCCAGCTAACTCCTCTGGTGTTAATATAAGTATATCTTGTTCTTCTTCTCTTGTGCTGTAATTATCAAATTCATTAAATACTTCTTCTATTTTATCTCTATATTTTTTTAAGTTTTCATCATTTCTTGCTAAAGTCATTAAATACTTTAATTTATTTATTTGTTCAAACTTTTCTTCAAAAAAATCGCACATAAAAACTCCTTAAATACATACTATATCTATATATTTCTATGTGGTTAATATTGCAAATGTTAATATTTTATTGTAAAATCATTATTAATCAAACTAAATAGTTTTTTTATTTACTATGACGAGAAGAGTAAGTTTAGGATGTAGCTTCTAGCGAGCAGATTATGGTGAGAGTTCTGTAGTGAAACCTATTCTGAAGAACATCTCTGAGTTTCTAACCGAAATCCTTTCTTAGGAGAGTAGACTTAGACGGATTCAAACCGTTACACTTGAAGAACATATTTAGTGTTCATAAAGCCGGCTATTATTTTTAATAGCAATTTGGGTGGTACCGCGAATAATGCCATTCGTCCCATTAATCATGTGGATGAATGGCTTTTTTTATTTGGAATAAAACTTATTATAAGAAAGAGAGGATACAATAATGAAAGATGTAGTTTTAGTTAAAAGTCTTTACAGAAACACTAGTGAATATAGTGATAAAAAAGTAAAAGTATCAGGTTGGATAAGAACTCTAAGAGCTTCAAACGCTTTTGGATTTATAGAAGTTAATGATGGTTCATTCTTCAAAAACGTTCAAGTTGTTTTTGATAGTGAAAAAATATCTAACTATAAAGAGGTTTCAAAATTACCTATAAGTTCATCAATATCAGTTATAGGTACTTTAGTAGTAACTCCAGATTCAAAACAACCATTTGAAATTCAAGCAGATGAAATATTAGTAGAAGGAATGTCTGATTCAGATTACCCTCTACAAAAGAAAAGACATACTTTTGAGTACTTAAGAACAATTGCTCACTTAAGACCAAGAAGTAACGCTTTCTCAGCTACTTTCAGAGTAAGAAGTGTGGCAGCTTACGCTATCCATAAATTCTTCCAAGATCAAGGATTTGTTTATACTCATACTCCAATCTTAACAGGTTCAGACTGTGAGGGAGCTGGAGAAATGTTCAGAGTAACTACTTTAGATATGATGAACCCTCCAATGACTGAAGAAGGAGTTATAGACTTTTCAGAAGATTTCTTTGGAAAAGAAACTAACTTAACAGTTTCAGGACAATTAAACGCTGAATGTTTCGCTTTAGCATTCAGAAACATCTATACTTTTGGACCAACTTTCAGAGCAGAAAACTCAAACACAGTTAAACATGCTGCTGAGTTCTGGATGATTGAGCCTGAGATGGCATTTGCTGATTTAATAGATGACATGGAAGTTGCTGAAAACATGTTAAAATACGTTATAAAATACGTTATGGATGAGTGTCCAGAAGAAATAGCTTTCTTTAATCAATTTGTTGATAAAGGATTATTAGATAGATTAAACCATGTTGTAAGCTCAGAATTCGGAAAAGTTACTTACACTGAAGCTGTTAAATTACTTCAAGAGTCAGGAAAAGAGTTCGAATACCCAGTTGAGTGGGGAATAGACCTTCAAACTGAACATGAAAGATTCTTAACAGAAGAAATCTTCAAGAAACCAGTATTCGTAACTGACTATCCAAAAGATATCAAAGCATTCTACATGAGATTAAACGAAGATGGAAAAACAGTTGCTGCTATGGACTGCTTAGTTCCTGGAATCGGAGAAATCATAGGTGGTAGCCAAAGAGAAGAAAGACTTGATGTCTTAAAATCTAGAATGGCTGAATTAAGCTTAAATGAAGAAGATTACTGGTGGTATTTAGAACTTAGAAAATACGGTGGAACTGTTCACTCAGGATTTGGTCTAGGTTTCGAAAGATTAATCATGTACATCACAGGAATGGCTAATATAAGAGACGTAATACCATTCCCAAGAACTACTGGTTCTTCAGAATTCTAATAAACAAAAAGAAGTGGAATTAACTCCACTTCTTTTTTTATTAACCTAATTTAACATGTACTGAATCAATATCTAATATTTCTGGCTCATAGTCTAAAACTAAGTCTTTTGCACCCTTATTAACTTGGAATACCACAGAACCCTCTAATTCACCATTAGCTGGTACAGCTTTATCATTAGCTATTTTTAGTTCTGTAGCTTTTTTTAAATCTTCAGGTATGAAAACACTTTTTATTTCTTTATCATTTTTATCTTCTAAAGTAAATTCTATTCTACTGCAAGCTTTATCATCATTAGTATTATTTTTCATAATGTATTTAACTACTAATAATTCTTTTCCTTGTTCAGCTTTAAGATTATCTATTGATTCTAATCTTTCAGTTCCTGTTACCTTCAATGTTAAATCTCCTACATTTATCTCTTGATTCATATTATAGACCTTATCATCATTTGATGAAGAACATCCAGCAAATAAAACTGAAGTAAATATTGCTATAACTAATATTATTCCAACTCTCAATTTCTTCATAGTAACCACCTCATATTTTTAAATTTTAATGAATTAATTAACTTATTATTCATATTTCTCTTGTTTATTTTACTCTCAGTTTATTAAAAATAAAAGGGGGTATCAAAAAAAATTCTAGATACTCCCTCTAATCTTTAAACGCCTTTACCTAAAACTACCTCTTCTTTGTAGTGAGAAGTATCTGCATTCATGATTATATTAAATTCTTCATCATTAAAATCTATCTCTGTTAAGCTAGTTTGCTTTAAAAATGGTGGGTTCCAAACTCCCTTTACTCCATGACCTTGAAGCTCAGCCATAAAACTTTTAATAGTTATTGTATGCGAAACTATTAATATAGTTTTATCTTTATTTTCTCTTACCAATTTCATTATAACATTATAAGCTCTATCAACTAATTCATAAAAACTTTCTGCTCCATTTGGTGGATTGAAGGCCTCAGTATTCTCCCAGAAATTAAGCATATTATGCTTGTCTATCTTTTCAACATCACACTTTCTTAGACCTTCCCATTCACCAAGTTCAAGTTCTCTTAAATCATGTTCATCTAATATTTCTATATCTCTTTCACCTTTTATAAGCTCTGCTGTATGTCTGGCTCTATATAGTGGACTAGAGTATATTCTATCTATATGCTTATCTCTTAACCTCTCTCCTAGCCACTTAGCTTGTTCAACACCAAGAGGAGTAAGATTTGAATCTTTACATCCTTGCATCTTTCCTGCTACGTTCCATTCAGTTTCCCCATGTCTTACTATATAAACCTTCGTCATAATATCTCCCTCGTCATAAATAATATAAAAAAAGTAGGAAAAGCTTTCCTCTTCCTACTTATATTATACTATTTACATCTTCTATTTGCTAATTCATATAGTGTTCTAACGCCTGCTCCTGTTCCTCCAACTGGACAATAAGCACCCTTTTTCTCAGCAAATGCAGGACCTGCTATATCTAAGTGTAACCATGGTTTATTTTGAACAAATTCACCAATGAATAAACCAGCTGTAATTGTTCCAGCATATTTTCCACCTATATTCTTTAAGTCTGCTATACTTGATTTTATAAGTTCATTATATTCTTCAAAACTTGGTAATTGCCATACTTTTTCTCCAGTTACCTTTGTAGCTTCTTGTAGCTCATTATAAAACTCATCATTATTAGTTACAACTGCAGTAACATCATCACCTAAAGCTACTAAGGCTGCACCTGTTAATGTAGCTACATCTATAACTTCACTAGCTTTTTCTTTTTCTATAGCATAAGTTACAGCATCTATTAAAGTAAGTCTTCCTTCAGCATCTGTATTTAATATCTCTATAGTTTTTCCTGCCATAGATCCTATAATATCACCAGGCTTATAAGCATGACCTGATATCATATTTTCACAAGCAGCTACTATAGCTATTACATTTATTTTTAGATTTCTCTTAGCTATGGCACTTATTGCTCCTATAACAGCAGCAGCTCCACCCATATCTGATTTCATTGTTACCATTCCATTAGTAGGCTTTATTGAATATCCACCTGAATCGTAAGTTAATCCCTTTCCTACTAAAGCTAATCTTTGGTCCATATTATCTTTATCACCAAAGTATCTCATAACTATAAGTCTTGGTAAATTATCTGAACCCATTCCTACTGATAAGAATGCTTCCATCTTTAACTCTTCTATTCTCTTTTCATCAAAAACTTCAACTTCAAATCCATACTCTTTGCTAGCTTCTTCAACTTTTTCAGCTAAAGTTTTTGGATACATTATATTTGACGGTTCATTAACTAAATCTCTAGCTAAACAAGTTGTTTCTGCAAGTAAAGTTGCTTCCTCTACAGCCTTTTTAGCTAACTCTATCTCTTCTTCTTTAATATTATGTCCACCAATATGTACACAAACATTAGCCTCTTCTTTTTTATCACTCTTATATTTGTCAAAAGTATATGATGCTAAGGCCATACCTTCAACGATTGCCTGAATTGAATCTTCTAAAGAAAGTTTTCCAGCATCAAATCTTATAAATATGGAATCACTTTTTAACCTCTTTATTTCAGCTACAACTTTACCAAAAGCTTTTCTAAGCTTTTCTTTAGTTAAATCTTCTGATTTTCCAAGTCCTAATAATATTAAGTCTTGAATATCATCTCCAACCATTCTATTTGTGCTAAATATCTCTCCGTAAGCGCCTTTAAATTGACCTTTTTTATTTAGTATATCTATCTTACTCTGTACCTCTTCATTAGGTATTTTTGTTTCATCTTCAAAATATGGTACTAAGATAGCACTTGTATCTGTGCATTTTAATTTTTTAACCTCAAAACTATACATATATTTCCCACCTCTTTTAAAATTTTATAATTAATATATCATACCTCAGTTTAGTATTCTATTTATATTTTATCTAAAAAAAATTATAAAATTATGATACTCTAAATTTTTTCAAAAGTACGTAACCTAAGTCACCAATTATGAATTTAATAAAAAAAGACTTAACTTTTTTAGTTAAGTCTTTATGCTAATCCAATAATAGATAGAATACGTTCTTTAACGTTATTTCTATCACTACTTATTTTATTTAAAAAAGATAATCTGTGAGCCTTGTTTTCAAAAGCTTCCTTTGGTATTGATAAATAATCAATAGAAGATATATAAATATATACATTCTCTTTAAAAGAAAATACCTCTCTAATTATTTTCCAAGGATACATCCTTCCGGCAACGCCATTGTTATATTCCACTCTTAGCCCATCACTCATAATTTCTATTTTGCATTTACCAAACATATTCTTTTGTTCTAAAAATTCAACATTATTTTGTATGTCATCTTCCATTGTTTTCTTATTTTTTCTATTGCAGATAACAGAGAAAATAATCCAAAATAACAATGTTACAAAATAAAAAGAATTATTAAGATTTTCACTAGCTTTAATGAACACCATAGTCATTATAAATACAAATACGGCCCCAAGAAGCTCAATTAAAATCCAAAATAGAAATTCTCTACTTGTAAAATCCCTACGACACCTTATAAACTCATCTTTGTCCAGTATAAATTCTAACATACTTTTGCTCCCTACTCCCCTTTAAGCACTTAAAGTCGCTACCTTCCAATATTTATATATTTATAATTTTACCATAGCTTTTAATATTAAACTATTATAAAGAAATTACATTTCAAGCTTTTAACAGAATCTTAATTTACTTTAAAATTCTAACTGTACAACCATTCCTTCTTCTAGACTTTTTTTAACATCAATTATTCTTTGATTAGTTGACCCCCTGAATCTTAAACCATCTTGTTTATTATTTATTTCAAACTTTCCATCAACTAAAACATCTATGTTTTCTAAGTATTCTTTCCACTTATTTTCCTCATTTGCATTTTCTAATAAGTACTCAAATCTATATCCTGTATAGCTCCAAACATTAAGACCTAACTTTTTTGATTCTTTAGCTAAATATAGAAACTTGACTGACTGCTCTAATGGATCTCCACCACTAAAAGTTACTCCATCAATAAATGGATTTTCTGATAAGTCTTTTATAAGCAAGTCCATATCCATTTCCTCACCACCCATAAAATCATGAGTATCTGGATTAAAACACCCTCTACAATTATGATTGCATCCTTGTGCAAAGAAAACTCTTCTTATTCCTGGTCCATTAACTAAACTCTCATACGCTATTCCTGATAATCTAATACTTTTATTCACAAGTAAATCCTCCCTTAATTTATATATGTATATTTTTTCTTATCTATGTTTAAAAAGTTGTACATGTGTTAATCCTCTAAATAAGTATTTAATTTAGGGGGTACATAACATGAACAAAAAAGAATTATTTTTAGAAATCCAAAATCACTTATTAAATGATAATAAACCATCAAGATTTTTAAATCAATTAAAAAATGAGGATAGATTTAAAAATTCTCCTTTTAATATTTTTAATCAACTTAACGAAGAAAACAAATCTAATTATTCTAATCCTTGGACTCATACATTAAATGTTGTTGATATTGCATCAAAATACAAACATTTATCTAATAACTCTACAGCTTTTATGTGGGCAGCATTTTTTCATGATATAGGAAAGGTAAGAACTCTAAACCCAATTCATGATAGAATAGGTGGAGAAATAACTAGAAGAATATTAAGAGATTGTAGTGAAGATGAGATTCTAAATGAATATATAATAGCTCTTGTTAAGCATCATTCAGCTCCTATTTTCGTTTTAAACAGAATATCCTACAGCATAATAGATTTAATAAATACTACTGATATTCATGATGTTGCACTACTTTCATTATGTAATAAGATTGGAGACTTTCCTTCTGAAGAAAATAATATAGAAAGAATACTTTTAGATAGTAATAAATTTCTTCAAGTTATGTCATCTAAAACTTGTGTAACATTTAAAGATATAATAATTTAGATAGCTGAACTCTTTTATATTCATAAAATAAAAGGTTATACTAATTTGTTTTTTATTAGTATAACCTTTTTTTATTAAACAGGTATTAAATTTTCTTCGTTTTTTTCTTCAACCTCTATTCCACTTATAACATTCTTTATCCACTTACCAGATTTAAGCCTTCCAAGCTCAAATATTAACTTTAAAAATTCCTCTGTACATATTAAGAAGTAAACACTATATACAGGAAGTGAGAATACTGTTGATCCTAAAAATGCCATAGGAACTGCATAAAGCCATATGGTTCCTGATTGTACTAGCATTGAATAAGTTGTATCTCCACCACCCCTGAAGACCCCAACTATCATAACCATATTAAAGGCTCTTATAGTAAAGAATAGTCCTATTACTCTTAAAACTTTTAGAGTATCTAGGTAAGTTGAATCACTCACATTAAACGGCATAAGTACAAGTGGTGCAGTAATCCATATTAAAACTCCTAAAATAAATCCAACAATAACTGATATAGCTGCTATACTCTTAGCATACTCTCTTGCAGTATCTTCTTCATCTGATCCAATTTTATTTCCAATCATTATAGATGAAGCAGTAGCTAAACCAATTAAAAACACCATAAACATATTATTAAGAGTAGTTGCTATTTGCATACTAGCTACGGCATTTGTTCCTATCATAGCATAGGCTATAGAATATGCAGTCATTCCTAAAGACCACACTAATTCATTAACTATTACTGACCAAGAAGTTTTAAAATAAGTTTTTACAAAAGGTAAATCAAATGACATTAACTCTTTTACTTTTGCTGCTACTTTATTCTTACTTAAATAAACAAAGACAACTATAACTATCATCTCTATAAATCTAGCAATAGTAGTAGCTAAAGCTGCTCCTGCAACTCCCATTTCAGCAAAACCTAAATTTCCAAATATGAATACCCAGTTTAAACATGCATTAACAAGTACTCCTATAAGACTTGCGTACATAGGAACAGAAGGTTGTTCTGTACTTCTAAGTGCTGATGAATAAGCTTGTGTAAAATTAGTAAAAATACAGCTTATAGCGACTATCTGTAAATATCTTGCTCCAAGTTCAATTACTTTTGGGTCATTAGATAAAATCTCCATTATTTCATTAGATAAAAATCCCGACCCTAACGCAAATACTGTTGAAACAATAAAACCTATAGATATATCAAGACCTAAAACCTTTTTAATATTTTTTAGGTCCTTCTTTCCCCAAAACTGAGACATAAAAACACTAGCTCCAGCATTTATCCCTAAAATGCATAATGTAAAAATAAATATATATTGATTAGCTAATCCAACAGAAGCAATTGCTTCTTCTCCAAGCTTACCTACCATTAAATTATCAACTAAATTTAATGATGAAGTTATAAAACTTTGTATTGTTATAGGAACAGCCATCATTATCATTGTAGATAAAAATTCTTTATTCTTTAAAGCTTTAAACAAAATCATTTCCCCCTTATTTCAAAATATACATAAAAAAATAGAAGCAAATGGGTAGTGCTCAGCCGCCCATCTGCTTCTAAAATCTTATTAATTGTCTAATAAATAATTAATAAAGTCAATATTTTAAGATTAATCTTTACACTAACTTAAAATATACATAAAAAAACTTTTACTACTTATTAATTTTTTAGTTGAATTTATCCTCATTTTTATTGTACAATATACATCTCACTGTAATTTTCAGTGAAAGTACACCAAAATTACTAACAATAATACGTTCAAAAAAATTATCCACAGAATATTTTTTTGAAAATTATCCACAGTTGTTAAAATAAAAAATAATCCACAGGCCTTTATGTTTTGTTCACCTGTGGATTATTTTTGTTTTATATGATATTTCTTATAATTTCATCCCCAAATTCTTTAGTCGAAGAGGTTCCACCTAAATCTTGAGTTAAAATTTCTCCATTTTCAAAAATTTTTACTAAAGCTGATTCTATTTTATCTGCACTTTCATATTTTCCAAGATGTCTAAGCATCATTATTGCAGATTGAATTAGAGCGGTAGGATTAGCAATATTTTTTCCTGCTATCTGAGGAGCACTTCCATGAACAGCTTCAAAAACTGCATATTTTTCACCAATATTTGCTCCTGGAACTAGACCTAACCCTCCAATAAGTCCTGCACATAAATCTGATAAAATATCTCCATAAAGATTTGGCATAACTAAAACATCATATTTTTCTGGATTAATAACTAAGTTCATAGCCGCTGCATCAACTATTAAATCATCATAATTAACTCCACATTTCTCACACTCTTCTCTAAATATTTTTAGGAAAAGTCCATCTGTTAACTTCATTATATTTGCTTTATGAACACCAGTTACCTTATTTCTCTTATTGTTTTTTGCATAATCACAAGCATAATTAACTATTCTTTCGCAAGCACTTTTAGTTATAATCTTTATACTTTCAGCTCCATATTCTCCAAGCTTATGCTCTATACCAGCATATAAATCCTCAGTATTTTCTCTTACTATAACCAAATCAACATTTTCATATCTAGATTTTATTCCTTTAAAACTTTTAACAGGCCTAACATTTGCATATAAATTTAGCTCCTGTCTTAAAGTTACATTTACACTTTTAAATCCATATCCAATAGGAGTTGTTATTGGGCCTTTTATAGCTACCTTATTTCTTTTTATTGATTCTATAACTTCCTTAGGAAGAACTTCTCCCGAAACTTCTATTTGTCCTTCACCAGCTTGAACTTCTTCCCACTGAATATCAGCACCACTTGCTTCAACAACCTTTTTCATTACCTCAACTATCTCTGGTCCAATTCCATCTCCAGGTATTAAAGTTACTCTACTCATAAACTCTCCTCCTAAAAATTATTTATTTCTCTTATGGTAATTTATTTTTCCACCAGCTCTTATCATTTCTTTTTCTTCATATGATAAGTTTATTTCCACAGAAAAATAGTTATTTTTAGTTATATTCTTAATATTTAAAACTCCACAATCTAATCCCTCAAAAATATTTTCTATTTTAAGTTCATCTAGAGAACCTATATTTTCATAATCATCTTTATTTAAAAATTCCATAGGGATAATTCCACTATTTATTAAATTAGCTTTATGAATTCTAGCAAACGACTTTGCAACAACACCTTTTATTCCTAGATATAATGGCGCTAAAGCAGCATGCTCTCTACTAGAACCCTGTCCATAATTTTCTCCTCCAATTATTAATCCCCCATTATTATCCTTAGCTCTATTTGGAAAATCTTCATCTACAGTATTAAAACAATAGTTAGCTAAGTATGGAATATTACTTCTAAAAGGAAGTAGTTTTGAATTTGAAGGCATTATATGATCAGTTGTAATATTATCCCCAACCTTTAACAATACTTTTCCACAATACTCTTCTTTTAGCTCAATATTTAGTGGAAAACTTTTTATATTTGGTCCCTTAATAATTTCTTCCTCTTTTGAACAGTTTGGTGAAATTATCATACTGTCATCTATTATAAAATCATAATCTTCTTTTAAGTCTAAATCTACTTCTAATTCTCTAGGATCAGTTAAAACTCCTTTTAAAGCTGAAACTGCTGCTACTTCTGGACTGACTAAGTAAACATTAGCTGATAAGGTTCCACTTCTTCCATAGAAATTTCTATTGAATGTTCTTAATGAAACTTCATCAGTGCCTGGTGATTGTCCCATTCCAATACAAGGACCACATGAATTTTCTAAAATTCTTGCTCCTGAGCTTATGATATCTCCTAAAGCCCCATTTCTAGAAAGCATCTCCATAACTTGTCTTGAACCTGGAGCAATAACTAAACTTACATCCTTATGAACCTTTTTTCCCTTTAGAATTTTGGCTACTTTCATTAAATCCTCATAAGAAGAGTTCGTACAGCTTCCTATAGCAACCTGATCTACCTTTATATTTTCTAATTCTTTTATCTTTTTAACATTATCAGGACTATGAGGCATTGCAACCACTGGCTCTAACTCATTTAAATCTATTGTTATCTCCTCATCATAAATAGCATCCTCATCTGGTCCTAGCTCTAAATAATCCACTTCTCTTCCTTGCTTTCTTAAGAACTCAAGAGTATTTTCATCACTAGGAAATATAGATGTTGTAGCTCCAAGCTCTGCTCCCATATTTGTTATAGTAGCTCTTTGTGGAACTGAAAGACTTTTTATTCCTTCTCCACTATATTCATAAACTTTACCTACGCCACCTTTTACAGTTTCTCTCCTCAGCACTTCTAAAATAATGTCTTTAGCTGAAACCATATTTTTAAGTTCTCCAACTAAATTAACCTTACAAACCTTTGGAACCACTATCTTATAAGGACTTCCTGCCATAGCTAGAGCAACATCAAGCCCACCTGCTCCAATAGCTATCATTCCACATCCACCTGCTGTTGGAGTATGACTATCTGAACCTATTAAAGTGTCCCCAGGACAAGAAAATCTCTCTAAAAATACCTGATGACAAATTCCATTACCAGGCTTTGAAAAATGTACTCCATATCTATTAGCAACAGTCTTTATATATTTATGGTCATCAGCATTTTCAAATCCTTGTTGAAGCATGTTATGATCTACAAAAGCAACACTTCGCTTTGTTTTTACTTTCTCTATATTTAAAGCTTCAAGTTGTAAATATGCCATAGTTCCAGTAGAATCTTGTGTTAATGTCTGATCTATTTTTATTCCAATAAACTCGCCTTGTTTTAACTCTCCCTCAACAAGATGATTTCTTAATATCTTATAAACTAAATTTTCACCCAAATTAAGTCCCCCTCTTTATTTATTGCTTACTAAAATTTTTCATTAATATCTATTAAACATTGTAATTTCTAAAGCTTTTAAAAATTTTATTGTTAAATTAAAAAAGTAAATTTTTATTAATGCCCCACTTTTTTATTAATAAAATTCCTTTTTTTTATTTATTTAATACAGTAATCCTTATAAAGCTGAACTATTTCCTTATCAAAAAGACTTCTTTTTAGCATTACAGAAAGCTCTC
Organism: Clostridium sp. B9; assembly: GCF_050509515.1. Taxonomy (NCBI): domain Bacteria; kingdom Bacillati; phylum Bacillota; class Clostridia; order Eubacteriales; family Clostridiaceae; genus Clostridium; species Clostridium sp. B9. Next base: position 3,745,610 of record NZ_JBNWKA010000003.1, read on the forward strand.
TAACCTTTTCTAAAAGACATGTAGCCTCTCCTTCTTTTAATGCTATTCCATACTCTCTAAACTTATTTACTAAAGCTGCCTTTCCCGAATGTTTTCCTATTACAATCTGCCTTTGTAAACCAACTTCACTAGGGTTAAAAGCTTCATATGTTTCTGGGTTCTTTAAAGCTCCATCAGCATGTATTCCTGATTCATGGCTAAACATATTATCTCCAACAATAGCTTTCCATGCTGGCAATTGCCTTCCTGATGCCTTTGAAACATACTCAGATAAGTCCTTAAACATTTCAGTCTTAACTCCTATATCATATCCATGAACATATTTAAGACCCATTAAAACCTCTTCTAAAGCTGCATTTCCAGCCCTCTCACCAAGTCCATTTACTGTAACACCAATATGATTAGCACCACCTAAAACTCCTGCTATAGCATTTGCTGTAGCCATTCCAAAGTCATTATGAGTGTGCATCTCTATATCCATCCAAGTATTCTTTTTAATCATTTCTATTTTTTCTCTTATTTTAAATGGATTCATAACTCCCACAGTATCACAATATCTAAACCTATCTGCCCCAGCATTTTTAGCTTCTAATATGAACTTGCATAAAAATTCATCGTCAGCTCTTGAAGCATCTTCTCCATTTACTGATACATAAAGTCCATTCTGCTTTGCAAATTCAACAGACTTAACCATATTTTCTATAACCCATTCTCTAGAACTCTTAAGCTTATGCTTTATGTGTATATCTGATACTGAAATTGATATTGCAACAGCATCTACGCCACAATCTATAGACTCTGCAATATCATTTTTATTAGCTCTATTCCAAGCCATTATGCTAATCTTAAGATTCTTCTTACAAATTTCTTTAATAGCTATTTTTTCATCCCCACCCATAGTAGGAATTCCAACTTCAAGTTGATCTACGCCCAAATCACTAAGCATTTTAGCAATAGTAACCTTCTCATGATTAGCAAAAACTACCCCAGCTGTTTGCTCTCCATCTCTTAAAGTAGTATCAACAATATAAATTTTTTCTCCAGTTTCTTTATTTATAACTGCCAAATTAAGCTCCCCTTTCATTTTTAAGAAGTATATTATCATAGCAAATACCATTTTTCTATATACTCTCATAATAAAAATATTTATATGTTTAAACTAAAAAAAGGATGACTATTTAAAGTCATCCTTTTTAATATTATCTATTGAAATATATATTTCGACCAAAACAAATTATTTTTATTAAGATTAAATCGCTAATTTAAGAGTTTCTTTAACTTCCTCTGTACAGAATGCAGCATCAACACTATTTAAATATATTTTTTTATAATCTTCAAAGCTTATATGGAAAGCTTCATTTACATTACTAAACTCTTCAGTAAGTGTTATATTTGAAACTGTTCTGTTATCTGTGCTTAAATTAACTTTTATATCATCCTTATGATATTTGTAAATAGGGTGCTCAACATATTCTTTAACTCCCTTAGTATCTATATTACTCTTAGGACACATTTCTAATGTCACACCTTTATCCTTAACTAAGTTATAAGCTTCTTCATCATTGAAAATAAATAATCCATGACCTATTCTCTCAGCACCTAAAAGTTCTATAGCATCTTTAACATTTTTTCCATATCCAGTTTCTCCAGCATGTATTGTTACTCTAAAACCAGCTTCTCTAGCTACTCTCATAACTTCCTCATATGGTTTGACAAAGTCTTTCAGTTCACAACCAGCTAAGTCTATAGCCACAACACCTTTACCTATAAACTTCTTACCAGCCTCTATAACTTCATAAACACTATCAACTGAATGATGTCTTAAGCATGATAAAATTACATTTCCTTTTATATCATATATTTCCTCAGCCCTTCTAATTCCTTTTATTACACTTTCTATTACTTCTTCTTGAGTCATACCTTGCTCTAAATGAAATAGTGGTGCAAATCTTATTTCTATATATTTTACATTCTCCTTATTAGCATCTTCCATTAATTCAAAAGCTACTCTCTCTAAATTCTCTGACTTTTGTAGTATGCTAACAGGCAAGTCAAATCTTCTTAAATATTCATCTAATGAAGAGCAGTTCTCAGGAATAACCAGTAATTCTTTAACCTTATCATAATCATAGCTTTCTAACTTTATTCCTTCTTTTTTAGCTAGTTCAATAGCAGTTTCCACTCTTAAAGAACCATCTAAATGGCAGTGTAATTCTATCTTTGGTAAGTTTAATAAATTCATTATACTTCCTCCCTAAAATGCATTGGTTTATATAAAGTCTAAAAATATTCAAAAAAAAAATTCTTGATTACGAAGAAAGCATAAAAATTAAATGATGCTTCCTTCGTAATCAAGAATTACTGGTTCTTGGTAGAAACCCCCAAACCATATTATTGGGGTTATACGAAGCCTTTTATTTTTGTTTTCTATTGTACCATATAAAAATTTTAAGTCAATAATCTTTTTTGTAAAAAAGAGACATATCAAATTATTGATATGTCTCTTATAAGTTTAATTATATTCTATTATACGCAATGATAAGCTTTTTTATTACCTTCTAAGTGAGAACGTCTATCCTCTCTCTCATGGTATTTTCCTGGACCAAATCTTTCATCAAGACTTAAATATCCAGTAACTCTTGATATACCTTGAATATCTTGGCTTCCACAATTATTACACTTACACTCATTATTATGAAGGTAAGTTCCACAATCTTTACAATATCTTATATGGAAGTTAATTCCTAAGTAGCTTATATTAGTTTGCTTATAAGCATAATTTAATATCTTCATTATTGCTTCAGCATTTGGACAATCATCAACTTCTAAGTAACTTATATGTCCACCATTACATAAATTATGATATGGTGCCTCAACATCTATCTTATGCTTAATTGAAGTTGCATAGTAAACTGGAACATGGAAACTATTTGTGTAGTAATCTTTATCAGTTACTCCTTTTATTAAGCCAAATGCCTTTTGGTCTTGCTTTATGAATTTACCTGATAATCCTTCTGCCGGTGTAGCATAACAGCTCCAGTTTAAGCTAGTTTCTTCACATAATCTGTCACAGTATTCTCTCATATGACCTATTATCTTTAATCCTAATTCTCTTGAAGCATCATCTTCACCATGATGTTTACCAGTTAAAGCTATTAATGTTTCTGCAAGTCCTATAAATCCAATTCCCCAAGTTCCTTGCTTTAATATTGGTTCTATTGAATCATCTGGTCCTAAATTTTCTGCACCCTTCATTAGTCCTTGACCAGCTACAAAAGGTAAGTCTTTAACTTTTAAGTTCTTAAGAACTCCATATCTATGCATTAAAGATTCTTTTGAAACTCTTAATCTATCATCTAATAATTCAAAGAATTTATTAATATCATTTTTAGCTAATATACCAAGTCTAGGTAAGTTTATAGTTGTAGGAGCTATATTGCCTCTACCTTTACATCCTGGCTCTCCATTAACGTTTTTCATAAGATAAGTTCTACATCCCATTGTTGCTGGCATGTATCCTCTATCATAATATTCTTTATTAAAATCCGCATCTATGTTCATGAAGGTTGGGTTCATTCTTTTTGCTGCTACTCTACATGCTAATTCATATAAATAGAAGTATTTGTCTTGAGGCTCTCTGTTAACCCCTTCTTTTACTCTAAATATGATGTTAGGGAATATTGGCTGCTCACCTTTTCCTAATCCTTTTTCATATTCCTCTAAGAATACTTCACAAACTAAAGCTGCGTCTGCATTGTTTGGTATTCCTAAGTTTAATGAACTAAATGGAACCTGTGATCCAGCTCTTGAATGCATTGTATTTAAGTTATATACAACACCTTGCATAGCTTGATGAACTCTTTCTCTTAACTTATTTTCTACAAGCTCATCTAACTTTTCGCCTTCTAATCCTAATCCGATATATTCTTCTCTAATTTCTTGTCTTGTAGGATCTACAAAAACACTCATATCATTATCAAAGTCTGGATGTGATTGGCCACCAAACATATCATTTTGAGTTGATTGTAATAATATACATGATAACTCAGCTGCTGTTTCTATTCTTCTTGGTGCATTTATTGTTCCGTATCCTGTATTAAATCCACTTTGTAATAATTCACCTGTAGGTATGTGTAAACAGTTAGTAGTTAAGTTATAACTATCTAAATCATGATAATACACATCTCCATTTTCATGTGCTCTTGATAACTCCTTAGGCATAGTTGCTAAATTGAACCATTTATTAGATTCTGAAGCTATTCTTAATAATTTTGATGAGAAGTTATTTCCTACGTTAGCATTATCTCTATCTGTCTCTACACCGATCTTACTTATAGCTTTCATTAAGTCTGACTTAATTTCTCTAACTTTAGTTCTTTCTGTTCTATATGCCTTATAAGCTGTTGCTATTTGATTAAATCCATTATCCTTTAAAGCTTTTTCAACTAATACCTGAATTTCTTCAACCGTTACTTTTGTCTTACCTGACATTTCTATATAGTTAATTACTTTTTGTATAGTATCTAAAACTTGACTTTCTCTTATTGTAACGCCAACTTCATTGGCTGCTCTCTTTATTGCATTAGCGATTTTATCCGCATTAAATCTTGATTCTCTACCGTCCCTTTTCACAACATGTAGCATTAATACTTCCTCCACTCCACTATATATTGTACTCGGATTATTATACTCCACTATTAATAGTTATGCTAATTTTTAAAAATCCTTATAGTCAAAAAAGACCTTATTATCTCCGTTTTTTCTCTTTTTTCTTAGCCTATGTTCAATTTCTCTTCAGTTGACATTAAGAAAAATATATAAATTACTTCTCCATATGATGAATAAAATTCCATATAATGTCACATAATAATCAATATGTATTTTAATACACAGGAGGATTTTAAATGAAAAAATTAATAATCATTTCTTTACAATTAGTAATGAGTTTGTTAGTTGGATTATTCATAGGTAACATAATAATGCCTTTGAAAGCACCTGAAAAAGTAGATACCTTAAAAAAAATAGACTCTATAGACTTAACAAAAGCTGAATCTATTGAAACCACATCTAATCATATAGATGAAGATTTAAAAACTTTTAGTCCATATACAGGCCAAATTTTAGAAGCAGAAGCAATTGAGAATATTCCATTTATGTGTATAGTAGAGAACTCAAAAGATGCTAGACCTCAAAGTGGTCTTTCAGAAGCAGATATAATATATGAAACTATGGCTGAGGGAGGTATCCCTAGATTCTTAGCAGTATTTTATGAAAACTCACCTAAGGTTATAGGTCCTGTTAGAAGTGTACGCCCATATTTCATAGACCTATCTAGAGAACATGAACTTCCTTTTGCTCATTGTGGTGGAAGTGCTGAGGCTTTAGCCACAATATCTAGCGATGATTCTTTAAATAGTATAAATGAAATTTCAACTGGTGCGCCCTTTTGGAGAGACAATGCTAGAAAAGCTCCTCACAACTTATACACATCTGCAGAAAATGTGAGAAACTTTATAATCAGTAATAATTATCAATATTCAAAAGAAAGTCATTTTGATTTTTTAGATAATGCTTTATTAGATTCAAACAACTATGCATCAAATCTAAGTATGGATTTAAGCAACTATTATAAAACTTCATATAAATACATAAATGGATTCTATGAAAAGTATATGGATGGAAAACTTGCTACAGATAAAAACACAGGAGAAGCATTAAAATTTAAAAATATAGTAGTTCAAATTACTGATATGTCTCTTCAATCAGATAATACACATATAGATATAGATTTAGTTGGTGAAGGTCCTGGATATATATTAACCAATGGAAAGATAGAAAAAATTAATTGGAGCAAAGACAATGTGAATAGTAAAACTAAATTATTAACTGAAGATGGAGCACCTTTAAAACTATCTAGAGGTAATACTATATGGCATATTGTAGATAAAAACTCCAATCTAAACTTCAATTAAGTTCATAAGTAAACCGTTTTCTTGAAAAACAATCTGTTTTAATATTTTATTAACAGATTGTTTTCTCTTTATACCATTATCAGTATTGATAATGCTATCACTATTGATATATAATTCAATTAAAGATAATTGATTGGAGGCAGATGAATTGCAAAAAATCGCTATATTAACAGACAGTTCTTGTGACTTAACTATAAATGAAATAAAAAAATTTAATATAAATGTACTACCCTTAAAAATAATATACAAAGATAGAGAATATAATGACATTTTTGATATAACACCAGAAGAGGTTTATAAAAACTTACATAACGAAGTTCCTACAACTTCATTATGTAGTCCAGATTATATAAACTCAATTTTAGACAAGCTAGAAGCAGAAGGATATACTCACATAATAGGAATATTTATTTCTAGTGCTTTATCTGGAACATTTAATGCTGCTAGATTAGTAATTGAAGAAAGAACTTCAATGAAATCATACTTATTTGATAGTAAAATAATTGGTTACCCTTTAGGTTCTATAGTTTTAGAAGCTGCTAAACTTGTTCAAGAAGGAAAAAGCTATGAATATATAATAGAAGCTCTTCCAAGCATTAGAGAATCAATTACTGGCTTCTATACGCTAAATACTTTAGAGTATTTAAAGCGTGGTGGAAGAATAGGAAAAGTATCTGGTACAGTTGGAGACTTACTTCACCTAAAACCAATAATCACAGTAGATGAGCATGGTGCTTACTGTACTTTTGCTAAAGCTAGAGGAAGAAAGCAATCTTTAAAGAAAATAACTAATATAATACTAGAATATCTTGATGCTGGAAAGTGTAGTATAGCTGTACTTAATGGAATGGCTGAAGAGGAAGCTAGACAAGTACTTGCTTCTGTTGAAAATCATCCTAACCTAGTAAAATCTGAGGTTAGAGCTATTGGTGCTGCTATGGGTGTTCATGCTGGTCCTGGAATGTTAGGGGTATCAATTCAAAAGGAAATTTAATTATGTACAATGATGACTTTATAAAAGCTGAAGAAAAACGCCTTTATGATGAATATAAAAAACAAGTAGCTAAGCTTAAAAAGGTTCAGAAGGAAAAGGAGGCAGTTGGTCAAGTTTTTACTAAAGGTCTTCTTCCTATCTATGCCTTATATATTTTAAGCGTTAAGCCAACTAATGGAAATGATTTAGCTCAAAAAATAGGTGAACATACTAACGGATTATGGATTCCAAGTACAGGAGGAATATACCCACTTCTAAAAAAATTAGAAAAGCAGGGTTTTGTAATTGGGGCTTGGGATGATCCTAACAGAAAAATACAAAAAGTATATTCATTAACACCTGAAGGTTTTGAAGAATTTGAACAAAAAAAGCATTTATTAAAACCTAAAATTAAAGAGGCTTTAGAGGTTTTTAAAATAATATATGCTAATCTATATAATGAATAAAAATCCACCAGCTTAGCTGGTGGTATTTCCTCAGCCCTATAAGGGCATGCTACTTGCGTTGCGTCTTAAGACGCTTAAATTGGTCCGCCAGCCGCATACTTCTTTACTTGCTACCCTTAAAAGGGTCCATATATTCTTTTATACTAATTTGATCAGCTATCATATCTTCTTGTTCTTGATTTCTTATATATTCTTCAATTGCCTTCTTATTTTTTCCGACAGTATCAACGTAAAATCCTCTGCACCAGAAATGTCTATTTCCATATTTATATTTTAAATTTGAAAACTTCTCAAAAATCATAAGACTACTCTTACCTTTTAAAAATCCAACGAAACTTGAAACACTCATTTTTGGTGGTATTTCAACAAGCATATGTATATGGTCTACGCAAGCGTGCGCTTCGACTATCTTAACTCCTTTCCATTCACAAAGCTGTCTTAATATCTTACCTATCTCTTGTTTTTTCTCTCCATATATTTCTTTCCTTCTGTATTTTGGTGCAAATACTATATGATATTTACAATTCCATTTTGTATGTGCTAAACTGTTTGTATCCATTTAAAAACCTCCCTTTGTTACGAAAATTGGCTGCGAACCTATTTTCATTTTAACAAAAGGAGGTTTTTTATTACATCGCTAAAGCTCATCTGAACACACTCGCATAGCGAGTGGTTTTCATTAAACAAAAAAAAGATTCTAATAGAATATAAATCTATTAGAATCTTTTTCTATTACCCTACTGAAATAGCTCCAACTGGACAACTTGTTTCAGCTTCTTTAGCTCCATCTTTACTGTTATCCGGAACTTCCTCTACTATTACATGAGCTTTTCCATCATCATCCATATCAAATACATCTGGTGCTATTGATGGACATAATCCACATCCAATGCAAGTATCTTTATCTACTGCTGCTTTCATTGCTATTTCCTCCTCAAAATTAAATTAACATTAATAGTATTCTCTAATTTCTTTATTCTATGTAAGTCTTAATACCAATATTTTCTCTTAAATTATAAAATATAGTTCTCTAAAAATAGAAAAAATTAAAGGTATGACTTAAATAAGTCATACCTTCTTATATTATCTTAATATAATCCTTCAAATATTAATGAATACAGTGGGTTATCAGCAACATATTCTTCTGCTCTTCCCTCTTCTAAAGCCTCTGTTAAGTCTAAGTTTATTGGTAACTCTCCGATTAATGGAAGCCCTAAATACTCAGCATGCTCTTCTGAAGACTTTTTGCTGAATACTTTCATCTTCTTACCACACTCACACTCTATGTAAGCCATATTTTCAACTACTCCTCTTACATCTACGTTCATTTTGTGAGCCATAGTTACAAGCTTCTTAACTATCATTGAAACCATATCTTGAGGTGTTGAAACTATTACTAATTCTTTTATAGGGAATGTCTGCATTACTGTTAATGTTATGTCACTTGTTCCTGGTGGCATATCTATTAATAAGTAATCTAATTCTTCCCAAGAAGTATCTCTAAACATTTGGTTTAATACTCCTGTAACCATTGGACCTCTCCAAATTACAGGATCATCTTCAACTTCCATAAGTAGGTTCATTGAAATAACCTTTATTCCTAATTTAGTTTCAACTGGAACAAATTTAACCTGTTTTCCTTCGCTATCCATAGCAATCATTTCAGCTCTTTTTTCATTTATTCCAAAAAATCTTGGCATTGATGGTCCAGTTATATCAGCATCTAAGACTCCAACCTTGTAGCCTTTTTTAGCTAATTGAGTAGCTAATATACCAGTAACAGTTGATTTACCAACTCCACCTTTACCACTTATAACGCCAATAACATTTTTAATATTTCCATAGTTAGTTCCTAATTTTGCAGGTACAGATGAACTGCATCCTCCATCCTTGCTAGCTGAACTACATTTATCCTTATTTGCGCAACTTGCACAACTTCCCATAACAAAATTCCTCCATTCGTTTAACTATCCCATTCCTTTTGAACATCCTTCCAGCTGTCGTAAACTTTAATGTCCCAAGAGTTTTTGTACTCCCCATCTACATAGAATTTCTTTTCTGAATGAGTTACTTTATTCTCTATAGTTATAACAGTTCTAAACATAGTAGAAGTATAACCATAATTTCTTACAGTAATTATTATATCAAAATCATCCCTATTATGGTTCATTATTGAAGCATTTGGTATTATTTCTTTCATTTGTTTCTGGAAATCTTCAATATCTGTTGATAACATGTATCTTGTACAATCCCTATCACCAAGTATATCGATACCAACTTTTAAATTATCCTTATTTAAATCATCTTTATCTTGTTCTAAAACTTTTAATATTGAATCATAGTATATTTTATCAAACTCTCTAGGTTTTCTTATTACCTGCATGTTCTGCATTAAATAGTTATCAAGTCTTTTTGATATTCTATAGAAATGATTATCATCATAGAAATTACCTTCTCCACTATTCTTAACTCCAGTTACATAATAAAAAGTTTTTACTTCATCACCAACATGGATTTCAAATATATAGTCTGGAGGTAAATCTGTTTTCTTATTAACTACCTCTGCATCTGATAACATTTTGTATATATTGTCTATTACCATTTTTTCTTTAACTAAGAATCTAAATCCAGGGTCTCTCGTACTTTGAATAACAATTTTATCTGCTTTATTTTCTTTTATATACTCAAAATCAGTATTCTTATTTCCCCAAATCTTATTCTTAATATCTTGAGCAAAACATCCAACAATGGCTAAACCTAAAATTACAATCAATGTTACTAAAATCAATTTTTTATTTTTCACTTGTTTCTTTTCTCCCTTTTATTTTATTTATATTATATAGTAAAATACCTCCTATTAATATAAATATTGATATAAATTGAGATGTTGATAACATTCCAACATTACCTCTAGGATCATTACGTAAAAATTCAACAAAGAATCTTCCTATGCTGTATAAAATCATATACATGCTAAGAGTTTTTCCTTTTCCTTTGTTTTTATTACCATACCATAGTAAAAATAATGCTAATGCAAAATCAAAAACTGATGAGAAAATTTGTGTTGGATATAATGGTACACCAGCTGGTGCTAATGACCCTTCTGGAAAAACTATACCTATAGCACTTGTAGTCTCTGCTCCATAACAGCATCCTGCAAGAAAGCATCCTATTCTACCAAAACCTTGTGCCAAAGCTACGCCTGGTATAATTAGGTCTCCAATTTCTAATACACTCCATTTGTTTTTAAGGCAATATAAAGCTATAGCTAAAGCGCCTCCAAGTATTGCTCCATAAATAACAAATCCATTTCCAAAATCTCTAAATATAATACTAGGGTCTTCAATTACCATCTTCCATTCCGTAATTATATAAAGTATCTTTCCCCCAAGTATTCCAGAGATTACAGTTAATATTGTTGCATTAAATAGCTTATCTTCATTATAACCCCTTTTGGTAGCTCTGTTCATAAATAATAGTACGGCACAAATTATGCCTATTCCTATCATAAATCCATAGCTATAAATCTTCAAGCCAAAAATCTCCCCTAAAACAATCCTCATAAACTCCTCCATATTTATTTGTAAATTTAAAAGAGAAGCATGCTTTATGCTTCTCTTTTAAAATTAATTATAATACTTATACAAAATCAAATCAAATTTTCTAATCATTGTCAATTAAGCTATCAACTATAGTTTTATAAATAATAGAATAATCCTCTTTCTCTCTTTCTTCACTAGCATTAAATAAAACCTTTGCTACTTTATCTTCACCTATTTGCTTGTAGTAAACTGTGTTTATATACGTAAGTCCCTTATCATTTTTTTCTTTAAAGACTACCTTTTTCACTACTTCTCCATCTATATTTTCATCCACAACTTTATATTCACTTATTTTATCTTGAACTATTTTTTCTTTATCCTTATTAATTATATTTGCTAACTCTTCATCTACATTTAATATTTGAACATATCCCCAAATACCCATACTATCACTTGTAAAATTGTTATCATAAATAATATAATTTCCTGGATACTTTTTCTCCTCAACATCCCAACTATCAGGCAGTTTGTAAGTTAATATTCCATCTAAAGCTGTATAAGTATTTAGCCCTTCAATATTATTGTTTATTAAAGCAACTTTTTCTAAGTTACTATTAAACATATTTTCTCCTGTAACCAATATTAACATAAGAAGAATTAATATTAAGGTTATTCCAAATTGCTTTTTATTCAATAGTTCCACCTCTCTTCCCTCATTAAGTTAAAGTCTATATTAAAATATATTCATCTCCTTTACAAAAATTACCCTATTATATAAATTGCATAAATAAAAAACTGTTTATATAGATTAAGGTCTATATAAACAGTTTTCTAAAGTCACTCTATTTCATAGGAATAACTACAGATGAATTTTCGAAGTCATAGAACATTATCCAATAGCCATTTCCTTCATCTCCATGTTTATCCCAAGTAACAAACCCTGTTCTTCCTCCATAAGGTTGATCTTTTCTCCCCTTAGTTCCCGGAATAGCATATAGCATGTATTTTATTTCTCCATTCTTATCACACTTTATTCCAAAGAAGAAGTGGCCTGATTTGTTAATATAAGGATAATAATTTATCATAGGATAATACATCATTGCATACTTATTATAATTAGACATATTACACATATCATCAAAGCTATCTATATTAACTTTGTACCACGCACATCTCTTAATATCTTCAGCAAATCCGCATACCTTCTCACATCCTTCTAAGGCTCCAACTAAAACTTCACCTATAGGACTATCAAAATCAACTTCATAAGTATCTTCCATCATTTTCTTCTTAGATCTCAACTTATTCTCTTCTATACTCTTCTCATACCTATTGAATCTGCTTTCTAATTCATATGAATCACCAACGTAAGTATCTGAAGTTCTCTCAAGGCTTTCTATTGCCTTTAAATCTCTCTTAACTTCCTCTTTATTTTCATGACTATCTTTCTCTCTCATATAATAATCATGGTCATCTCTATCATAATGCTTACTTTCTACCTCACACTCTATTTTTTCCTTCTTAGGAACTTCTTTTTCTATTTCCTCTTTATCAACCTTTTCATCTGAATACTTATCATCATAATATTTACTTTCATTATAATCTTTTTTCTTTTCTGATTTTTTTTCTTCTTTATTTTTCTTATCTACCTTTTTATCCTCTTCATCCTTTTTATATTTGTACTCTTTAACAGTCTTATCGCTCTTTTCACCTGCATTAATCTTCTTCATCTCATAATTTTTCCAATTGTCCTTAGGCATTTGACTATTTAAAAATCCACACATAAAGAATACTGTTCTACCATTAATCTCTTTTCCAATTGCAGCTCCTACTATTTTGTCATAAGATATGTTTAAATCACCTATGTTGATAGAATCGTATTCTATATTCATTTCAGCTTTTCCATGTTGACTTATGTTCATTGGACCAAGATTTATATTCTTTTTAAAGTCTTTTTTATTGCATATAAGAATCATGCAACAGTCTTTATATTCCTTTTTTAAATTTTGAGCATAAAAAGAAACCCTACACTTATCATTTTTAGTTTCTATTTTGGCATATCCAGTTAACGGCTTATCTGAAGCCATAGAATGTCCTTTTTCATCTTCTTGTAAAATTATAAAACTTCTATATGATTTATTATGTGCCAATTCTCTGGTCCCTCCAATATAATTTTATTCTCTACAGTATATGAAAGAATAAAAAAAAAGAGAATAAAAATTTAAAAATTCTTATTCTCTCAACATTTCTACTTATTCATATATTTGTCTATTGCATCTGAAAGAGCTCCAAACTCAGCCAAACTTAAAGTTTCTCCTCTTCTCTTTGGATCTATTCCTGCCTCTTCATATGCCTTTGCCATAAGCTCTTTATCAAGCTTTACATTCTTAGTTGCATTCCATAAAGTTTTTCTTCTCATATTAAATGAATGTCTAACAATCTCAAAGAATAACTTTTCATTATTAACCTTAACGCTTGGCTCTTCTAATTTTTCTAGTCTTATAACTATAGAATCAACCTTTGGTCTTGGTATAAAGCATGATGGTGGTACTTTTCTAACTATTTCAGTATTGCAGTAATATTGAACTAGTATTGATAATGCACCATAATCTTTGCAGTTTGGCTCTGCATTCATTCTCTCAGCTACTTCTTTTTGAATCATTATAGTTAATGATTTGAAGTTATATCCACCCTTTAATAGATTTACTATTATAGGAGTTGTTACGTAGTATGGTAAGTTAGCAACTAGCTTAACGCTTTTTTCATCTCCTATGATTTCATTGAAATCAACTTTTAAAGCATCATTATGTATTAGTTGGAAATTTTGATTATCTCCAAGTTCTGCTGTTAATATTGGAATTAATGAACTATCTAACTCTATAGCAACAACCCTCTTAGCTCTTTTAAGTAATTGCACAGTAAGTGTTCCAACCCCTGGTCCAATTTCTATTACTAAGTCTTCTCCATTAACATCCGCACCATTAACTATATCTCTTGGTACAGAATCATCAATTAAGAAGTTTTGTCCTAAACTTTTTGAAAATCTAAAATTATACTTTTGTACAAGCTCCTTTGTTTTAATATCTTTTATCTCGTTTATATCCATTCACTACTCTCCTATATCATCTTTTCTATCTTTTCTATAGCATTAACAAATTCTTCTTTTGTTATGCCATAGTTGTTTAATCTTGAAAGAACTTGGTTTGCATTACCATAACCAATTCTTAATTCTTTTCCAAGTAACTCTCTTCTAACTTTAGCCTTTGGATCAGCTGATAATCCAAAGTATATCAAATCCTGTATTGTGAACTCTTCTCTTTTTTCTTCTAGAGTTATTTTTGCACTTTCTAAAGCTCTTATTATGGCCTCTGGGCAAGCATTTTCAACACCTATATTTCCGTCCTTAGCTCTTGTTCCCTCAGCTCTTCCTATGTAAGCATGCTTAACACCTTCAACTCTTTTTGAAATTATAGCTCTTATCTTCTCTCCAGCAAAGTCAGGATCAGTAAGTACTATAACCCCCTTTCTTTTTTGAGCCTCTTTTATTCTCTCTATAACTTTTGCATTTATTCCGAATCCACCAACAGCTATCATCTCAGCATCAACTGCTTTCTTAACTGCTGTTATGTCATCTCTACCTTCAACTACGATAACTTCTTTAATCAAGGTTAAAACTCCCTTTCTTATTATATGTACTATATTTAATTTACCTATATCTTATTTAACTGTCAACAAACTGCTTAAATTCTTACTGTTTTACTCTCAAAAAGAAATAGAGGGCTCTAAAAGATTTTTCTCTTTTAGAGTCCCTCTTTAAATATTACCATTCACCAGGGTACGCTATAACATACAGATTAACGTTTCTTCTTCCCCAGCTACGACATTCAGATTTTGAGTTTAAGAATAAATCTATAATATTACTCTTAATAGCTCCACCAGTGTCTTCAGCTACTGCATAACCATATCCTTCTACGTAAACCTTAGTTCCTAATGGTATTACGTTAGGGTCAACTGCTATTGTGCTTAACCCATTTGGATCTCTTCTTGGTACTGTACCAGTTGCAGTGATTGTATCTCCTGCATAGGCTGTAGCTTCAACCACCATTTTCTTTTTGTAATTTATATTATCGCTTCCTCTTGATAGAACTAATTCTTCCTTAGTTCCCTTTGCTACAATTTGGTTAACAGGTTCTGTAACAACCTTAGACTCAACTACTTCTCTAGCTACTTCTTTTCCATCTTCCATAACTAATTTAATAGTTATTTCTTTTTCTCCATTAGTACCTTCTTGTGTAGTCTTTTCAACACCTTTCTTTAATGTGTCGTCTTCTTTAACCACAGTTTCAAATTCAATTGGTTCCTTTTCAACTATTGTTTTCTCTTCAACTCTTGTAATTTTAATCTTTAAATCCTTAGATAGTTCTGTATCAACTGAAGGTTCTATTTTATCTAACTCATTTAGAGTTACTCCTTCTTTAGCCAGCATATCCTTTACTGAATCCTCTGCAGAATCTATCTTCATTTCTTTTCCATCAACCATCACTTCCACTGGAACTGCTTTTTTGATGCTTATAACATCATTATCAGAAACTTCGCTTGTTAAGCTAGGTTCTATTTTATCCTTATCTGATAAATAAATTTCTTCTTGATCTAAAACTGCTTGTACATTACCTTTAAATGTGGCAACCTCAATTTTATTTCCGTCTAAATCTATAATTATATTCTTATGTGCTGTTGCACCAATGATTGCGAAGCATACTAAAACTACGCTAAATACACCTAATATAATTTTGCTGTTTTTCGAGGCAACCTTCTCTTTCAATGCCTTAAATAAATTTTTCATGTAACTTCCCCCTTTTAGGCAAGAGTCATTTCGACATTATATATTACCTTTTCAAGTATGTCAAATTTTCTGACTCTAGTTTTTTATACTTTTAGTTGTAAATTATAATAAATAATCGACCTCTGCTTATACAGGGATTGGACAAAAAAATGGTTGATTTATGTGTAAAAAAGTACACTATAGTATATTAGTGTACTTTATTTATTATGACTATTATTTATCCTTTGTTACGTGACTTTCTATTTGATTTTAAATAAGCTATTTTTATTGTTTAAAAGAATCTCATTCATTTCTTCCCCTGAAATCCCTCTAATCTCACTCATCTTGTCTATTATATATTCTATATAATCTGACTTATTCCTTTTTCCTCTTAGAGGAACTGGAGCCATAAATGGACAATCAGTTTCAACAAGCATTCTATCTGATGGTATCTCTTTGCAAACCTCAACTAGTTTCTTTGCATTTTTAAATGTTAAAACACCAGTAAATCCAATGTAATATCCTAGTTTTATGCACTCTTTAGCAAACTCAACTGAACCTGAGAAACAATGTACAACACCAGTTACATTAGGGAACTCCTTCATGATTTCTAAAGTATCTCCATGAGCATCTCTATCATGAATTATTACTGGTAAATTTAGTTCTTCAGCAAGCTTCATTTGTGCTCTAAAGACTTCTTTTTGTACTTCCCTTGGTGGATTTTCTTCCCAATAGTAATCTAAGCCTATTTCACCTATTGCTTTAACTTTTTCTTCTTTAACATAATCTTTTATTTCTTTTATTACTTCATTATTAAACTCATCTGCATTTTCTGGATGTATTCCAACTGCTGCATAAAATATATCAAAATCTCTTGAAAGTTCTACTGATTTTCTCAATCCATAAAGGTCAGAACCACAGTTTAAAACTCCAACAACTCCATTTTCTTTTAGTTCTTTTATTACTGCTTCCCTATCTTCATCAAAATCCTTTGAATCGTAGTGTGCATGCGTATCAAATATTCTATATTTCATAATTTTCTCCTTTGAACTTTACATATACATTGTAGATAAAAGTGGTGAAAGTATTCCTAAAACTCCACCTAGTAAGGCCCCAAGCCAAGTTATGGCTTTAAGTTCTTTGTTTGCTATACCTAAGATTATTTCCTCTGCATAATCAACTTCAAAAGCATTAATCTGCTCCTCAACTATTGAAGAAATATCTACAATTTCAAGTACTTTAGATGACTTATTATCTACAAAATCATTATACAGATTATCTAAAACACCAGTAATATTATCTTCTAGTTTTTGTCTATTATAACATATATCTTTTAAGGTATTTTGTAAAAATTTATCAAATACCTTTTCAATTACTTCATTTATTTGATAAATTAATCTTGAGTCGTTAACAAACCTTGAAATCGTTAAATCTATGTTCATTATTAAGGTACTTTCATACTCTCCAAAGAGCTTTTTAAGAATTTCATCATAACTATTAAACTCAGAAAATTTAACATTTATTTTATCAATTAATATATTAGTATTTTCTTCTCCAAATACTTTACTAGAAATTCTTCCACCTAATGATTCTGATATAACTTGAAGCTTCTCTTCTCCAATATTATTAGTAATATCACTGACCTTTTTCTTCATGCTTTCGTTAACAAATACTAATGCCGCATCACATAAATATTCTTTATTTTCATCTTTTTCTAAAGCATTATCAATTAAAGAAACAACTTTGCCATAAATAACATCTCCATTTAAAAACATTGATACTATTGAAGGTATGTTTTCATTAATTGCAGCCTTAATTTTATAAGAAACTTCCTCATCCCTAACAAGTCTTCTTATTATTTCTGCAAGAGTATCCTTTTGAGATTTTATATACTCTTCTATACAAGGCTTAAGTTTTTCTGGGATAATTTCACCAACACTTCTCTCATCAACTTCTAGAGACTTTAATTCCTTTAAAATAACTTTTTCTATCGCTTTACTTGTTTTTTCTTCAGATAAAGCTTCTTTTATTATTTCTTTAAATCTCTCGCTATTTATGAACTCAGTTATCTTCTCTGGCTTTTTATTTAATTGCTCTTTTATTACTTCAACAATTTGAAATTTAACTTTGTTCTTAAAATTCTCATCTTGAATTGAAGTTAATATAGCATTGCTTATACTACTAATTGTATCTTCTTTAACTGAATAATAGCCTTCTCCTAAAAGCTTTTTTAAACTAGCCTCTATTGTTGAATCACTTTCAATTATAGATCTTATTTTTTCCTTTGCAATTGCATCAAATTTTGTTTTTACTCTATCATTTTTTAGAGCTTTACTTAAGCTATCTGAATTTAATAAATGAGTTCCTACAGTTTCACCAACTTTATTTGCTATTCTACTTTTTTCTTTTGGTATTAGCCCTGGTGTAAAAGGAACCTTCATTCCAAATATGTATTTAGCTTCTCTTGGTCTAAATAACATTTTTATAGCTAACCAGTTTGTTATGTAACCTATTATGGCTCCAATTAAAGCTCCTATAAGATAAATCTTCACTTTTTTTCCACTCCTATCTATTAAGTTTTGCTTAAAATAGTGTAAACTATTATATATTCATAATAATATAATACTACTTATTTTAAAAAGGTGGGTGATAAAATGAACTTTAAAGAATTAACTGCTTTAAAAGAATGTAGATTATTTTCTAATTTTACTAATGAAGATTTAAACTTATTGCTTACTTCTAGTTTTACTTCAGTAAAATCATATTCAAAAGAAGATTTATTATTTTCAGAAGGTGAGTATTGTAATTTTTTAAGCGTAATAATAGATGGAGTTATAGAAATTCAAAAGTTAGATCCTAGTGGAAATCTATTGGTTGTTGCAACTTTAAAGCGAGGAAATGTTTTTGGAGAAAACCTTCTGTTTGGCGATAGAAATTCTTATCCTATGTCAGTTGTCTCTAAAGAAGAAAGTACCGTTTTACATATAAATAAAGATTACATATATAAACTTTGTTCAACTAATGAAAGTTTTTTAAGAGAATTACTTAGAATACTTTCAAACAAAGCATTAAATCTTAGTTCTAAACTTAAACAAGTTACAATGAAGTCTATAAGGGAAATGATTTGCCATTATCTTCTACAAAAATATAACAAAGAAAAATCTTTAACTATAAAGCTTGATTTTTCAAGAAAAGACTGGGCAGATAAGCTTGGTATCCAAAGACCATCTTTATCTAGAGAACTTATGAAAATGAGAGATGCTGGCTTAATAGAATTTTCAAGAGATACTATTACTATTAAAGATATTGCTGCTTTAAAAAGAAACTTATTTTAAATAAAATGTTAATATTTTTGTACACTTTTTGACACATAAATGCCACATAAGGAGATTAATATAATAATTGTAACGTAGCTAAAACACTAATTTAATTTTACCCCTTAAATAGCCCTTGAACGGTTTGTCCCCCTTACGCAAATGTCAAGGGCTATTAAGTTTAATCAATTTAAAATTTCTATATAATAATTCCTAACCTTAAACCTTAAGATGTAAATTAAGCCTTGTTTCTAACGATTAGAAGCAAGGCTTAATTTAATTTTATATCTTTTTATTTTTTAATCTATTAAATTCATCTATTGCTAGCTTCCTATCTAGCTTATCGAATAGAAATTCCACATTCTTAACTTTTATATTCTTTTCTTCATCAAAACACCACTTAGTCTCTTTCAACTCCAAAAATCTCCTTATCTTATCACAAGTAAAAGGTATTATTGGATTCATTAAGTCAGAAACTGCTATAACAATTTGAGAACATATATAAATAATTTCCTTACATTTTTCTGAATTGCTATTTATTAATACCCAAGGCTTATTCCTGTCGAAAAGGTCATTCCCTTGTTTTATAAGAGAAAAAACTTCACTTATTCCACTTCTAAATTCTCCATTTTCAAACTTATTTCCAATAGAAGCATAAGCTCTTCTAATTAAGTTTTTCCATTGAAGAGGCAATGCATATCCAGTAATATTGCCATTAAAATGCTTCTTTATAAATACTAATATTCTATTTATAAAGTTTCCAAACTCCCCCAAAAGCTCATTATTATTAGCATTTATAAAATCTCTCCATGTAAAGTCTGAATTCTTAATTTCAGCCCCTCTACTTATCAAATAATATCTAATGGAATCTATATTATATCTCTCAATAATATAAGGAACCCAAATTGCCCAATTTCTATTAGTTGAAAATGTCTTTCCTTCTAATGTTAAATACTGAGAGGAAACTATTCTTATATTACATTTATCTATTCCAATACCAGCCAACATCGCAGGAAACATCGTTGTATGGAAAGGTATATTCTCTTTACCATGAACTAAGTAAACTCTACTATTTTCCTCATTCCAATAGCTATATAAGTCTTCATTTCTTTCCTCTATAAATTTCTTGGATGATGTTACATATGCTAAAAGAGCATCTATCCAAACATAGACTCGCTTATCATTAAATCCTTCTATAGGAACTTCAATTCCCCAATCTATTTCTCTAGTTAAAATCTTATCTCTTAATCCACCCTCTAAGTATCTTTCAGTTATTTTAAGAGCATTATCTCTCCATCCCTGTTCCTCATCAACAATCTTTTGAATATGATTTTGAAAGTATGATAACTTGAAAAATAGGTTGTTTGATTTCTTAACTTCAACCTTAGTTCCACACTCTTTACATAGACCATCCCTAACCCCAAATTCATCTAAGTTATCAGAACATTTTGAGCAGTAAAACTCCTCAGTTTCCTTTTCATAAATAAATTCTTTGTCGTAAAGCTCTTTTATAATATTTTGAACTGATTTTTCATGATACTCAGTATCCGTTCTAGTAAAAATATCAAAAGAAAATCCAAGCTTATTAAAACATCTAACAAATTCTCTATGATATTTATTTATAACCTCTTCTGGAGACTTATCAAGCTCCTTAGCCTTATTTAAAATTGGTGCACCATGACAATCTGAACCTGAAATAAAAACTACTTCATCACCCTTCGCTCTATGGTATCTTGCTAAAATATCACCTGCCATCCAAGAGGATACTCTACCTATATGTAAAGATCCATTGGCATAAGGCCACGCATTACCTATAACAACTTTCAACTCACTAGCCCCCTTAAAATCCTTCTATCCATAGCATATGCTATAAAAAAACTCCCATATTCCAAAACTTAATTATGTTTGAATATAAGAGTCTTTTTATAACATATGTTATAAACTTAAAAATTTATTTAAGTAAATCTATAAGCATGTTGCTAATATATAAAATACTCTCAACATACTTTATAGATTCACTATAAAACTTTAAAATTATCTTACTTGACTTCCAGTTAACATTTCACCCGGGTTAACTAATACTAGTTCTGAATCATCAGCTGGTGCTGCTGCAAGTATCATACCTTGTGATAATTCTCCTCTTAATTTAACTGGCTTTAAGTTAGCTACTAATACTACATACTTTCCAACTAACTCTTCTGGTTTGTAGTGCATAGCTATTCCTGAAATAACCTGTCTTTCTTCTCCACCCAAATCAACTTTAAGTTTTAATAACTTCTTAGCTTTTTTAACTGGCTCACACTCTAAAACTTTAACTACTCTTAAATCAATCTTGTCAAAGTCATCTATAGTTATTTCTTCTTTTATTGGGTTCTTAACTAACTCTTCGTTAGCTGGCTTAACTGGAGCTGGTTTTAAAGCTTCTAGTTCAGCTAATTTTTCCTCAACATCTATTCTTGGGAACATAGCATCACCTTTAACAACTTTATCTCCAGCAACAGTTCCGTTGAACTCTTTTAAACTTTCCCAAGTTGTAACTTTAGTGTTTAATTGAGCATTCATTTTTGCACTTGTTTCTGTTAAGAATGGTGAAATCATAACTGAAACAAATCTTAATGTCTCAAGTAAGTTATATAAAACTGTACCTAATCTTGCTTTTTTCTCTTCATCCTTAGCAAGTATCCATGGAGTTGTTTCATCTATATATTTGTTAGCTCTGCTTATTAAAGTCCAAATACTCTCTAAAGCTTCTGGGATTTTTAAAGCGTCTATGCTAGCTTCTACTTTTCCTGGAGTAGCTAAAGCTAAGTTTATTAACTCATCATCTATAGCTTCTTTACAAGTTGGTGCTTGAATAACTCCATCGAAGTATTTCTCAACCATAGCTACTGATCTTGATAAAAGGTTACCTAAATCGTTAGCTAAGTCTGTATTTACTTTCTTTATGAATATTTCATTGTTGAATAATCCATCTGAACCAAATGGTATCTCTCTTAATAAATAGTATCTTACAGCATCTGCTCCAAACATATTAACTAAAACTACTGGATCAACAACGTTACCTTTTGATTTTGACATTTTTCCTCCATCAACAAGTAACCATCCATGGCCAAATACTTGCTTAGGTAATTCTAAACCTAAAGCCATTAACATTATTGGCCAGTAAATTGTGTGGAATCTTAAAATGTCTTTTCCTATTAAGTGAACATCAGCTGGCCAGAACTTTTTGTATAATTCTTGGTTCTCTTGACCATATCCTAAAGCAGTGATGTAGTTTGATAATGCATCTATCCAAACATAGATAACATGCTTCTCATCAAAGCTTACAGGAATTCCCCAAGTGAAGCTTGTTCTTGAAACACAAAGATCTTGTAGACCTGGTCTTAAGAAGTTATTTAACATTTCATTCTTTCTTGATTCTGGTTGAATGAAATCTGGATGCTCTTCTATATATTGAATTAATCTATCAGCATATTTGCTCATCTTGAAGAAGTAAGCTTCTTCCTTAGCTTTCTCTACTGGTCTTCCACAATCAGGACAGTTTCCATTCACTAATTGAGTTTCTGTCCAGAATGACTCACATGGAGTACAATATAAACCTTCGTATGAATCTTTATAGATATCTCCTTGGTCATATAATTTCTTAAAAATCTCTTGAACAGCTTTTACATGATAATCATCAGTTGTTCTTATGAATTTATCATAGCTTATGTTCATCATTCCCCAAAGGTCTTTTATTCCAGCAACTATTTCATCTACGTGCTCTTTTGGAGTAATACCTTTTTCATTAGCTATTCTCTCTATTTTTTGACCATGCTCGTCTGTTCCTGTTAAGAACATTACCTCATGTCCTGTAAGTCTTTTGAATCTAGCTATAGCATCAGCTGCTACAGTAGTATAAGTATTACCTATATGTAGGTTAGTTGATGGGTAATAAATAGGTGTTGTGATGTAATATGGTTTTTTACACATTCTTTTCTTCCTCCTCTTTCTATTACTACTATTGTTTCCAATATTTTAAATATAAAAAGCCCCTATGGGAATTCCCATAGAGGCGTTAATTTACGCGATACCACTCTATTTCACATTTATGTCTCCATAAATATCTCAGTAAGTAACTCCTAAGCAAAAACTTATTTTATTACTCTGCAATATAACGGTTGCTACCGTACTTCTCTAAGATTAAATTCCTCAAAAAGTCTGCTCCAAGTCCATCTTCATAAAGTTTTCCGTCTCTGGCTTTCACCTAACCCAGCTCTCTTTTACACAGTCTACTTCATTACTCTTCTCTTCATAGCATTTATTTACTTAATTTAAATTATAAGATTAGATTAACTGTACTGTCAATCGTTTTTAGCTTTAAATTCTCCTATATTCTATATTTCTTGTTATTTGTAATAATATGAAAATATTATATACTATCTATATTGGTTCAATATCACAAATCGTTAGGAGGTCTTAATTCATGAAAGGATTAACCTTGCCTAAAATAGGTGCAAGAAATCTAAAGACAGCTTTAGCTGTTACACTTTGTATAGTTGTCTTTGAACTAATTGGTAGACCCTATCCATTTTATGCATGTATAGCCGCTGTAATATGTATGAAAGATACCGTTGAAAGCTCTATGAAAATCGGAAAAGATAGAATGATTGGAACTATAACAGGAGCCTGCGTTGGTATATCTTTAACATTCATAGCTATATCATTTAAACTTACCAATTTTCAAGGAACTATAACAGGGTTAGGAATTATATTAACAATTTATCTACTTAATCTTCTTAAAAAAAATAGTTCTGTTGTAATTGCCTGTATAGTATTAATAGCTATAATGACTAATCTACATGGAAAAACACCTTATGTATATGCATTCGATAGAGTTATAGACACATTTATAGGTATAATAATTGCTCTTCTAATAAATAATTACATATATAAGTATGAAAAAAAAGTTATGAAAGACATAGAAAACATAGAAGAGAAAATCCTAAGACTTGAAAAAGAAGTTAAAGATGATATAAAAAAAGACATAGAAAACTTTGAAAATAAGAAGAAAAAATAATATAATTTAGCATAACACTATATGATTTAGGGGTGAAATATTTGTTCAACTTTAGCCTGCAAACTATAGGAGCTAGAAATCTAAAAACCTCATTGGCAGTTTTTATTTGTATAATAACCTTTGAGCTTTTAGGTCGCTCTAGTGCCTTCTTTGCTTGTATAGCTGCTATGATGTGTATGCAAGATACTGTTGAAAATTCTTATAAGATGGGAAAGAACAGAATGCTTGGTACTTCTATTGGTGCCATTGTAGGTTTAACCTTAACTGCTATCTTTAACATATTGAATTTAGATCATTTTCTTACTTACGCTTTCTTAACAGCTTTAGGAACAACAGTGGCAATATACTTTTGTATTTTATTTAAATGCAAAGGAGCCGTAAATAGTGCTTGTATTGTTGTCTTTGCAATTATGACAAGTCTAAAGGGAGTTGGCTCATATAATTATGCCTTCAATAGAATTATAGATACGTTCATTGGAGTTATAATAGGTATTTTAGTCAACAGACTTGTATATCCTTATAAAAAGACCAAAGAAGCATAAAAAAAAGAGAAGAATTAGATTCTTCTCTTTTTTATTTATATTAATTATTAGCCGCTGGCTCTTCTACTTTTTTACCGAATATCATAGTTAGTATAAATAAAGCTATTAAAGATATTGGTAATACTACCCAAAAGCTTAATCCTAACCCTGCTGGAATATATCCAAATACTACTGTTATAGCTCCAACAAATAACGCATACCATATCTGAGTTCTAACGTGTTCTATGTGGTCACAGCCTGCTCCAGTTGAAGAAAGGATTGTTGTATCTGATATTGGAGAGCAATGATCTCCAAATATTGCTCCTGTTAAAACTGCTGATGTACTAACTATTACAAACTGCCAATCTGGATTTATAGCAAATGCTAATGGGATTGCTAAAGGCATTAATATTCCCATTGTTCCATAAGCTGTACCTGTTGCAAAAGCAATTACTGAACCAAGTATAAATATAATAGCTGGTAACAAGAATGCTGGTATTGTATCTGATAATACTCCAACTAAATAAGCAGCAGTTCCTAACTCTTTTATTACGGAACTTAATGACCAAGCTAATATAAGAATTACTCCTGTTATTAAAAGACCTTTCATTCCTTCAACCCATATTCCTATACCTTCTGATATAGTAAATATTTTTCTACCTACACCTAAGGCTAAAGCAACTATTGTAGCTAATAATGCTGATTGGAATAAAACTATTGAAGCATCAGCATTTGAGAAAGCAGCCTGTATGCTTGCAAAGCTTAGTGGAGAGTTATTCATCATCTCTATTATTGCCAAATCTTCTCCACCCATTACAGTTACCCATCCACTGTAATAAAATCCAATTAATGATGAGCCTATTAAAACACCTATTGGAATTATTGCATTCCATACACTTAACTTGATTCCCTCTATTGGTTCTAAATCTTCACTATCTGTTGCTGTTTCTGTAACTGGTAATACTTCACCTTTTCTAGCTCTTCTCTCAGCTTTAAGCATTGGGCCAAACTCTCTTAAAGTAATTGCTGATATAACAACAAAAGCTAAGATTAATATGTTATAAAATCTATAAGGTATAGTTTCTAAGAAAACTCCAAATCCATCTGCTTCTATTCCAACACTTTGAAGCGCATCTCCTATTAATCCAACCTCTAATCCTATCCAAGTTGATATTATTGCTAACCCCGCTATTGGAGCTGCAGTAGCATCTATAACAAAAGCTAATTTTTCTCTTGAAACACCTAATTTATCTGTAACTGGTCTCATTATAGGACCAACTATTAATGAATTTGCATAATCATCAAAGAAAACTGCTAACCCTAAAAGCCAAGTTGTAAGCTGTGCACTTTTAACTGTCTTAGCTTTTCTTGCTAAAGCTTCAGCTATCGCCTTAGCTCCTCCCATTTTAGCTACTAAGTGAATAACTCCTCCTATAACTAAAACTTGAAGGATAATACCTGCATTCCATGGATCCGCTAAAGAGTTTAAAGCTCTATAAGTAAAATCTATAAATCCTTGAGTTAACGCTTGAATTACGTTAAATCCGTTTAGTTGTAACATTACGCATCCTGTCATTGTACCTATGAATAGTGAAACTATAACATTCTTTGTTATGAAAGCTAGCACTATTGAAACTAATGGTGGTAAAACCGTCCATAAGCCAAATTTAGCTGAGTTTACCGCCGCAATATCTTCAGTTGCAAAAACTAAAGTTGAACATAGCATTGTCATAATAAAAACTGCTAAAAAAACTTGAAATCTTGTTCTGTTTCTCATTTTGAAATCCCCCTTAAAATATTAGTGAATTAATCTATAGAGGCCCTATTTTCATTACTATTATCTCTAAATACTTTTATATTTATTAATAAAAAAAGACCTTAGGCTTAATCAACCTAAGGTCTTAATAGTACGAAACTTCTCTGTTAAATAAACATATTCTTACTAGTATGATTCCCTAAGATGATAGCACTCCACAAATTTTCTTGTGACAGTGTTACACATATTCTGTGCAACCCCAGCATCTAGCCTCAAAGCTTTGACTAGAAACTTCGGCGATAATCCCTTTCCTAACACTTCTACGTTGCTTAACTCTGTCTTAGTACTATTGATTGCTCGCGCCTCTACCTCTTTTAAACTATTCACTTTTCGAATTATTATATTGTATATATTTATACACTATAACTATGAGTGTTTCAACCATTTTATAACTTTATTAACTATTTATTAAAAAAATCCAGACTTTATTATAGAAATTAAAAGCCAAAATCCAAATACTCCAGAAACAACAAATCCTATAACACCTAATAATGGAACTCCTTCAAAAGTAGGACCAATCCTAGCATCTACTATTAAAGAAGAGCCTATTATCATACATCCAACAATAAGTGCAAATGATATTCTATTAACCATTCTATTTAAATCAGTTAAAGGCTTATCCAGTCCATTAACCTCTATCTGCATCTTAGTTCTTCCATTTGATAAACTATCCACTAGCTCTGAAAACTTAGTAGGAATCTCAAGGCTTTTTTCTGCAAATTTATATGCACCAATTATAAGTTTATCCTTATCTAAACTTTCTAGCATTGCCTCTTTATTTCTTTCTTTTATGTAAGGGAAAATACACTCCATAATCTCTAGATCTGGATCAATTTTCGCTACAACCCCTTCTAAAATCACTATAGACCTTACTAAAGTAACAAGTTCTTTAGGCATTTGCAAATTATTTCTTTCAGCTATATCAAATATCTCTTTGAATAAATCTGATATTTTTATACTTTTTAAAGAAGCATTTATGTATCTTAAAACTATGTTGTTTAAGTCATCATATAAAATCGAAGTCTTAACTGGTCCCTTTCTTATGGCAATAGCATTAACGAAATCAACTAAAGTATCTATATCATCTAAAGCCATTGCTATCATAGCCTTCGTAAGCCATTTTTTAAGATTTGCATCTAGTTCTCCAACTAGGCCAAAATCTATAAAATATATCTTACCATCTTTTATGAAAAGATTTCCTGGATGGGGGTCACCATGAAAAAATCCATCTTCAAATACTTGTTTAAAAAACGAATTAGCTAATTTATTCGCTATATCTTTTCTATCATATCCTTCACGCTCTAATATCTTATCATCAGTTATTTTGTACCCTTCAATATACTCCATTGTTAAAACTTTTTTAGAAGTCAATCTATCTATAATTGTAGGTGCACTAACACATGCAACATTTTTATTTAAAACTTTAAATTTAACTGTATTCTTAGCCTCTTTTATAAAATCAAGTTCTTTAAGCGTAGCATCTTCAATTTCTTTAAATGCTTCAAATGGATTTACAGGAATATTAGACATATGTGCTGTTGTAAATCTACTTAATCTTCTAAGTATGCTTAAATCAAGCTTCATCTTCTCTGCAATTTCATAATGTTGAACCTTAACAACAACCTCTCTTCCATCAAGCAAAGTAGCTCTATGAACTTGCGCAATAGATGCTGATGCTAATGGTCTTTCACTAAAATACGTAAAGTAAGTATCTATACTTGTTCCAAAAGATTCTTGAAATATTTCTTTAACTTTATCAAAACTAGTTATCTCATTCTCATCCTGAAGCTTCTCCAGCTCCTTTATATAAGCCTTAGGAAGTAAATCTGGCCTTGTACTAAGTATTTGTCCTATCTTAACAAATGTAGCCCCTAATTCCTCTAAAGCCTCTCTAAAAGCCTGTGGTC
The DNA here is from genome assembly GCF_050509515.1 of Clostridium sp. B9. Taxonomy (NCBI): domain Bacteria; kingdom Bacillati; phylum Bacillota; class Clostridia; order Eubacteriales; family Clostridiaceae; genus Clostridium; species Clostridium sp. B9. The sequence continues at coordinate 3,774,003 of NZ_JBNWKA010000003.1, forward strand.
TAGGTTCACCTTTTTTGCTATTAGGTAATTTGCTAGATACTAAGAAATCAAAACCATAATAAGTAAAAACCCTAACAATTTCTCTTAACCTCTGAACACCTTGTCTCTTACTCATAAACTCACCTCCTATACTATCTAACTTAGAAAAACTATTGTTATTTTCCATAAGCAATTTAATTTTTTAATTTATAACCTTACTTATATCAAAAATCTAAATAAAACTTATAAATATCTTAAAAAACTTAACCTAAGTTCCCTAATATATTTATAAGTTTTATCATCAATTGATTTTGAGATATATCTCAAAAACCTTACTCTTCTCTATTATTTAATTTATCTTCTAAAACAGCTACTCTCTCTCTTAATTTATTTATTTCTTCAAGAGTTTCTTTATTAGCTTCATCATACATAGCTTTGAAGTCATCCTTTGAAAAAGGTTTAAGCTTCTCTAATTTTTCATTTATTTCATTTGTAGCTTCATTTGTTCTTTCTTGTACATTTCTTTTTAATTCTTCTGATAATACTTTACCATCTTCAACAGTCATTCTTCCTTTAGAAACCATGTCTCCTATGAAAGAATCTGCTTTTTCATAAGCTGTAGCAGCAGTTCCAACTCCAGCTAACATAGCTTTTTTTAATTCATTTATCATATTGATCATCTCCTAAAACCATAGTATTTTCTTATGAATTTATTTAATTCTACTCTTAATTTCTTCAGAAATAAAGCTTATTATTCTTAAAGTAAACTTAAATTTAGAATTATTTATTACTCATAAACTTCTCTATATCTTCTACTGATTTTATGCAATCCTTAGTTAAAACTTCACAACCATCTTTAGTAACTAAAACATCATCCTCTATTCTAATACCGATACACTCTTCTTCAATGTATAGTCCAGGCTCTACAGTATATACCATTCCTTCTTCAAGGATTATATTTCTCTTTCCAACATCATGAGTATCAAGTCCTAAGCTATGTCCTATTGAGTGGAAGTAATACTTTCTAAACTCTTTCTTATCTTCAATAAGTCCAAGTCTAACACAAGCTTCTGCTAAAAGGTTATTCGCCTTTTCATTTAACTCAACAAAACCTACTCCAGGTCTTATAGAGTTTATTATCTCTTCATTAACCTTTAAAACTTCCTCATATACTTCTTTTTGTCTTTTTGAGAATTTACCATTAGCAGGGAATGTTCTTGATATATCTCCATTATAGTAGTTAACTTGAGCACCTAAATCAAATAGAATTAAATCCCCATCTTTGATTTCACTATTATTATCTACATAATGTAAAGTAGCCGCATTAACTCCAGCTGCTGCTATTGTTTTGAAAGCATAATCCTTAACACCATGCTGCTTTAAATAGAAATCAAAGTAAGCCTCTAATTCATATTCCTTCATTCCAGGCTTACACTCTTTCATTAAAAGTTCTACACCCTTAGCCGTTATGTCTGCAGCCTTCTTGATTTCTTCTACTTCTTCTGCACATTTAATCTGTCTTAGATCAGCTATTTTACTATAAGTATCCTTTACTACCACCTGAGGATATTTTTCTCTTATTTCCTTAGCAAATCCTTGACTCTTACTAACCTCTTCGTTAAATCCTACTCTCTCTAAATCTAAGTATAAGATCTCAGCTATTCCATTAACAAATAAAGTGTTTAAATCACCTTCAAATTGTTCTAAGTATTTTATATTTTCAATTCCTGAAACCTCTTTAGCCTCATAATCTCTAATTGTCTTTCCAGTCCATTTTTCTTGCTCTAAATTAGGTCTTAATATATATAAGTTCTCTTCGGTGATTCCACCAATCTTTTTAATAACTAAAATATGTTTTTCTTCATCTATTCCTGTTAAGTAATAGAAATTTCTATTAGGAGTAAATGGGAAATACTCATCAGCAGTCTTTCTCTTTGCTTCTCCTGCAAACAATACTAGTACTGAATTATCATCTAATTTCTTTAATAAATTCTCTCTGTTCTTAGTAAAAACTAATTTGTTCATCTAAATCCCTCCAATTCCTATTTATTAAATTTTACCATATATACCTTTTAAAATCTTATCTTTAGAATGACATATTTTTATTTTTATCTAAATTAAAAAAAATACTCACTAGTTACCTAGTGAGTATTTATTATTCATCTTAGTACAAAACTACTAAACTCTGTCTTTTTTGCCTTCGAAAGCGTTAGTGTACATTTGCTTGATTTCACTGATTAATGGGTATCTTGGGTTAGCTCCTGTACATTGGTCATCGAATGCATCTTCACTCATTTTTTCTAATGTAGCGTAGAAGGCTTCTTTTGAAACTCCGCAATCAGCTATTGTTGCAGGGATTCCAACAGTCTTCTTAAGACCATCTATAGCTTTGATTAAGTTGTTAACTTTCTCATCTTCATTCTTTCCACCTAATCCTAAGTAGTCAGCTATTACAGCGTATCTCCACTTAGCATTTGGATACTTGTATTGTGGGAATGCAGCTTGTTTTCTTGGGTTGTCAACAGCGTTGAATCTTATTACTTGGTCGATTAAGATTCCGTTAGCAACTCCGTGAGCTATATGGTGCTCTGATCCTAATTTGTGTGCCATTGAGTGACATACTCCTAAGAATGCGTTAGCGAATGCCATACCTGCCATTGTTGAAGCGTGAGCCATTTTCTCTCTTGCTTTAACATTTGTAGTTCCCTCAGCGTAAGCTTGTGGTAAGTATTTGAATATTAATCTGATAGCTTCTAAAGCTAATCCGTTAGTGTACTCTGATGCTAAAACTGAAACATAAGCTTCTAAAGCATGAGTTAATGCGTCAATTCCTGATGCAGCTGTTAATCCTTTTGGCATGTTCATCATAAGTTCAGCATCTATGATAGCCATATCTGGAGTTAACTCGTAATCTGCTAATGGGTATTTTACTCCTGTTTCTTCATCAGTTATAACTGCGAATGGAGTTACTTCTGAACCAGTACCAGCTGATGTTGGAACTGAAATCATCATAGCTTTTTGACCCATAGTTGGGAATGGGTAAACTCTCTTTCTTATATCCATAAATCTCATTGCTAAATCTTCGAAAGCAACTTCTGGATGCTCATACATTACCCACATAATCTTAGCAGCGTCCATTGGTGAACCTCCACCAAGAGCTATGATTGCATCTGGTTGATAGCTTCTCATTGCTTCAGCACCTTTTTTAGCACATGCTAAAGTTGGGTCTGGAGTAACTTCTGAGAATACTCTGAAATCTACACCTATTTCTTCTAAAACATTTGTTATTTTATCAACATATCCTAGACTAGCTAGTACGTTGTCTGTTACTATAAATACTTTTTTCTTGTTTAAATCTTTTAATTCTCTAAGAGCAACTCCTAAAGCACCATATTTGAAGTAAACTTTTTCTGGAACTCTGAACCAAAGCATATTTTCTCTCCTTTCAGCTACACTCTTAATGTTAATTAAGTGTTTAGGACCAACGTTTTCTGAAACTGAGTTTCCACCCCATGATCCGCAACCTAATGTTAATGAAGGTGCTAGCTTAAAGTTGTAGATATCTCCGATTGCTCCTTGAGTTGATGGCATGTTGATTATTGTTCTACCAGTTTTCATAGTAGCACCAAATTTCATGATTCTGTCTTGTGACTTCATTCTATCTGTATATAAAACTGAAGTATGACCAAATCCACCAAGTTCAACTAATCTTTCAGCTTTAACTAAAGCTTCTTCGAAGTTAGCAACTCTGTACATTCCTAATACTGGTGATAATTTCTCGTGTGAGAATGGCTCTTCTAATTCAACTGATTCAACTTCACCTATTAAAACTTTAGTGTCTTTTGGAACTTTAACACCAGCCATATCAGCTATTTTCCATGCTGATTGACCAACTATGTTAGCATTTAAGTTACCGTTTATTAAAATTGTTTTTCTTACTTTATCTATTTCTTTATCTTTTAAGAAGTAAGCTCCTCTGTCAGCGAACTCTTTTCTTACTTCATCGTAAACTTCATCAACAACTAATACAGTTTGCTCTGATGCACAGATAACTCCGTTATCGAAAGTTTTTGATAATAATATTGAGTTTACTGCCATTTTTAAGTGAGCAGTTTCATCTATGATAGCTGGTGTATTACCTGCTCCAACTCCGATAGCTGGTTTACCTGATGAGTAAGCGGCTTTAACCATTCCTGGACCACCAGTAGCTAGTATGATATCAGCTTCTGCCATTAATACTTGTGACATTTCAACTGATGGCTCATCTATCCATCCGATTATATCCTTAGGAGCTCCAGCTTTAACTGCTGCTTCTAAAACAACTCTTGCTGCTTCTATTGTTGAGTTTTTAGCTCTTGGGTGTGGTGAGAAGAATACAGCGTTTCTAGTCTTTAATGATATTAAAGCTTTGAATATAGCTGTTGATGTTGGGTTTGTAGTAGGAACGATTGCTGCTACAACTCCGATTGGCTCAGCCACTTTTGTGATACCGAATGATTCATCTTTTTCTATTATTCCACAAGTTTTTTCATCCTTGTATTTGTTGTATATGTATTCAGCAGCGAAATGGTTTTTGATAACTTTATCTTCAACGATTCCCATTCCTGACTCTTCAACTGCCATTTTAGCTAATCTGATTCTTTCATTATTAGCTGCTACTGCTGCTTGTCTAAATATCTCATCTACTTGCTCTTGTGAGAATTTTGAGAACTCTTTTTGAGCTGCTCTTACTTTCTCTAATCTAAGCATTAATTCATCTACGTTTGTTACTTTCATGATACCCACCTCATTTAGATTAGTTTCTAATATTTTTTCATAATATATGTAAAATTTAATTAAAAGCGTTTTAGTTAAGTTTTTAACTTTAATAATATTCCATTTAGTGATATTTTTTCATTATTTTTTGTAATTTTTTTCATTTGTAAGCTTTTCATACTTCATTGCAAAGTTGTTTACCAACCTTACGAGATTATAATATCATCTTTCAAAGATGAAATCCAGACATTTTCTTACATTTTTTACATTTTATCGACAAAAATTCGTTATTTTTTTAACTATTTTGTGATTTTTTTATCAACTTTAAAGATTTACATTTTAGTTAAACGATTTCTGTAATTTTTTGGATTATTTCTGTATCATATTCATATTAAAATTAAATCCTCTTTTGTTCATCACTTTCTTTAGTATTATATTGCTATATTTTTGTTATTTTATTCAGCTATAGACCAAAAAATATACTTACTATTAATACAGCCATAATTATGGCTGTTAAATCAGCCATAAATGCAGCCCAAAATGTATGTCTTATCTTTTTTATTCCTACTGCTCCAAAATAAACTGTTATTGTGTAAAATATAGTTTCTGTTCCTCCCATTATTACAGATGATATTAATCCTTCTCTTGTATCTGGTCCTAATGTATTTATTAATTCAGTATATACACCTAATGCTCCACTTCCTGATAAAGGTTTTATAAGAACTAAAGGTACAACATCTTTTGGTAGGCCTATAAACGAAACAAAGGGTTCCATAAAATCATTTAATAAATTAAGTAAATTAGCATCCTTAAATATTCTTATTGCAATCATCATAGCTAATAAAGCAGGGAAAATCTTCAAACATACTGTTAGTCCTTCTTTTGCACCCTCTAAAAACCATTCATAAACTTTTCTTCCTTTAAACATTCCATATAGAACAATTAAAAGAAATATTATTGGAATTATGTTATTTACAAACAAGCTTTTCCCTCCTTAAAAATATCTTTGTAGTATTTTGCAACAAGCAACGCCTACACAACATGCTATAAATGTACATATTATTGCTGGAATTATAATGCTAGCAGGCTCACTTGATCCAGCTGCTGCTCTTATAGATATTACTGTAGATGGTATTAACTGAATACATGCAGCATTTATAACTAGGAACAAAGCCATGTCATTTGATGCTTTTCCATCGGTTTCTTTATTAATCTTATTTAATTCAATCATTGCCTTTATTCCAAGAGGAGTTGCAGCATTTGATAAACCAAACATATTAGCTGTAAGATTCATGACAATCGCTCCCATAGCTTCATCACTATGTGCACTTTCTTTAAACAACTTCCTTAATATAGGATTTAAAAGCTTAGCTACCTTTGAAGTTAATCCACTTTTCTCTGCGATTTTCATAACTCCACACCAGAAACACATGATTCCAACTAAGGAAATAATAAACTTTACTGCACCTTCCGAAGATTCCGTTAAGCCCTTTGTAATCAACTCTCCCTGGCCTGTCACTATGCTAAAAATCAACCCTGAAGCTATAATTGCAAACCATATATAATTAATCATCTCTCCTCCCAAATCATAAGTAATTTCTGTATAATATATGCCTTGCATAGATAGAATAGTAGTGTTACCATAAAACTACAAAGAACGAATTTACTTCAAAGGAGAATTTATATGAACGAAAATAACTTAAAATTAGCTCAACAAGATATAGATGAGGTTTTAAAAACAGTTGAAGAATTAGAAGGTCAAATAGAAGATTTATCAAAAGATGCTATAAAACAAAAATTCGTTACGTTAACAGAGAAAGTAAGAAAACTTGAAGATTTATTAAAAGATGAAGGTATTATATAAATAGAAAAGCTGAGCTTAGAAAATTCTAAACTCAGCTTTTTTTATTATATTGCTTCTTCTGTCTCTTCTATTCCATCTTCTCTTCTAAACTCTTTTACCATAAATAATGCTGTAATAACAGTTGATAAAAAGTCTGATGTTGTACCTGCTAACCATACTCCTATTAATCCTAATCCTGCTACTCTAGGTAATATGATTGTAAGTGGTATTAAAAGAATAACTTGTCTTAATAAGCTTAAGAACATTGCAAGCTTTGCTTTGCCTATTGATTGGAAGTAGTTTGAACCAACTATAGGTATTCCTATTATAGGCATCATTAATAAGTAAATTCTTAATCCTGGAACTCCAATATCTAATAACTGAGGATCTGCATTGAACATACTTATTGCTACTTCTGGGAATGTTTGAATTAGTATTCCACCAATAACTAATATTACAGTAGCTGCTATTATAGCTAGCTTAACTGTTTTTTGAGCCCTATGATACTGCTTAGCTCCATAATTATATCCTATTATAGGCTGTGATCCTTGGTTTATTCCAAAGATAGGCATCAAGAATATCATTGATATAGATGATATTGCTGCCATAGCGCCTATGGCTAAATCTCCACCATATGTTTTCAAAGCATTGTTAGCTATTATCTGAACAGCACTTGCTGCCATTTGCATTGAAAATGGTGCAACTCCTATTGCTAAAATTATCTTTACTAATCTCCACTCTAATTTAAAAGTTTCAAATTTCAATTTAAGATTTGAAGAACCTAAAGTATAGTAATAAAGCATTATTACTGTAGTAACTATTTGAGAAATTACTGTAGCCCATGCAGCACCTTTAATTCCCCAATTAAGTACAAATATAAATACAGCATCTAATATAACATTTATAATACATCCTAAAATCATTATAGCTGCTGACATCTTTGGATTACCGTCTGCTCTTATTGTACTATATAAAGAGAATGACATTAAATTGAATATTGTCCCAAGAAGTATTACATTTATATATTCCTTAGCATAAAAAATTGTTGATTCACTAGCTCCAAATAAGTTCAATATGTTATTTGCAAATATAATACCTACAGCTGTTAATATTAATGATATTATTGCAATTAATATTACAGAGTTTCCTAAAATCTTCTCTGCATCTTTTCTATTGTTTTGTCCAAACTTTATGGATATATTTGCTGTAGCTCCTATTCCTATAAGCATTCCAAAACCAAGTAGTATAGACATAATAGGCATTGTTATTCCAACACCAGTTATGGCAAGTGGACCTACTTCTGGTATATGTCCAATAAACATTCTATCTACAATATTATAAAGTGCATTTACAAGCATCCCTATAATTGCAGGTACAGAGTATTTAAGTAAAAGCTTTATTTCTGATTCTTCCCCTAATAATTTCTGATCTTTCATAATCCTCTCCTCCTTTGAATCAACATTTCTTAAATATATGCATTAGTCTATTATACATTAATATTTAATTTTTAGTCAGACATATTTTCAATTAAAAAAGACTAAAAGTAAATCTCTACTTTTAGTCTTTATATACTAATTAGTGCTTAAATCTCTATAAATTACATTTCCAGCTACTAAATTAAAGCTTAATGCAATATTTAATATTAACGTAAATATTATTATAGCAGGAATGCTTTGATTTAAGAACATAGCTAAAGCCATTGTAATAAGGTTTAGTATCATAACTAAAACGAACTGCTTTAACAATACATCTAAGAAATTATTTTTTATTAAATCAAAACTTCTCTTTATACTATTAACTACTGTACTATCTTCAACTACTGCAATCTGCATAGCTAATATGAAAAAGACTTGTAACACTATTCCTAATGGTGCAAATATTCCAGATCCAAAACTTACTACAAAAGTTTGAATTATGAATACACCTAATGGGAATATTGGATTTTTAAAGGATTCTTTAATTGTCTCAACCCAAGTAAGCTTAGTTCCTCTAGCAAAACTATTAACAAGCTTTATTATAGCTATTGCTGAAAATCCTGAACAGAATATACTAAGGAAACTTAATATTCCTATCCTTCCTATTAGTATTGCTGGTATTGCAAAGAGTACAGATATAAAAACTATATCAAGTAAATTACTTTTAATTATATTAAATGTTGATTTTATGAATTGTCCAACTGACATCTTATTTCTTATGTTTTTTTTCATACGTTCCTCCCAATAAAAAATAGTTATTAATATAGATAATATCAAATTTAACAACTATTTTGATTGAGTTCATTTTAATTTAACACTTTCTACTTATTTGGTTTAAAATTGTTTATGCCCCTAAATAGAAAAGATAGAATCCTACTAAAATAATTATCACACCTAATATATTCTTTAATATATTTCCTACCTTTTGTCCTTTTTCTGAATAAGCTATTTTCTCCACAAAACCAAATGATGTTCCTGTAAGTATTATTAAAATACTATGTCCCATTGAATACATAAGAAGCATTATAACCCCTAATGGTAAGTTTCCACTTGCTGCAATAAATGCTATTATAGCCGCCATTATTGGTGTTGCACAAGGTGAAGCCAAAACTCCACTTACTATTCCTAAGAAAAACACCTCTAAAAAACCTTCTCTCTTCTTTGGTATTTTACAAGCATCTTTTTTATCTCCAAAAATATTTATTATATTCATTACTTGAAGACCCGAAACAATCATTATTAAAGCAAGGATTATATACCAGAACTTCCCCGCTCCTAAAAAAGCTTTTCCTATAATAGCTGTAATAACTCCTATACTAGTAAATGTTAAAGCTATTCCAATAGAGAAAATTATTGAATATCTTAAGGCTTTCTTATCGTCCTTAACTCCATTTCCTTGAACATATCCTATTAATAAAGGAATAGATGATAATGTACAAGGACTAAATGACGCAACTACGCCAGCAAAGAATGATAATATTACTGCTAAAATAGTATTATCTGAAATAACTTGATTAAAATATGCTAAAAACTCCATAGGATTTTATACCCCCAAAGATTTTATTACATTTTCTATATCATTAGACCTCATAAGACCTTGATGAGTGTAAAACTCACTACCGTCTTTGTCTAAGAATACTGTTGTAGGAACTACATATGCACCATATTTATATGCTAATTCTAAGTTCTTCTCTTCCTCTAACCTAGCATAATAAACATTAAACTTACCAGGATACTTATTAGCAACTATACTTATTTCTTCTTGCATTTCAACGCAATATGGACAAGTATCTGTCTTAAACATTATAAGTGTAGGAATTCCACTTTTAGCATCCTCTAAATTTGTAATAACATTAGTTTCTTCACTAGATTTATCTCTTCGTTCTTCAATATAATTTTTTCCAAAGTATATACCGAGCAAAGTAAGTAGAATTAAAGATATAACTATCATCTTCTTTTTATTTCCCATATTATCCCCCTTATTAAAATACCCCTATTTTTTGTATAAAAAAAGGTAACATAATTTTATATTATGTTACCTAATGATTATGCATTTTTTATGCATTAATTACTTACAACTATCTCTTTTAACTAAATCATGTTCTAAAACGAAATGATCTTGCTCTAAAGGCTTGTTGTTTATTATTTTAATTAACATTCTCATAGCTATTGATCCCATATCATACATTGGTTGTGATACAGTAGTTAATTTTGGATAGAATACATGAGCTAAGTCAATGTCATTGAATCCTATAACACTAACTTCTTCAGGAACCTTTATTCCTTTATCTCTTAAAGCATTTATAGCTCCCATAGCTATTTCGTCAGAAGCACAGATTACACCCTCTATCTTCTGTCCTTTTTCAAGCATTGCTAAAATAGCATCATATCCTGTTTTAACCTTTAAGTTTTTGAAATATGTTAATTCTTCATTGAATTCTATTCCAGCTTCAGCTAATGCAGCCTTATAACCTTGGAATCTTTTACCCCAAGCGTTATTTAAGTCACCTTCAACTCCAATGAAAGCTATATTCTTCATGTCTTTATCTATTAAATGCTTTGTAGCCTCATATGTAGCTTTTTCATTATCTATTGTTACACTTGGGAATTTGCCATTTTGCTCATCATTCTCTACTAAAACTGTTTTTAAATCTAATTCATTTATTAGATTTAAAGTTTCTTCTCCTAGTGATGAACTCATATAAAGAACTCCATCAACCATTTTTTCTTTAAGTACTCTTAAATACTCTTTTTCTTTTTCTAAGTCTAAATCTGAATTACATAACATAACATTATATTTGTAAATGTTTGCTACGTCTTCAGCACCTCTAACTATCTCAGGATACATCTGATTTGATATATCAGGCACTAATATACCTATAGTTCTTGTTCTATGTGTTTTTAAACTTCTTGCAACTATATTAGGTCTATACCCTAATTTTTTTATAGCTTCTACTACTTTTTTCTTAGTTTCTTCGTTTACAACGTCTATGTCATTTAATACTCTTGAAACTGTTGCTATTGATACTCCGGCTTCTCTAGCAACGTCTTTAATTGAAGCAGCCATCTAACTCAACTCCTATACTTAACTTTATTACCTATCTATTATCTTAGTACTTCAATATTATAATGATAACTTTACATTTATACAAGGAATTTATGTATATTTGTGTAATTTGCTTAAATTCCTTTTAACTTTTTTAATTTAAAAACGTTTTCTTATTAATAATTGTAATAAAATTCAAGTATTAATTCAATGCAAAAACTCATTAAATCCTTTAAATTTTCTACAATTTCACAATTATGTTGTATAATCAAATATATTATTAGTCATAGGTTAACCATACTTATGTAATATTATAATAACATTAAAAACTTATTAGGAGGCAAACTTAAATGTATAAAGATATAGATATAACAGAATCAATTAAATTGATAGAAGAAAATAAAGATTTATTAATATTAGATGTAAGAACTGAAGAGGAATATGAATTTGATGGTCATATAAAAAATGCTAAACTTATTCCACTTGGTAAACTTCTTTTTGACTTAGATGAACTTGATGGGTATGAAGAATCTCCAATTCTTGTTTACTGTAGAAGAGGTTCAAGAAGTATGCAAGCTTGTGAAATTTTAGAGGATAACGGCTTTGAAAATCTTTATAATATGATGGGCGGTTTCTCAAAGTTAGTTAATGAAGGTGCCGAAAGACCTTTGGACTAAATAATTTTTTACATAAGATTATTATTTAAAACAGAGATAAAAGAAAAAGAAGGTAATTTCTTACCTTCTTTTTTTATTTAAATTAAGCTCTTTTTTGAACAGCCATTTTTAATAATTCACCGTTAATTTTAGCTTCTGAGTAATCAGCTTCTCCATTATAAACAATTTCTTCAGTTAAAGTTTCTTTCTTTATAACATCTTCAAATTTCTTGATTACATCTATAAGCATATCATTATCAGCAACATAAAGAGTTATTTTATCAGCAACCTCAAATCCACTTTCTTTTCTCATGTTTTGGATTTTTGATATCATTTCTCTTACATGACCTTCTTCTCTTAACTCTGGAGTGATAGTTGTATCTAAAACAACACCAACTGAACCTTCTCCAGCAAATGCGAATCCTTCTAATCCTTGCATTGTTACAAGTAAGCTTTCAGCATTTAACTCTATTTCATTTCCATCTATAGTGATAACCTCTGTTCCACCATTTTGGATTTTTTGAGCTAATTCCATTTGGTCTCTTGAAGCTATTTCTTTTCTTATAGCAGGTATTAACTTACCGTAAACTCTTCCTAAAACAGGTAAATTAGGCTTAATTTCAAAGTTAACATACTTAGAAAGGTCAGCTCCTAATTCAACTTCCTTGATATTTAACTCATCTTTAATTATGTCTCCATAATAGTCAGGAAGCTCAGTTGTTGAAAGAAGCATTTTTGAAAGTGGCTGTCTATTCTTGATGTTAGCACCATTTCTAGCACTTCTACCAAGCTTAACTATTCTGTAAGCTAAGTCCATTTTCTCTTCTAACTTCTTGTCTATAGCCTTTTCATCAACTTCTGGCCATGTTCCTAAGTGGATACTTTCTAAAGCATCTTTATCTAGGTTAACAACTAAGTTTTGGTAGATTTCTTCAGTTATAAATGGTACGAATGGAGCAGCAACTTTACATAGAGTAACTAATACTCTGTATAAAGTAGTGTAAGCACCTATCTTATCATCAGTTAACTCTTCTGACCAGTATCTTGATCTGTTTCTTCTTACATACCAGTTTGATAACTCATCTGTGAACTCTTCAATTTCTAAAGCAGCTTGAGTAATTCTGTAGTTTTCTAAGTGGTTATCTACATCCTTAATTAAAGTATTAAGTTTTGACATTATCCACTTATCCATTACATTGTCTGATACGAAATCTTTATAATCTAATGGGTTGAACTTATCTAAGTCTGCATATAAAACGTAGAATGAGTAAACATTCCATAATGTGCTTAAGAACTTTCTTTGAGTCTCAGCAACATCATTTATTGAGAATCTAGTTGGTAACCATGGAGCACTCGCTGTGTAGAAATGCCATCTAGTAGCATCTGCACCTTGTGAATCAAGTACTTCAAATGGATCTACTGCATTACCCTTAGATTTTGACATCTTTAAGCCTTTACCATCAAGAACATGACCTAAAACTATACAGTTTTCAAACGGATTTCTATCAAATATAGCAGTTGATATTGCTAACATTGTGTAGAACCATCCTCTTGTTTGGTCAACAGCTTCTGATATGAATTGAGCTGGGTAGTTTTCATCGAATAATTCTTTGTTCTCAAATGGGTAGTGAAGTTGTGCAAATGGCATTGATCCTGAGTCAAACCAACAGTCAATAACCTCTGCTGTTCTCTTCATCTCTTTATTACAGTGAGGACAATTTAAATGAACTTTATCAATGTATGGTTTATGAAGCTCTATACCATCAGGAACATTTATTCCTTTAGCTTTTAATTCTTCAATACTTCCGATACATTCTCTGTGTCCACATTCACATTCCCATATTGGAAGTGGTGTTCCCCAGTATCTATCTCTTGAGATACCCCAATCTATAACATTCTCTAAGAACTTACCAAATCTTCCGTTCTTAATGTTATCTGGGTACCAATTTATCTTATCATTGTTAGCTAAAAGTTTGTCTCTTAATGTTGACATTGCAACAAACCAGCTCTCTTTTGGATAGTAAAGAAGCGGTGTATCACATCTCCAGCAATGTGGGTATGAGTGAGTATGTCTTTCAGCTTTGAATAATTTATTTTCTTCTTTTAAGTAATCAACTATTTGTTGGTCACATTTCTTAACGAATTTTCCAGCCCATGGAGTTACTTCTTTAACAAAGTTACCACTTAAGTCAACTAAGTTTAAGAATGCTAATCCATTTTGCTTTCCAATTAAGTTATCGTCTTCTCCATAAGCAGGAGCTATATGAACGATTCCTGTACCATCTGATAAAGTTACGTAGTCACCATGAACAACTACGAAAGCTTTTCCTTCAGTTGGTGTTACGAATGGTAATAATTGCTCATATTCCATTCCTAATAATTCTTCACCTTTGAACTCTTTAACTATCTCGAATCCTTCTCCTAAAACTTTAGGTGCTAAATCTTTAGCTAAGATGTAGATTTCATCATTATCAGCTTGTTTAGCTTCAACGTAGTCATAAGCTTTGTTTACACATAAAGCTACGTTTGAAGGTAAAGTCCAAGGAGTTGTTGTCCAAGCTAAGAAGTACTTATTGTCTTCTCCTTTAACTTTGAACTTAGCTACAGCTGTTAAGTCCTTAACATCCTTGTATCCTTGTGAAACTTCGTGTGATGATAAACTTGTTCCACATCTTGGGCAGTAAGGCATTGTTTTATAACCTTTGTATAAAAGTTTCTTATCCCACATTTGTTTTAAAGCCCACCATACTGACTCTATGTATGGGTTGTGGTAAGTAACATATGGATTCTCCATATCTACCCAGTAACCAATCTGCTCAGTCATTTTTTCCCACATGCTAACATATGTGAAAACACTGTCCTTACACTCAGTTACGAATTTCTCTACTCCATAATCCTCTATTTGAGGCTTACCTGAGATTCCTAATTTCTTCTCTATTTCAAGTTCAACTGGAAGTCCGTGAGTATCCCATCCTGCTTTTCTTATTACTTTATAACCCTTCATAACTTTATATCTTGGGATTATATCTTTCATAACTCTTGTTAAGATATGTCCTACGTGAGGCTTTCCGTTTGCTGTTGGAGGCCCATCATAGAATGTGAAATATTCACCATCTTGGTTCATATCAAAGTTCTTTTGGATTACATCTTTTTCTTTCCAAAGGTTTGCAACTTCTTTTTCTACGCCAACAAAACCTTTAGGTAATTCAACTTTTTTGTACATATTGAAACTCCTTTCCTACTTCTTTAATATTTAAATTATTTACTTATAATTGATTATTTAGCCAAAACTTTATTGAAAAATAAAAAAACTCCATCCTAAAAGGACGAAGTTATATTCGCTATACCACCTAAAGTTTAAACCTATCTATTGATTCAATTATAAATATTAAAAATTTGCATGTTTTTGATAGGCATAATTAAAAGCACATTATTTATGCTCGCATCCTATAACGTGGATAAACGGGATAAACTTAATAAGAATCTAATTCCTTTCAGCCTCCAACTCCCAGGTGATTTTCCTTAAATATCCTTATAGTTTCGCACCAACCAACTACTCTCTGAAAAAGCTTCTACTTAAGTACTTGCCCTGTTCACAGTCTTTAAAAAAATTATATAATAGCACTTTTAAAAAGTCAACGAAGTAAATCCATATATTTGAAAGCTTTTCTTATTTATTTCATAATATAAAATCTCACTTTTTCTATAAAATTTAAAATTACTCTAAAATTAGTTTGTTAATGAAATTTTATTTCTAATAAAAAAACTTTATTTGCACATTATATTTATTGATAATTAAACAATTATAATATCAATAAACAAAACTAATTAATAGTTTTTATTATTTAATGTTGACTTTTCTTATCAACTAACTTATAATTAAATCATCAAATACATTCCATTCCCTTTTGTTAATCGTGCTGTTTTACTTTAATAGGAGGAAAATAGTATGACTGATAACAATAATTTAAATCAACAAGTAATTGATAAAATGACTAAAGTTTGTGTCTGTAGAGCAATCTCAAGAGCCAAAATAAAAGAGGCTATAAGAAACGGTGCACACACAGTTGAAGCTGTCGCTGAAAAGACTGGCGCAACACAAGGTGCATGTAGAGGTTGTAGATGCAGAGATAAAATTGAAGAATTAATTGAAGACAACCAATAATTCTTTTAAGCAAAACTTATTTACTGTTTTAATTTTGTATCTCCCTAAAAGAGTGCCAATTCGGCACTCTTTTTTTTATTCTTAAAACATATATAAATAAAAATAAAGCAGATTAAGATATAGTTTATAAACTATCCTTAATCTGCTTTTAGTTAAATTTCAAATTCACTTAAAGGCGTACTCTTTGTCCAATTGCTATAATGTCTAGGATAACCTTGGTTTGTAAGGCTCCCTACAACATAAAATCTTTTCACATCAAAACAATTATTTTTTACAACTTTGAATCCCTTTAATAAATAATGTAATCTGCTTTCATAAACTTTTTTTATAACCTTATTTGAAGGTTCTCCCCAAGCAAAAATTACATGTGTACTATTTATCAAGCTTTCAAATATTATTAAATCATTTTTAAAGTATTCCCCATTTTCAAAGAATCCATCATTTCCACAAAGGAATAATTCTCCCTTTGTATTATAAACTTCTTCTATAACATCTTTGCTATACTCTATAACAGGGAATAGGAATACAAAGTTTACCTCTTTAATTATTCCTAATTCATCTTCATTATTTACTAAATATTTTACTGCTCTATTTAATTCTTTCTTTAAATCCTCAATATTATGTGATTTAGGTGATCTAGTAATAACTAATATATTACTTTCGCCCTCTTCATTAACAGGAAAAGTTACTTTAAAACCTCTCCCACTTTCATGATCTACTAAAACATTTATATTATTTGAATTCTTATAATACTTTTGCATAAAAGCGCTCCCCTTTTTACCAACTCTTGTTCATTAACTTAGTGTGTTAATACTAAGTATATTCTCACTTTAGTTTAGTATATAATCGAATTTCTATAAATTCTACAAATTTATATAAAATTAATTTCTTACCTAAGTGTTTAACCCATTTATTTTATAAATTCTATTTATTCTTCTTATTTTCCTCTATTTGAGCTGCTAATTCATTAAGATATTCCCATCTCTCATACTTATAAGCTAAATCTTCTTCAACTTTAGCCTTCTCTTCCATAAGTTCTTGAAGTCTTCCATACTCTGAGGCATGCTTAGTCATTAAGCCATCTAATTCCTCTATCTTTTCTTCAAGCATCATTATATCTTCATCTATAGTTTCAAATTCTCTTTGCTCTTTAAACGAAAATTTAGTCACTTTACTCTTATCTTTAGACTTATCCACAGGTGCTTCCTTTTTAGTTTTATCCACAGCAACCTCTTTTTCTTTGATTTCTTCACTTTCTTCTTGTTTAGTTAGAAGATAATCAAAATAGTTTCCAGTGTAGATATTTATTTTTCCATCACCTTCATAAGCAAATATCTTGTTACAAATTCTATCTAAGAAATATCTATCATGGGATACAGTTATAACAACTCCCCCAAAATCATCTAGATAATCTTCTAGTCTATTTAAAGTTTCAATATCTAAGTCATTAGTAGGCTCATCTAGTAATAGTACATTTGGTCCTTCCATTAAAACTCTTAGAAGATGAAGTCTTCTTCTTTCTCCACCTGATAACATCCCTATCATTGTCCACTGAAGTGTACCATCAAATAAAAATTTCTCACACATTTGAGAAGCAGTTATTCTCTCACCAGTAGCAGTTTGTAGATATTCACCAGCTTCTTTTATATAATCTATGGCTCTCATTTCAGGATGCATATGAGTATCTTCTTGTGAGAAACATGCTACTTTTACTGTTTCTCCTTTTATTATCTCCCCACTATCCGGTGCTATCTTTCCTTCTATCATTCCCATAAGTGTTGATTTACCTATTCCATTAGGCCCTACAATACCTATTCTATCACTTCTTAGTACTATGTAGTTAAAATCATCAACTATTTTCTTATCTCCAAAGCTTTTATTTAAATTATCTATCTCTATTATCTTTTTACCTAATCTAGTTCCCATAACAGAGATTTCTATATTTTCATTTTCAATGAACCCTTCTTGATTTACTAATTCATCAAATCTTTGAAGCCTTGCTTTTTGTTTAGTTGTTCTAGCCTTAGCTCCTCTTCTAACCCAAGCAAGTTCCTTTCTCATAAGGTTTTGTCTCTTTTCTTCACTAGCTTTTTCTATAGCTATTCTCTCCATCTTCTTTTCTAAGAAAACTGAATAGTTTCCATCATAGCTAAATAGTCTACCTCTATCTAGTTCAAGTATTCTATTAGTTACTCTATCTAAGAAATATCTATCATGAGTAATCATTAAAAGAGCACCTTTTCTACTATTTAAATAATCCTCTAGCCAGCTTATAGTATCATTATCTAAGTGGTTTGTAGGCTCATCTAATATTAAAAGTTCACTTGGTGTTATCAAGGCAGCAGCAAGCATTATTCTTTTCTTTTGACCACCTGATAGATTTCCAACCTTCTCATCAAAGTTAGTTATTCCAAGCTTAGTTAAGACGTTCTTAGCTTCACTTTCCATATCCCAAAGGTTTAGAGCATCTATTTTTCCTTGTAGCTTTATTAATTTCTCTGAATCAGCATCACTGCTTTCTCCATTATTTATTTTTTCTAAAAGCTCCTCATAATCTCTTAGTATTCTCATTTCATCTGAATTACCTTTAAAAACCTGCTCTAAAACAGTTGCGTTATCATCATAGTCTGGAGTTTGAGCAAGATATTCTATTCTTACTCTATTTGCCTTTGTTATAGTTCCTTCATCAGGTTCTTCAACTCCTGCAACTATTTTTAAGAAAGAAGATTTTCCTGTTCCGTTAACGCCTATAAGCCCAATCTTCTCTCCTTCATTTATTCCTAAAGACACATTATCAGCTAAAATTTTCTCTGAATAGCTCTTACTTATATTTTCAAGAGTTATTAAATTCATCTCTTATCCATCCTTTTCAAAACAAATCTTAGTTTCATTATAATATAAAGTTAACTTTCTTCCAAAACTAAAAATAGGTTGTATCAACTCCTAATAATAAAACTTATAAATACATTCGAACAAATTCTTAATTCCATTCATATCATTTATAAGTTTTATTTATAAGATATTTTGATACAACCTACTATACTTTTCTACTTTAACTTTTAATATATTTAAACTCTATTTGCTACTGGCTTCATTCTTTTTGCTAATAATTTTACTGGCATTATTGTTAATACTATAGCAGTAAGTAAACTTTCTAATCCAGCACTACTAATATTATATATAGCTGAATAAATCCATACATTCATTCCTGGAGGAGCATACTGTCCGAAGAAAACTACACCTGATATTATGCATATAAATGTGCTTAAAGAACCTGCCATAAGTGACCCTAAGAATATCTTGTACTTCTTATCAACCCCAAAGCTTCCTGCTAGTCCCAAAGCCATATTTGATAAAACATAATCTAATAAAAACTGTATAGGATGAACTATAAATGCACTATTTAGTATTTTTAAAAGTCCAAATATTAATCCACCAGTTACACCAACTGATCTTCCATAAACCAATGAAAGTAACATTATTGGTAACATTGAAAAGAATGTAATTTCTCCACCTTGAGGATATCTAACAATTGGAATCATATAAAGCACATATGAAATAGCTACACTCATTCCTATCATAGTTATTTCCTTTGTTGTTATCTTATGCTTTCTTAAATCCATAAAATATAAAACTAATAATACTACTGAAATAGCACCTATTAAATATACACTCATTATTCTTCACCTTCTTCATAAGCCATGTTCCAAAAATCTAACTCATAAAGACTGGCTCTCTTAAATATATCTATTAATCTGTCTTTCTTCTCTCTTGATAGCTTTGAACAAGTCTTGTCCACATATTCTATCCACTCATTCGTAAACTCTGTAAATCCTTGTGCTGAATACTCATCAATCCATGCTCTAAAGAAATTTTTTTCAAGTTTGTCTGCATACTTTTCTGCAATATGTCTCCCTATAAAACTATAGCTCCATGTACAAGGAAGTGTCGCTATTGCTATATCTTCTATATCCCCTGTTAAAGCTATTCCTTGCATATAGCTTGTATAGCTTATTGTAGTACTTTTATACTTTTTAGTTTCAGCCTCTAATTCTGATATACCAAAATCTTTCAAGTACTCAATATGTACTGCAGTTTCATCCTCCATAGTTCCCTTTGTTGATCTATAGAAAAATCTCATCTCTTCCATAGTTCTAGCTTTTACTACACCTGCACAAAATACTTTTGCATACTCTTTTAAATAAAGATAATCTTGAACTAAGTATTCTCTAAACTTATCCTTATCCAAAGTTCCCTCTCCAATTTCTTTTATGAATGGGTGATCTAAATATTTCTCCCATATTGGCATAGCCTCTTTTAATAGTTCTTCTGTAAATCTCATATTATAGATATCTCCTTTAATCTTTATGATTAAACTAAACAGCCAAATAAGGACTACCTAAAAGTTAAATAAAAGGTATAGAAACAAAGAAAAGCTACATCCTGTAGGATGCAGCTTATTTATAAAAAAAGTTACTATAATCTTAAGTTAATACTCTTATAAAACTCTTAAACAGGCTTTCCTACGCTGGTATTACCCAGATCAGGTTTAAGGGTTAATAACAAATGTTATCTCTCAGCCAAAGGCACCCCTAGCTATAAAGTTCCTCTTTATTATATTATTTTTCTTCTACTAATTCCAGTTTTTTATTATTTATCACATTATTCGAAAGTGATTCCAGTAATTTTTATTTTGCATCATTATTTTCATAATCTCCTCATCACTTCCATATTCATCATACCATTTTTCTAAAATTTCATAAGCAACTCCATGATATAGAAGACTTCCGATAACAAAAGGCTTCGCAGGTGCATCACTTAATGAAATTATAGCTACTCCCGTTCCTATAGTTCCATAGATTAATGCTCTCTCTGGAGTAGCAAACTCTTTAGCCTTCTTTTTAAAGTCAGTATTTTTTATGTATCTTTTCAACCTTTTAGGTGTTGGAAAAACAATAGCCTTTATCACTTTATTCATTCCTTAAAAATTACTCTTATTAAAATATATATTCAAAACCTTATCTTTATTCTAAAAGTTTTTGATAAAAATTATATAAGCATTTCTCCTATTGAAAGGCCTATTATGTGTTATAATCTTATAAGAATTATTTTGGAAGGAGCTATTTAAATGGCGAGTAAGTTTTATTTACACAAAGGCAAGAATAAAAAAGCTGAACAAGGTAGACCTTGGATTTACATTGATGAAATAAACGAATATGACGGAGACTACGAAAACGGAGATATAGTTGAAGTTTATAATCATAAAGGATATTTCCTAGGAAAAGGTTACATAAACGATAGAAGTAAAATAACAATAAGAATAATGACAAGAAACATAGATGAAGAAATTGATGAAGAATTCTTCAAAAGAAGATTTAAAGATGCATGGGAATACAGAAAAACTGTAATAGATACATCATCATGCAGATTCATATTTGGAGAAGCTGATTTTCTTCCTGGTTTAACTGTAGATAAATTTGAAGATTACTATGTAATACAAATTTCAACTTTAGGTATGGATAAATACAGAGATTTAGTAGTTAAAATACTAGTTGAAGAGTACGGCGCTAAAGGTGTTTATGAAAGAAGTGACATAAAGACTAGAGAAATAGAAGGTTTAGAACAAACTAAAGGATTCTTAACTGAACCATTTGATACAGATGTAGAAATAGTTGAAAATGGTGTTAAATACATTGTTGACCTTGAGAATGGTCAAAAAACAGGTTTCTTCCTAGACCAAAAAGAAAACAGAGCTGCTATGCATAGAATCTGTAAAGGAAAAGATGTTTTAGACTGCTTCACTCACACTGGCTCATTTGCTTTAAATGCTGGTATAGCAGGAGCTAAATCAGTTTTAGGAATAGATGTTTCTCAACATGCTGTTGATTGTGCTACAAAAAATGCTGAACTTAATAACCTTCAAGATATAGTTAAATTTGAAAAGCATAATGCATTTGATGTTTTAGGAGATTGGTCAAGAGAAGGAAGACAATTTGATGTTGTTATTCTAGACCCACCAGCTTTCACAAAATCAAGAAACACAGTTAAGCAAGCTATAAGAGGATATAAAGAAATAAACCTTAGAGGAATCAAAATGGTTAAAGAAGGTGGTTACTTCGCAACTTGCTCATGCTCACATTACATGGATGAAGAACAATTAAAGAGAACTGTTGCTGAAGCTGCTCATGATGCTAGAAGAACATTAAGACAAATAGAAGTTAGAACTCAAAGTTCAGATCACCCAATACTTTGGAACTCTGATGAGTCATACTACTTAAAGTTCTTCATATTCCAAGTATTTTAAAAACTTTTTGATTTAATGAATATAAAAAATAATACAGGGTAATATAATAGTGTAGCAAGAAAAAGATAAAAAAGCTAAAGCTTATAAATTAAAGAGGTGCTTTACAAAATGGCATACACTCTAAAACTTTATAGGGTAAATACTTAAAATTAAATATAAAATTATTATAATCATGAGGTGCTTTACAAAAATGGCATACACTCATTAATATGGTCATAATCAATTTATATTTAATAATCTATTTTAAGCTACAATGCTAGTTAGGAGTTTTATTCTATCCTAATTAATGTACATATAATATTAGATGTATTAAAAGAAAAGGTATCTGTTTAATAAACAGATACCTTTTCTTATTTCAAAAACTAATTCTAAAAATCAATATTAAAATTCTTTATAAAAGCATGGGGTAGGATAATTCAAATTATTTATTCATTCTAAGAATTAGCTTTCCTAAACTTTATTAAATGACAGTCTTAGCTGAAACAATATCAACTCCAGTTCCTAAAACATTCTCTATAATAATATCTCCAACTTTTATAGGTAGCTTTATTGATGCTTTATTAATTTCCTTCATAACATCAAATATCATTCCTTTTGGAATTGGCTCTTTTGTTTTAACTGGGATGACAATATTATTACATCCGTCTATTTTAACTGTTGAAGTTACTATTCTTGTAGGATTCTTGACCTCATTTAGTCCATATATTTCTCCTCTTTTACAAGTATTACCAGTAACCTTTTCTTGTTCTGTATCTACTGTTAAATGACATCCTCTAGGACATACTATACATATTAATTCTTTCATCATCACTATTCACCATCCTCTAATGAAATTGTTATTGTTCCCTTAGCATCCTTAAGCTTATCCTTAAGTATTGTAATTCTTTCCATCTCTGCTGGAACTACATGAGGCTTTTTAAATTTTTGAATTACATTGCCTTCCTCATCTCTAACAACAATTTGCTTATTCTTAAATACATTTCTAACTCTCATAAATACATTTAAGTTTCCATCTAAAGATTCAATTTCAAATTTTTGAGGAACTGTATACCCTATATTTTCTCCATTTTTAATTTCAACAAAGTTATTTTTTCTCTTTTTACCTTTGATATATTTTGCTGCATTTCTACCTGCATTTTTTGCTTCTTCAGTAACAAAGTCAACTAAATCATGAACATGTACTACATTACCACAAGCAAATATTCCATCTTGATTAGTTTCCATACTTTCTGAAACTACAAGTCCATTTGTTCTAAAATCTAGGTCAACTCCAGCATTCTTTGAAAGTTCATTTTCAGGAATTAATCCAACAGATAATAATAATGTATCAACATCAAATTCTATTTCTGTTCCTTTAATAGGTTGTCTATTTTCATCTACTTTAGCTATGATTACTTTTTCTAATCTTCCATCACCTTTAACATCAATAACTGTATGAGATAAATATAAAGGTATATCGTAGTCTTCTAAACACTGAACTATGTTTCTAGTTAATCCATTAGAATATGGCATAAGTTCAACAACAGCCTTTACTTCAGCCCCTTCAAGAGTCATTCTTCTTGCCATTATAAGACCTATATCTCCTGATCCTAAAATAACTACCTTTTTACCAACCATGTATCCTTCCATATTGATAAATCTTTGAGCAGCTCCAGCTGTGAATATTCCTGAAGGTCTATCTCC
Organism: Clostridium sp. B9; assembly: GCF_050509515.1. Classification (NCBI taxonomy): domain Bacteria; kingdom Bacillati; phylum Bacillota; class Clostridia; order Eubacteriales; family Clostridiaceae; genus Clostridium; species Clostridium sp. B9. Next base: position 3,797,909 of record NZ_JBNWKA010000003.1, read on the forward strand.
TGGAATACTTATAGCTCCTCTAGTTCTTTCACGGCATCCCATAGCAAGAACTATTGCATCAGCTTCTATTTTTAAATATCCCTTCTCAGTATTTATAGCATGTATAGTTTTTCCTTCAATATTTAAAACCATGGTATCTAACATAACTTCTATATCAGTTTCCTTAACCATGTCAATAAATCTCCCTGCATACTCAGGTCCTGTAAGTTCTTCTTTAAATGTATGAAGACCAAATCCGTTATGAATACATTGATTTAAAATTCCACCTAGTTCTTTGTCTCTTTCTATAATCAATATTTTTTCTATTCCATTTTCATAGGCCTCAAATGCTGCTGCTAATCCTGCTGGGCCTCCACCTACAACTACTAAATCATATTTCATAACCATAATCCTCCTACTTAGTTTTTCCACTTATTATATATGAACCATTTTTATCTAAAAGCACATCTTCTATTTTCATTCCAGTCTCACGTGAAATTATTTCTTGAACTCTAGGTTCACAGAAGCCACCTTGACATCTTCCACAACCTGGACGACATCTTCTTTTTACACCATCAATAGTTCTAGCTCCTAAAGTTCTATTTATGCTATCAACAATTTCTCCCTCTGTTATGTTTTCACATCTGCAAATTATTCTTCCGTATCTACTATCCTTATTTATTAACTCAGCTTTTTCTTCTGGTGAAAGTTCTATAAAATGAATCTGTTCTCTCTTCTCATTAAAATCATTTTTCTTTTCTAATGCTAGTCCACATTCTCCAAGCATTTTAACTACATCAACTGCAATTGCAGGTGCAGAGCTTAGTCCTGGTGATTTTATACCTGCTACATCAAAGAACCCTTTTACATCTTTAGCTTCTCCTATTATAAAATCAGTATAATTAACTATAGCACGAAGGCCTGCAAAGTTTCTAATGTTTTCTCTAAAGTTAACTGCCTTAGTTGTTTTTAATGAAACCTCTCTAACCTTTGCTAATCCATCATATTCTGTTGAAACTGAATCCTTATCTTTAGTATCAATAGCATCTGGGCCTACTAATAAATTTCCATGAACTGTAGGCGTAACTAAAACCCCTTTACCAAGTTTAGTTGGACATTGAAAAATTGTCTTTTCAAACAAGCTTCCTTGGCTCTTATCTAGAACATAATACTCACCTTTTCTTGGAATTATTTTAAACCCTTCTTTACAAACCATGTTATGTATCTTATCTGCGTAAATTCCAGCAGCATTTACAATATATCTAGCTTCCACTATATCTCCATTTTCTATTGTTATCTTGAAATTTTCATTTTTTTCTATTGCTACAACCTTAGAATTTAATCTAAGTTCTCCACCATTTTCAACTGCATTTTCTGAAAGAGCTATTGTAAACTCATATGCCCCAACGATTCCACCTGTTGGACAGAATAAAGCTTCTTTTACATCATTATTTAAATTAGGCTCCATTTCTAAAACTTCTTCTTTTGATAAAATCTTCATTCCTTCTACGCCATTTTGAAGTCCTCTATTATATAAATTCTTTAACTCTTTTTCATCCTCTTCATCAAATCCTATAATTAAAGATCCGTTTCTTTTAAAAGGAACAGATAAGTCTTTACAAAGCTTATCAAACATCTTATTTCCTTCAACATTATATTTTGCCATTAATGTTCCTGGCTCTGGATCATAACCAGAGTGAACTATTGCTGAATTTGCCTTAGATGCTCCCATAGCAACGTCATTTTCTTTTTCTAATTCTACAACTTTTAAATTATATTTTGTTAATTCTCTAAATATTGCTCCACCTACTACTCCAGATCCAATAATTGCTACATCATAAACCATTAAATATCGCTCCTTTTTATAAAAATAAAAAAGAGCCAAACTCAAAAAAGACATGGTAATATCCTTTTTGTGTTTAGCTCTATTCTCTCTTCTACACAAATTAAAATTAATTTATTAAGTTCATTTTAATTATATCACATTTCTGTAAACATTTCCAGACTTTTTAATCATCTAAAGCCCAATTCTTTGATCTTTCGATAGCTTTCCTCCATTTTTTATAGTACTTATTTCTTTTTTCTTCAGAAATTGTTGGTTCAAACTCTTCACTTGCAAACCAAAACTTAGCTATCTCATCTTTATTCTTCCAATATCCAACTGCTAATCCAGCAAGATAAGCTGCTCCTAGAGCAGTTGTTTCTGTGATTATAGGCTTAATTACCTTTTTACCAACTAAATCTGCTTGAAATTGCATTAAGAAATTATTTCTGCTTGCTCCTCCATCAACTTTTATACAATTTATATCATACCCAACATCATTTATCATAGCTTCTAAAACATCTCTTGTTTGATATGCTATTGATTCAAGAGCTGCTCTTATTATATGATTCCTATTGGTTCCACGAGTTAAACCAACAATAGTTCCACGAGCATACATATCCCAATAAGGTGCTCCAAGACCTACAAAAGCTGGCACAACATATACACCACCATTATCAGGCACTTTTGTTGCAAAATATTCTGTATCACTAGAATCACTAATAATTCTTAACTCATCTCTAAGCCATTGTATAACTGCTCCTCCAACAAATACTGAGCCCTCTAAAGCATATTGAACTTTTCCATCTAATCCAATAGCAATTGTTGTTAAAAGTCCTGATTTACTCTGAACTAGTTCATCTCCTGTATTCATAAGTAAAAAACATCCAGTTCCATAGGTATTTTTAACATCACCTTTATTAAAGGCCGCCTGTCCAAATAATGCAGCTTGTTGATCACCAGCTATTCCTGCTATAGGAACCCTGATTCCACCTTTTGATCCCAAGTTTGCATATCCATAAACTTCAGATGAATTTTTCACCTCTGGTAACATACTCTTTGGAATTCCTAATTCCTTTAGCATTCTTTCATCCCATTTAAGTTCTTTTATATTAAATATCATAGTTCTAGAAACATTAGTATAATCAGTTACATGAACTTTTCCATTTGTAAGTTTCCAGACTAACCATGTATCTACTGTACCAAATAAAAGGTCTCCTCTCTCAGCCTTCTCTCTAGCACCTTCTACATTATCTAATATCCATTTTATTTTTGTTCCTGAAAAATATGCATCAAGTACAAGTCCTGTATTTTCTTTTATATATTCTTCTAAACCTTCTCTTTTCTTTAATTCATCACATATATCAGCAGTTCTTCTACATTGCCAAACAATAGCATTATAGATTGGTACTCCTGTATTTTTATCCCAAACTATTGTAGTTTCCCTTTGATTCGTTATTCCTATTGCAGCTATATTTTCTTGAGTTATATTACTCATAGCCATAACTTCTTGAAGAACACTATATTGAGTTGCCCATATCTCCATAGGATCATGTTCAACCCATCCCTCTTTTGGATAAATCTGAGTAAACTCTTTTTGACTTAAACCTAGTATATTTTGATTCTCATCAAAAATTATAGCTCTTGAACTTGTTGTTCCTTGATCTAATGCCACTACATATTTTTTCATAACAAACTCACCTCATAATTTCAAATAATATTTAACCTTGTCCCATAGCTCTATATAAAATTTAATTATTATTTCTTTTTAAACACTCCAAATTTCCTCTTTAGTTGTTGATATACAAGTTGCCCCTGACTTTAAGGCTTCCATAACATCTTCCTTATCTGATATTAATCCCCCAACAATAAGTGGCTTTCTTATTGTCTCTGATAATTCCTTTATTACTTTAAACAACAATCCAGGTAACATCTCCACCGCATCACACTCATCTATTAAATGATTTTTTGTGCTCTGGAATGAAAGACTATCTAAAATAAATACCCTTTGTATAGCTATTAATCCTAGCTTCTTAGCATTTTTTACAGTTTGAGCCTTAGTACTAATTATCCCATGGAACTTTGTCTTTTCTTTTAAATATTGTAATACAATCTCTCTATTACTCAGTCCATCAACTAAATCAATATGCAATATTCCAACCTTATTTTTTTCATCAATTTTTTTTGAAATATCTATTATATCTAATATATTTCCAAAAAGAACAAAAATAACATCAACATCATTCTCTAATGCCTTGTCCAATTGTTCCCTGTCTTTTACTGCTGCAACAATAGGATTATCCTCAAGTATTTTTTTAAAATTTAACATTAAATAGCCTCCTTAAATTGTCTAAATATATTTTAAAATATACTTGTATATACTAAAGCACCTGCTATAGCTCCAACTATCGGACCTAATATTGGAATCCAACTATATGCCCAATCTGAATCACCTTTTCCTTTTATAGGTAGCATAAAATGAGCAAGTCTTGGTGAAAAATCTCTTGCTGGGTTTATAGCATACCCAGTTGGTCCACCTAAAGAAACCCCTATGACTAGTATTAAAAGCCCTACTGCTAATGGCATTATTCCAGGAGCCATTTCAGCATCTCCAAGTCCTAAAATACCAAACATTAAAACAAAAGTTCCTATAAATTCAACAAAGAAATTCCATTTATAATCTCTAATAGCTGGTATAGTACAGAATGTTCCAAGCTTTGCTTCCTTATCTTCGGTAGAATTAAAGTGATCATGATAAGTTAAATAAACAAGCACAGCCCCTATAAAGGCTCCTATAAATTGTGCTATACAGAAAACTATCACTTGATTCCAAGTCAATCCTCCTGTTATTCCCAAAGCAATTGTGACTGCTGGATTAAAGACAGCTCCACTCACTCTAGCAAAAATATAAACAGGAATTGCTACTGCAATAGCCCATCCTACAGTGATTACAATAAGTCCAGCATTATTCCCCTTCGTCTTTTTAAGAACCACATTAGCAACAACTCCATCTCCCAATAGTATTAACAATGCAGTTCCAACAAGTTCAGCCCAAAATTGATTTAACATGACTATTCACCCACCTAATAAATACTTTATTTAATTTTAAAAAAGCAAAAATAAAAAGAGTTAAACGCAGAAATTCTCAAAATTTCTCGTGCTCAACTCTAACAACTCCTACACAAGTGAATATATACGTATATATTTTCTATTTATTTTTTACATTTTTATTATACCACCCCTATAAATCGTTTTCAATTAATTAAATTTTTAACAAAGTTATCCAATAAAAATAAAGAAGATGCTCTAAAGCATCCTCCTCTAATTTTCTAAATTTATTTATCAAATAATAATTGCTTAACTTGAGACTCTAAATCTTGTATTCCTGTTGGATCTGCACCATTTCCATCTAAAGCATTTTGATATTTATCAATTAATTGTTCTATATCAGAAATAGCTTGAGTTGCATTCTTATCATCCTTTGGAGCCATCTCTTTTATATTTTTTAAATCCTTTAATGCTTCTGCTTTTGCATCATTCCATTCGCTCATTTCTTTAGTTTGACTCACTTCTAAGTATTCTTCCTTAACCTCAAGATAAACCTCAGCGATATCATTAGTTACACTATCATTATCAACTACTTTGTTACTATCTGTAGCCGCTGGTTTACTCTCAGAAGCATTTGCCTTTGCAGTATCATTAGAGCTTCCACATCCAACTAACTGTAGTCCCATTATAGCGGAAACTAAAACTACTAAAAACTTTTTCTTCATTAAAAACATCCCCTTTTATAAATTATGTCATTCTATTTTCATAATATATTCCTGATTATCGGTAAACAAATTATATTTTTTAACTATTTATTAACAAATTAAACAAAAAACATTAATATTTTAAAATACCTATAAAATAGAGACATATTTCATCAACATATTTTCAATTACTTTAAAAAGATGGTATTAAAAGTAGTTTTTATTTGCAAAATTTACTTTCTATAATTTCTTCATTTTTTCTGAAAATAATCCACAAATTTATTTTAGTTTAATATAGAAACCTTAGAATCTATAGATTTTATTTCTCCGTCCTTAAATTCAAAAACTAAGTCAGTAAATTCTTTTGTTGAACAATATTTTAAATCTTCTTCTAATCCTAAATTTTTAAGAATTCCATAATGCTTAACATCTTTTATAAAACTAGTTATGTCTTCATTATTCTCATATATGTACTTAGCTGTTTTAGCTATATCAGTTAGTTCTGTATCGCAAAGTTTTGTTAGTTCACTTATCATATATCCAGCACATATGAAGTCATCTCCTGAAAACTCTCCATTAGTCCCTGAGTTTACAAAAATAATTTCCTTATCTTCATCTTTAAGATATTTTGCTACAGCTTGTCCATTAAGCATAGATGCAACAATTACTTTATCAGCCTTAGCACAAAGGTTTAATGCCCTTGTTCCATTAGTAGTAGTCATTATTACAGTTTTGCCTTCTACACTCTCTTCCTTGAACTCTAATGGTGAATTAGAAAAATCAAACCCTTCAATTTTTAATGCGTTTCTTTCTCCACCTAATAAAACATCTTCTCCTGAAGCCTTAATCTCCTCTGCAATTTCAAAAGCTTTTTCTACACTTACCACTGGTATAACCCTATTTGCTCCGTTAGCTAAAGCAGTAGTTATTACAGATGTTGCTCTAAGCATGTCTATAACTACTGCTATCTTTCCCCTTAAAGCCTCTTCATCTATATGATTTGCTGAAACTATAACATCTATTTTCATTTCTTCCCCACCTTATATTTAATATCTCCATAAAAAGACTATATCAAAATTATTTAATAAGCCTTTAAAATTTCTTTTACTTTGTGAAATTAAGCTCCTTTATTAATTCTGACATAGTCCTATCTAAGATTATTTATTCTTCAAATTTCTTTCCTTGATAAATATCATTATCTTCTAATGCTTTATCTATAGCATTTAAAACTTCCCATTTCTTTAAGCTCCACATTGGACCTATAAGAAGTTTTCTTGGTGCATCACCAGTTAATCTATGTACAACCATATTTTGAGGTATTCTGCTAATTCCCTCGCATATCAATTCTATATATTCCTCTTGTGTTAAGAATTTTAAAGTACCATCTTCATAGTCTTTAACCATTCTTGTGCCTTCCATTAAGTGAAGTAAGTGGAACTTAACTCCTTGTGCGCCACATCTAGCAACATAGTCCACTGTCTCTAACATCATTTCTTTAGTTTCTCCAGGAAGACCAAATATACAGTGAACAACAGTATCTATTCCCCTACTTTTTAGCCCCTCCATAGCTTTATCAAAGACTTCTAAGTCATATCCTCTATTAAAATGTTTTGCACTATCATTATGAATTGTTTGAAGACCAAGTTCTACCCAAGTATAGACCTTCTTATTCATTTCAGCTAATAAATCTAAAACTTCTTCATTTATACAATCTGGTCTTGTTCCTATAGCTAATGCAACAACACCTTCTTTATTTATTGCTTCCTCATATTTTCTTCTTAACTCATCTACTGGTGCATATGTATTTGTGTAAGCTTGGAAATATGCTATATACTTTCCTTCCTTCCACTTCTTATTCATCATATCTTTTACATTATCAAACTGTGTTCCAATACTTAAAGCTCTTGATCCAGCATAATCTCCCGAACCATTTGAACTACAAAATGTACATCCACCTCTAGCAACTTTTCCATCTCTATTTGGACAAGTGAATCCACCATCTAAACTAATTTTAAATACTTTTTCTCCAAATTTTTCTCTTAAAAATCTATTTAGGGTATTATATCTCTTATCTCCCCACATTTTCCTTTTTTCCATGTATATCACCTTTTCATTAAAATCAAATTATTAAGTATAAAAAAAGTTAATCATAAACTTAAAATATTTATGATTAACTTATTATACTATTATACTATAATTTCTGAAGTTTAAAATCTTTTAGAGATATTTTATACTTACCAGTTAATGCAGTATCTATTCCTGTAGAACCAGCTAATGGAGTTACCTCCATCACTATATTATTGTCTTTTATTTTTTCGTAAACTAAATTATAAGAAGCTTCTGAGAAAATATCATCAAGCTCTAAAGCCACAATATCCCCATTACTTTGATAAACCTTAAATCTTCTTGCATTATCTTTATCATAATTTACAACAACATATCCATCATCATCTGAAAAGTTTAAGCTTTTAATCTTAGCTCCCTCAATTATGTCTAAGTTAACAATTTTCTTTCCTACAGTCTTTCCATTATCCTCACCCTTATTTTTTTCTCCTTCATCTTGCCCTTCCTCTGCTGTTGTAGCCTCTGAATCTTCAATATCAACAACTCCTATGTAAGAGTTATTTCCTGAGTAAGTTGATATTGCAACCTTATCCCCTGTAAAGGACAATCCCAAGGCAGAAAAATCGTCTTTAGGTACATCAACTTTTGCTATATCTATTACATTAACCTTTGGATAAGCTCTATCTGGGATATTTTTAAGCTCTATAAGTGTATTTATTTCTACATCATCATCTTTTCTTATTTTAAGCTTCTCTTTCTCTTTAAAAATATTATATTTAGAAACTGATTTAAACATAGAAACTTTATATTCTTCTTCTGGCGTCTTATTAACCTCTAAATAATATTCTTCTAAATAAGCCTTTGGCTCTCCTTCTTTTGCTCTAGTAACCTCATACTTAAACATAGCTTTCCCACCCATTTGAGAAACTCCTTCTTCTTTTATACCAGTTACTGTAACATCTCCATTTGGCTTTATTATTATATTTTCATCTATTTCTTCAGTAGATAAGGATTTTATTGTATTTAAATCACCATCTTTAAAAGCCAGCATATACTTATCTGCGATAGACATAGCAAACTCATTATTAAAATATATACTTTCAACACTCTTCTTAAAATCTTCTGTATTCTCATTACTATTAAAATTGTTTCTACACCCTACTGATATAAACATAAATATTCCCAAAAAAGCACAAATACCTTTTCTAATCATTCTAAATCACTCCTAATCTAAAATAAGTCCTATTTTAGGTTTTCCAAATAGACTAAAACTATTAATAGAAGAATAAATAATAAACATAATTTTAATCATCTTTTAAGAATAAACTGTAATTCCTACTTATATATTTAGTTAGGGAGGTGATTAAATGAAAGATATAATCAAGATTTTTCAAGTAGCTTTTGTTTTTATTGGAACAATTGTTGGAGCTGGACTAGCATCAGGTAAAGAAATAACAAATTTTTTTACTGTATATGGTTATAAGAGTTTTCTAGCAATTCTTTTAACAGGAGCCTTTTATATTATTCTTTGCAACATAATATCGAGAATTAGCATAAAAAATAACTTAAATTCTTATAGTGAAGTTATAAACACAGTTAGTCCAAATATTTTAGGTAAATTAACTGGAATAATAACTACTCTTTACTTGATATCTAGTGCATCAATAATCTTAGCTGGTAGTGGTGCTTTATTAAATCAATACTTTGGCATTCCTAAGATTATAGGATCTATAATAATGGCACTTATAGCATCTATAATACTTCTTAGAGGCACTGAAGGACTTGTTGAAATAAACTCTATTATAGTCCCATCTTTAATAATATTGATAACTACACTTATGATTTTATATGTTCTGTTTTCTAATGACCCAATAACAATTAATTCACTCACATCAATGGAACCTAAACTGTCAAAAGGCTTTTTGACCTCGGGTGTTCTATATTGTGGATATAATATTCTTTGTTGCTGTGGAGTAATAGTACCTTTAAGTAATGAAATAAAAGATAGAAAAATAATGACTAAAGGTATAATTTTAGGTTCAATTTTATTAACAACTATATGTATATTCATAAACTCAATGCTTATGGTTAACCAGCCTCAAATCTATCAATACGAAATTCCACTTCTTTATATTGTAGATAGATTTGGTAAGCCTCTTCAAATAATGCTTTTAATGATTATATTAGCTGAGATGTTCTCAACAGAAGTTTCCGATGTTTATTCCATAAGCAAGACCATAAGTAAAAGCTTTAAACTTAATTATAAAAAAGCTATATTTATAGTTTTAATAGTAGCGTTGCCTATCTCATTGATAGGTTTCTCAAATTTAATATCCACACTATACCCAATGTTTGGGGTTTTAAGCTTAGTATTTATAGCTCAATGTATATACTTCTATCTATTTAAATTCAAAGAATAAAGGAGAGCAAAATTTTGCTCTCCTAATTTTATCTAATAAAGTATTTTAGGTACATTTGCTTTTCTATCCATTATTGTTGGTGGATAGAATATTTTCTTATCTACACTTGATCTAAGTTCTGCAATTTTAGTTACAGCAACGAATATATCCGATATTCTATACCAAGTTGCATAATCAACCTCTCCTGTTTGAGGTAGATTAAACACTTTTTGGAATGTCTTAACAGCATCTCTAGTTTTATCTGTAAAATTCCCATCTACAGCACTCTTTGGAATCAATGGATACGCTTTAGATATAGCATTAAGTTGTTCTTGTATAACTTTAACTGGTTCTCCAGTTGATCCTACCTTTAATGTGTATCCTGGGAATGATTTAGGACTTCCCTTTACCTTTTGAGCAGTTTTCAACTCTAAATCACTACCATAGAATGAAGTTAGTATCTCATATGGAGCCTTTCCTTCATCCCCAAGATATTTACTTCCCCATTGTGTCATCCACCCTGGACATTGAACATTTATACCATCACAATACTGAGATAATAATGGTTGCTTAGCATCAAATCTCTTCATATATGTTGAAAAAATTTCATCTACAATTCTACTTATGTTATCATAAAAATTTCTTCCATAATTAAATGCATGATCAAAAGCTGTTGAATTTGTTATATCAAAATTCTTACCTTTTCCTCTATACCACTCTGTATATATTCTATTTAAAGTAAAAGAAACTATAGCATATACATTTGCCCTTATAGTATTCTCAGACCAAGTTGAAAAAATTTCACATGAAGCAACATTTTTAATATAATCTTTATAGTTAACCTTATAATTTGCTGCTGAGTTATCATCTGGTCTTCCATTATGAACTATAATATACTCTGGAACAACGGGTTGAGCTAAAACTACAGTTCCCTTTGGAGGTGGTAAATCTTTCTCTTCCGCCTCTGGAATCTTTGGAGGAAAGTTTCCTACAAGTGTGTTAGCTTGAACATCTATAATTTCTTCATCTCTATAATAATTTCTATTAGCAGTTGGCATTTCAATATCTTGAAGAGCAATTCTTGAAGGATATATTTGAACTCCTTTTACCAGTACTGGTATAAATCCTTCCCTTTCCACAGTAACATCTGCAAAGCTATAAGGCACTTTACCAGGTTCATTTGAATTTTCTATAGGTGGAGCATCCAGATCTATAGTATCTGTAGTCCCAGTACTATCTGTAAATAATTCCTTAGTATTTCCTACTTGAACACCATCTTCTCCAGTTGGTGTTATTTTAACCTTACATTTATCAATAGGTATATATGTCTTCTCTTGGCTAAAGCATTGTACTTTCAATCCACCTGTTGCCATAAAACTTCTCCTAATTATATTAATTCCTTATAGTTTATGACCCTATATTATTATTTGTTAACAAGTAATAAAAAGATTAATAATTACTCTGAAAATGGATTAACTGCTGTGTTGATAAATAACTTATTTGCCTTTAAGCTATCAAATACCTTTATCATATTTATAGTCCCATATCCCCATTCCTGATTGGGATACACATCACCCTCTCTAGTATCCGCTCCTCTCATTAAATAAGTTTGAAGTTTTGATACATACAGTGTTGGATCATTATTATAAACTATTCCCCATTGAAAAAGCATTGCGCAACATCCACTCACCACTGCAGCTGCAACACTTCCTCCAGTTACACTAACCTTTTCTCCCTTTTGATTTACTGTAACTGCATTTACACCACCAGCTGCAATCATAGGTTGAATAAGTCTATTTCTTGAATATCCCCTTCCAGACTCAGAAACAATAGTATTGCTATCTTGGTCATAAAATGCCACAGTTATCATTTTCTCAGCGGCTCCAGGTATTGTTAATGTAGTATATGGAGATGGAGTTAGAAATTTTGTTCCTTTTGCTAAAAGCTCTCTTTGCAATATAAATGCATCAAATTTTCCATAAACTATATATTCTCCAGTAAGCTTAAATCTCCATATACCAGGCTTTAAATTTTTAGCTCTTATAACTATACGTTCTCCTCCTGTAAGCTCATCTGGTGAATCATAAAAAATATCCATAACTGTTCCTTCATAGACAAAAGTTATCTTATAACCATTTTCTATAGATAACTTCTTTTTCCCACCATAGTTTGGAATAGGATTAGCATTTTCAATAATTTCACCAGAAGGAGATATTATTGATAGCCTAAACTTATCTGGCTTATACCCTAATATTATCATCATTAAGCCTTTTTGGTCTTTCCCAACCTCAAGCTCAATTGTTTTATTTAAACCAGTTTCTAATATTACTCCATCTGTATGTGTATCAGTATTTCCCTGGTTTCCAGAAGAGGCTACAACTGCAATTCCTCTTTTATTTGATATTTCATCTATATACCGCTCCAAAATACTAGTTCCATCATGAGCCCCAAAATTACTCCCAACCGGAACATATATTACAACTGGCTTTTTATATTCAAAACTAAGCCCATATAAATATTTCATTGCTAAAAGAATATCTACATTTCTATATTTAGGAGTATCTCCCTGAACAAAAAAGTAATCAATATATTTTTTGAAAGCTTGATCTAATTTAACCACAACTATATCACTTTCTGGTACAACCCCTGCAAGTTGCTCATCTTTTCCACTTCCAGCAATTATGCAAGACATTTCAGTGCCATGCCCAACCTCATCTTTTGAAGGAACTATAGTATATGGATCACCTCCTCTTCTACTTAAATCTATAGCTGCATCTATCTCATTTTGATTATATTCTGTTCCATAGAACATATTTTTAGGGTACCTATCACTCCTTATTCCCTGATCCCATATTTTAAGTATTCTAGTTTTACCATCTTTAGTCATGAATTCTTCATTCAAATAATCTATTCCAGTATCAATAATTCCAACAATCACATCCTTACCTGTTAATTGAAGATAAGAGCTTTTATGAAAAGTTTGTGCTTTAGAAGCTTCCAAAGGTGATGTTGTACTCAATGTATAAATACCACCTAATTCTATAAAAACTAAACCTTTTATATCTTGTATAGTTTTATCATAATCAACATCTTTCATTGAAAGTACTGCATATGTGTCATCTATTATATAAACATCAACATTTTTCAAATCCTTAACTTCACTTTTTATATCTCCAGTATACTCAACTAAGAAATTCATCGTATCTGGGTCAGTCAAAAGAAAATCTTTAACATCAACCTTAGTCTCTGATGTATTTTCCTTATCTAAAATTTGATTACTATCTATACTGTTAAATTTATTTCCATCATTATCTTTTACTTCGTTTTGACTTTCACCTATAGTAGGTTCTAAGTTTTTAGAATCATTCTCCATACCTACCTCCTATTTGTTAAAAGCTCCATAGTTCTATCCAAACAAACAAATCCATAACCTATATCAGGGTTTGGATATGCCTCTCCAAAAAACGTCCTTTTTGCTCCCTTTATAAGATAATATTTTATCCTCTCACCATATAAAAACGGGTCATTTCTTTTTACTATTCCCCACTCGAATAGCAAGGCGCATATCCCAGCAACTTGAGGTGCGGCCATGGATGTGCCACTTTTAGTATCAAATCCCTGTTCTTCAACTGTAGATAAAATATTTTCTCCTGGTGCAACTAAGTCTGGTTTTATAAGCCACTCTGGTCTAACTACGCCTCTACCCGAAAACGATGATAGATTATTATTTAAATAGTTATAGCTTCCAACTGAAATAACACCTGATACAGTAGCTGGTATTCCTAATGTATTATAGACATCTGGTTGCAAAAACTTAGTTTTTACATTTAAACCCTCAGCAATAGGTAGCCAAACATCAAAATATCCTTCATAATTATTTAATTTCTTTAATGAAATCCTCCATTCCCCTGGAGTTATATTCTTTCCTAAAGGCAATATACTTATTGTTGTTTGTCCTTGAATATCGAAAGGCTTTGGCCCAGTACTATAAACTACTATTTTTTCTTTTCCTATAAACCGCTCCTTATAAGCTTCTGATAGCGTTATCTCTCCAGTGCTTATTCCAGTTGGTGATATTACTTCTACAGTCAAATCTACAAGAACTGGCTTATATAAATCTAATATTATTCCCCGCTCTCCACTAGCAATATTTAAGTCCATAACTTCTTCTTTCCTTATTTTCCCTCCAACATGATGAGCGTTATTTCCTTCATTTCCAGCTGCCACAACTATTACTGCCTTTTGAAGCTGAGTAAATGTTTCAATATATTTTTCTAGCAAACTGCTTCCATTATGAGAACCATCATTTGTGCTTAAACTTATATTTACCACCAAAGGTTTATTTATCTCGTTGCTTTTATCAATCAAAAACTTTAATCCTCTCATGAGTTGAGTGCTCAAAGCCGCTGATAAACTCTTTTCTCCAGTTATTTTTACCATTGCAATACTACTGTTATATGCTACTCCATAATTATCATAATTTACATTGCCTCCAGCACATGCAATTCCTGCAACATGTGTACCATGTCCAGATAAGTCTTGAACTGGAATTACACTATATGGATCCTCTGCTTTTAATGCCTCATTTATATTTGCCTTATCATAAACTTTGCCATTATCTAAATCATAAATATATTCTATTCTTGTATTCCCATTTATATCCTTAAATGCATTATGAGTAAAATCTATACCAGTATCCAAAAATCCAACTAAAACACCTTCTCCAGTTAAACCATAGTTACTCCATACTGATGGAATACAAGAAGCTCTATTACTCTCGTAAGCTGATGTATACAGTACTTTAGGTAACTCAATATATTGTAAACCTTCAAGTTGATTTATTTTATTTAAATCTGCTATTTTTATTATTAATATTCCAAATCCATATCCTAAATCTTCAAACTTAGCCCCTATTTTTTCTACAGAATTCCTAAACCTTATAACATTATCTCCATATAATACAACAAGTTCTATCTCTCCATTTTCTAATGTATCTGGAGAATAAACATCAACTATGCTATACAGTATTTGCTCCGGTATTGTATTTATAAAATCTATCCCTATATTCGATTTATTTTCCATACTACAAACTCCTATTTATTATTTATCAAACTATTGAAAACACCTTGAATATCAAGTATTCCATATCCCCATTGTCTATTAGGGTATATATCTCCCTCTCTTTTTCTAGCTCCTCTTATTAAATATGTTTGCATTTTTGAAGCATACATCTGAGGATCATTTCCATCTATTACTGACCATTGAAAAAGTAATGCACAACATCCTGCAACTACTGCAGCCGCTACACTTGCTCCAGATACCCTTACAGTTCCTCCACCTGGTTTAGTAGTTAATGTATTGACTCCTCCGGCTGTTAATAGTGGCTGAATAACATCTTTTCTTGTATACCCTCGTCCAGCCTCAGAAATTGATGCTCCATTATTCTGATTATAAAAAGATGAGGTTATAACCTTGTTTGCAGTACCTGGTATTGTAAGAGTAGTATATGGAGATGGGTTTAAAAATCTGGTTTCTGGATCTAAAAGCTCTCTTTGTAAAATCCAAGCATCATACCGCCCCTCAACTATATGCTCTCCAGTAAGCTTAAATCTCCAAATACCTTCTTTTATATTTTCTATTCTTATAATAAATCTCTCATCCCCAGTAAATTCATCCGGTGAATCATAAGTAACCTCAACACTTGTCCCTTCATAAATAAATATCCATGGTGGATTATCGTTTACTAGTATATGTTTTGTTTTCTGAGGATTCGCATTTTCAAAGGTCTCCCCCGATGGAGAAGTTACACTTAATCTAAACTTGCTAGGTCTTTTACCATATATCTGCAAAAATAATCCTTGTTGATTTTTTCCACAATTTATTTCTATTAAAGCTGTATCACCATTACCTTTTATAACCCCAGATGTGTGCGTATCAGAATTCCCCTCATTTCCACTTGAAGTTACAACTACTAAGGAATTTTTTTGAGAGATATTATTATCTATATATCTTTCCAAGATACTCGATCCAGAATGTGCTCCAAGATTACTCCCCAAAGGAATATATACAACTATCGGTTCATTGATTTTGAATGACATGTCATATATATATTTTAACGCCATCAATATATCTGTATTTCTATATTTAGGACCATCTCCTTTGGCAAAATAATAACTTGAATATCTCTTAGCAGCCTCCTCAAGCTTTATTACTATGAATTTACAATCTGGAGCAGCGCCTATAATCTCTCTATTTCTTCCTCTTGCCCCAATCAACCCTGCCATCTTTGTTCCATGTCCAATCTCGTCTTTAGAAGGAACTATTTCATATGGATCAAGTCCTTCTTTCTTAGCCATTATCGCTTTATTTATTTCTTCTTCTGTATATTCACTACCATGTACAAATCCTTTAGGAATCTTTTCGCTATCTATTGTCTGGTCCCATATCCTAATAATCCTAGTAGTATCATCTTCTCTCATAAACTCTTCATTAAGATAATCTATTCCAGTATCTAAAATCGCAACTATAACACCCCTCCCGTTTAAATTTAAGTAAGGATTTCTATGAAAAAATGTAGCTCCCGAATCATCAACAGGACTTTCTGTCAGCGTATATATTCCATTTAATTCTATATAGACAATACTTTTTATCCCATCCACAATTTCTTTGTAATTATCTGCTTTAACCGAAACTATTGCATAACTATCATCAATTATATAAACACTTGCATTTTCCAATCTATCAATCTCACCCTTTATGTCTCCATCATAAGCTACCAATAAGTTTAAGTGACCAGGCGTACTATAAAAATTTTTTTCCATACATGCTCACCTCCTGAATCCTCATATATCTTATAGTTATCTTATTCATAAAAATATTGTTTTGATAACAAATAAATCTTATTTTATTGTCAACAAAAAAAAGGTAGCCCTATTTCTAGGACTACCTTTTATCTACTCTTATAAGTTAAACTCTATTCTATAAAGCTTAGCTATAGCTTTAATCTCTTTTATATTAGCTGTCTCTGTTCTCATACTACCATTATTGCTTATTAACAAAGCCTTCACGTTATCAAGCTTTTTAATTTGTCTAACAACTCTCTTACCTTTAAATTCAACTAAGCATATAGAATTATTTTCTATTTCCTTTATTGAATAGCTCAATGCTAAATCATTTTCTTGAATTCTAAAGCCAGTCATATCATTATTTTCTATATTTAAATAGAAAACTTTGTTTGCTGCATGGCCATCTATTTTATTAGAAGCTGTTGCTAATTGCTTGTAACCTTTAACCTGTGATAATGAATAATCATATATTGGAACATTTTTCAAAACTGAACCGAAAGCCTGATTCCAAACTTCATTAACCTCAGCTGGTTTTGTTTGTCTTATTTGCTTTTCAGCTTTTAATTCTTTTTGAAGTTCTTCATCAGTAACAACCATATTTATATCATTTAAATCAGCATTTAAAACCTTTGATATTTTTGATATAAGTGATTCATTGATTATTTTTCTTCCTGTTTCAACTTCATTTATGAATTTCTCTGCTACACCTAGCTTTTTAGCTAAAGCTTTTTGTGTCATTCCACTCTTGCTTCTAGCCTCTTTTATTCTTTCCCCAACTCTACTCATTTTAAGCTTTTCCTCCTTGCATTTTCCTATGCCATTCTCTCTCTTCAATTAAATGTTCTACAAGGTAGCTAAACTGCCATTCCTTTGATGTATCTGTAACTACAGCCATTATAGGGTTTTCTGCAATAACTCTAGCTATAGAAACCATCTCTCTAATTTCTTCATCTGGGAAATTATTAAATATAACAACCTTTTCTTCAAAGTTATTTTTTGAAACTACCTCAAACTTAAGACCATCTAATATGTCTTTAACTTTCATTGAAGCCATTTCATCAGTTATATTTATTATTTTATGTCCAGTTGCTTGAAAGTCTTTTTTCTCTTTTTCATTTAAACCATAAGTTAGAATAGCCTTGCTATTATTAAGCATGCTCATGCTAATCTACCTCCCATACATTAAAATTAAAGTATTTCTGGCTCTCCTATACCCTCTGCATTTTCTACAGTTACCTTAGCCATTACTTGTGGCTCATCTGGCATATCATTATAGTCTGTTTTAACATCTGCTATTTTATCAACAACATCCATTCCCTCTATAACTTTACCAAATGATGCATATTGACCATCTAAGTGTGGTGAATTAGCATGCATTATGAAGAACTGGCTTCCTGCTGAATCAAAATTCATAGCTCTAGCCATTGATATAACTCCTCTTGAATGCTTTAAGTTATTAGGGAATTGGTTTCTTGTAAATTCACCTTTTATTCTATATCCTGGGTTACCCATTCCAGTTCCTTCTGGGCATCCTCCTTGTATCATGAAACCAGGTATTATTCTATGGAATGTTAATCCATCATAAAAACCTTTTTTAACTAAACTAACAAAATTTTTAACTGTGTTTGGTGCTATCTCTGGATATAATTCTAATTTTATTTTTTCTCCAGTTGCCATTTCTATTGTAACTATTGGATTCATCTTAATAATTCTCCTTTCAAATTTAACTATTTAGTATTATTTACTTAAACTAAAATGTTAATCCTTCTTTTATAAAATTATATATTATTTCTATTAACAATGGAATATTAGGAAAATATTAAAATAAAAAAATAGACAACATAAAGAATCTTTTAAAACAGATTCTATTATGTTGCCTCTCTAGAGTCCAACTTAATAAGTCTTTTTTCTCCTATATATTTCATATTTTATCTATTATGCGAAAGTAGTTCCCGCTACAACTCTTGAATAATCAGTATAGTTTGATAAATTCTTAACATTTATTTTTGAAATTAAGTTGTCTCTTCCTACTTTATTTATCATATCAGTAAATAAGCAAGTTAAGAAAGTTGTTGAAACTCTATCTATTCCAGTGAAGTCTAATTCTATATTTCCTTCTAAGTTATTTTCTATGTAATCTCTTAAGATTATTGCATCCTCAGCGTTTATTTTTTCTCCTAATAGTTCTCTAACATTTATTTTCATAGTGAAATCCTCCCTCTTAAATACATTCCCATTAATCTTTGTTTAAATTTTCAGAAAATTCTCTTTTCATTTATTATAATACCAACCCCCTTTTATTTTGTCAACATTTTAACAAACTTTTTATAAAAAAATTTAGGGAACAATATCGAAAAACTTTATTTTTTTGATATTGTTCCCTAAATCTACTTAATTCCTAATAAACTTTTGCTAAGGTCTATTATCCATTCTTCTTCTAAAGAATTATATATTTCTAAGCTTCCTTGATTATTTAACGATGATTCAATATCGTTATCTTCAAGTCTTCTTTTAAGCTCCTTTACAGTTCCTTCACTGCCATCAATTATATCTACACTGGCTCCAACAATCTCTTGTATAACATCTTTCACAAAAGGATAGTGAGTACATCCTAGTACTATACTTGAAATTTCTCTATTTAGATAAGGGTTTAACCTTTCTCTTAGAAATGCCTTAACATCTTCTCCATTTAAATCTCCAGACTCAATAAACTCAACTAATCCCGGACAAGGAAGTGATATTATTTCTCTATGCTCTCCATACATATCCATAAGATTTTTAAATTTCTCTTGAGTTAATGTCGCCTTTGTTGCCATTACTATAACTGATCCATTTTCATGATTCTTTATTGCTGGCTTTAAAGCCGGCTCTATTCCTATTATAGGTATATCTTTATAATACTCTCTAAGTTCTTTTGCTGCAGCTGATGTAGCTGTATTGCAAGCTATAACTATGGCTTTTACACCTTTACTAATCAAAAATTCTGTAACATTGAATGAAAGTTCTTTTATCTCTTGTGGAGTCTTCTCTCCATAAGGTGCATGCTTAGAATCCCCATAATATATATAACTCTCGTTTGGCATGATTTCTAAAGCTTTCTTTAAAACACTTAATCCACCTAAGCCAGAATCAAAAAAACCTATAGGAGCATTATTTAAATCTTCTTGCATTGCTATCCCTCACTTTTTTAATTACTTGTTTATAATCTAAGATAATTTTATAACTTTATGTAAAATAAATCTATTAAAATTCATTTTTTTATACATATGTAAAATTATAAAATATATTGACAGTATTATACTATTGTAATAAAATCTTTTTAAGAATATTTACATAGCGAATATTTTGACTTTTAATTTATATAATTATACGTATAAAAGCAAATAAAAAACTATAAAGCCATAGGAATGAAAGGATGTGAACAGGGGGCTATTACAATTATCCTAATTCTTTACTATAATTGTAGTACTTCTAAATAATTATGAATAAAGACTTATTATTTACAATTCCAAAGAAATATCACAATAGAGAAAGTTTAATCTCTATATTTGAGGGACCATCCAGAAATTAAATTTGTATCTTTAGTTGGGGTAGACTTAGCTGGTAATGATACCGATGAAAAAATTCCATCTAAGTTGTTTTTAAAAGATATAGAATCTTTCCTTCACGGCACAGCTGTCCAAACAGACGGTTCTTCAGTTGTCCTTCCAGGAATCGCAACTTTGAATAATGCAAAAGTAGATATGATTGCCGATTTAGATTGTAATTGGTTCATTGATTACAATTACGACTTCTTAGACCCTTTAACTAACAGACCAGTAGGAACACTTAGAATTCCTTGTTTCTTAATTCACGAAGACAAACCTGTCGACTCTAGACATATCTTAAAGAACTCAATCGATACTTTCAAATCCCACTTAAAATTACTTTTAACTGAACATCCACAACTTTTAAACGAATTAAATATAAAGCTCGATGATATAGAAGATATTTTATTGACATCTGCTACAGAATTAGAATTTTGGGTTAAAACTCCAAATGATAAAGCTTCAATAGAAGAACTTTCTACTTCTCAAGTTTTACAAGAGCAATATTGGACAAGAACTAAAGGTAATGTTAGAACTGCATTAGAGCAAAGTCTATTATTAATGGATGACTATGGATTTGAGCCAGAGATGGGTCACAAAGAGGTTGGAGGAGTTAAAGCACAACTTACTTCATCAGGTCAATTCGATCATATTATGGAACAATTAGAGATTGACTGGAAATTCTCAGATGCTATGCAAGCTGCTGATAATGAATTATTTATAAGAACATTAGTTAAAGAGACATTTAGAACAAATGGATTAGAAGTTACATTCCTTGCAAAACCTATAGATGGAGTTGCTGGTAGTGGAGAACATACTCACTTAAGCATAAGTTTAAAATTAAAGAACGGAAAAATAATCAACTTATTTAACCCTACTAAAAACCACTTCCTAAGTACAGTAGGATATGGTGCTATTATGGGATTATTAAAGCATTACGAAATAATGAATCCTCTTATTTCAGCTACAACTGATTCATTAAAGAGATTAAAGCCAGGATTTGAAGCTCCTGTTTGTATAGTTACTTCATTAGGACAAAGTCCTGAAATTCCTTCAAGAAACAGAACAATCCTTGCTGGATTAATAAGAGATCCTCATAATCCACTAGCAACTAGATTTGAGCTTAGATCACCAAATCCATTTACAAACACATATTTATGTATAGCAGCAAGCTATATGTCAATGCTAGATGGTATTAGATATGCTTTAGAAAATGATAAAACTGAAGATGAATTACTTGCTGAATTATCTAAAAAACCAGGTGAAGATGCAGAATACTTAGAAAAATCAAGAGCATATAGAAGTGAAGAAGATGTATTTGAAGATTTCACAGATGCTGAAAGAAGTGAATACTTCGGAGTAGCTCCTGCAACTGTATATGAAAACTTAAAAGCTTTTGATATGTATCCTGAAAAACTTGAAGCTTTAAAATTTAATTCTGTATTTACAGATAAGCTTATTGAGAGTTTCAAAATAGCTACTATCAAAAGATGGACAACTGAGATTACTTCAAGAATTATTCCTGCATTTACTGATGAAATAAGAGCTTCTAAGCAACTTCATTGTTGTGATAAGGCATTAGACCTTGATGTATCAACTTGGATGGCTATAAACGAGTTAAGACTTATAATCATGAAAGACTCATATCATAGAAGAAGTTTATTCACTCAATTAAAGAATGCAATAAATGAATCCGACTTTGATAAGGCTTCTGAATTAAAAATCAAACTTGATAACAGCATGGAAGAACTTAATGATTTATATGCTACTTACAAAAGAAATTTATTAGATATATAAACTTATAATATAAAAGAAACCAGTCTTCCAAGACTGGTTTCTTATTTTATATTAATGATATGTATTTCCTAAACTTATTGAATTTTTGCTTAAAATCTCAAAAGAATAATCTTCATATGAGATAAATGGATTATTATTTATAATTTCTTCTGCTTCTCTTAAATTGTTGGCATGGAATATTATAGTTCCTCTATTTCTAAAGTATGATCCGCCACACAATACATATTTGCTTACAGCTGTATCTTTATACTGTTTAGCTTTATACACACTTTGGCATCTATTAGCTCCACTCATTTTATAATTTATTTTTACAAACATACCGCTGCTCTTAGTCATATAAATTAACCCCCTAAAAATTTGTTATATGCTATTATATTATGTTAACGTCCTATATATTCCTAAGTTGTCCAAAAATCAAATAAGAACTTATGTTCTCTTTTTTCTTCCTTAATTCTATAAAACATATGTTCGCTTGTCAAGAAAAAAAAGGTATGTAAACATAGTTTTTACATACCTTTTTCTCAAAATTTCTTTATTTTTTGTCAATTTACTCAAAAATTTTCAAGTTTTTTTCTTTATTTTTCTTATATAAATTATGTAATTTTTTCTTTATTTTTTATGATATTTCTTTACTCTCTTCAAACTTTTTCTGATAATTTTCTGAAATTTTTTCTTTAATAAACATTCCTATCTTACAAACAAAGTATGCAATGAAAATTCCTACTAAATTTATAAAAATATCACCTAAATCAAAAAATCCTCTTTTAAATACATATTGAGCAAGTTCAATATTAAATTCTATAGAAGCAGATAGTACTACAGCTAATATAAAGTTGTATTTCCTCAATATATAGCCTATAGGCATAAAGAAAATGATATTACCTATTAGATATAACTGAGATGTTTTATCTCCTCTAAGACCGTGTAAAACCTCAAATGGATCTAGTTGAAATCCTCTAGCCATTTTGGGTCTAGCAAATAGAAGTATAAACATAGTTCCTGCATATAACCCAAATAGGAAAAGTTTAAATAATTTTGATGTTTTCATTCTAGTAGTAGTAAGGAATACTTGGTAAATAAGCATAACACTTGTTACTTTAAAAAAGTTGTATATTATAAAACCTTTTTTACCACTTAAATCTATTTTTATAAAAACATCTATGCATTCTTTTACTATTAATTTATAAAAAAGTGCTGCTAAAAAAACTGAAATTATAAATAAAATACTTTTTATAAAGAAATTTTTCATTACTATTTTGAAATTTTCCATAAGATTCACCCCCAATTTATTTTATAAATTACTCTTGAATATTGATGTTTTTATAGTATAATAACTAAGTACTTTTTAAAATCATGAGATTTTTCTACATAATTGTTATACACATTTCTAAATTCAAAAAATTATCCACAGCTTTAATTTTTAAAAACTATCCACAAGTGAATTAATTTTTATTTTTCCACAAAGTATTTTTTTATTTTTTAATCACAGCTTTTTTATTATAAACTAAATTTTAATACATTTTATCCACAAAATTACTACAATTAGATTAACAATATAAATTTTAAGTATTTTTCAATAAAAAAGTCTGAAAAAGTTTTATAAGTATCCTAAAAAATCTTAAAAATTCTCGCCAAGGGCTCCGTTAGAATAAAATCTCTTCTTTATATAAAAAATAATCCACAATAAATTTAGTCTCTCAATTAAATTTATCTTCTCTAACTTCGCCCTACTAAAAGGCAAATTCAAACAACACATAACTTAAAAGCACATATAAAATAATATATAGATTCTAATTAGAATCTAAAAATAATTATCCTGTTATTAAAAATATGTAGAAATAAGAAGCATAAAAAAAGACCTACTTAATCTCATATTTGAAATTAAGTAAGCCTAAATTATTTTATTTTCTTATTATACTAAGTTGAATACTTCCAATTCTCTCTTATCTGCACCTTCTTTTTGTAGATCTACTAGAGCTTTTAAAGTATCTAATGAAGTCATAACTCCGATGTTTCTTTCTATAGCTGCTCTTCTTATATGGAATCCATCTCTCTTAGAATCGTTAGCTTTAGTTGGTGTATTTACAACTAAGTCGATTTCCTTGTTTTTGATTAAATCCATTATATTTGGAGACTCTTCTCCTATTCTTCTTACTTCTTTAGCATCTATTCCAGCTTCTCTTAACTCATTAGCTGTTCCAGTTGTTGCTACGAAGTTGTATCCTAATTTATCTAAGTCCTTAGCAAGCTCCATAAATTCTTTCTTATCATGTTTTTTAACAGTAGCTAGAATTGTTTTACCTGTAGCTCCAGTGTACATACTAGCAGCCACAAATCCTTTGTACAGTGCTTCCCATACATTTCTTCCCACTCCTAGAACCTCTCCTGTTGATCTCATTTCTGGTCCTAAACTTACCTCAACGTTAGGAAGTTTTTGAGTTGAGAATACTGGAACCTTAACTGATACTAACTCAGGCTCTTTATAAACTCCTGTGCCATATCCTAAGTCTTTTAATTTTGCTCCAAGCATTATGCTAGTAGCAATATCTACTATTGGAACTCCACTTACTTTTGAGATATATGGAACTGTTCTTGAAGCTCTTGGGTTAACTTCTATTACATAAAGCTTTCCTTCAAACTCAATGAACTGAATGTTTATCATTCCTTTTATTCCAATGCTTAAAGCTAGTTTCTTAGTATAATCAAATACATCAGCTTTTATCTTTGCTGATATATTTTGGGCTGGATACATTGTTATACTATCTCCTGAGTGAACTCCTGCTCTCTCTAAGTGCTCCATGATTCCTGGAACTAGAACTTCTTCACCATCTGATATAGCATCAACTTCTATTTCTCTACCCATTAGATATTTATCTATAAGTATTGGATTCTTAGAATCTTTTTCAAATGCATTTGTTAAGTAGTATGTTAATTCCTCTTCGTCATGAGTTATTTCCATACCTTGTCCTCCAAGAACGAATGAAGGTCTAACTAAGATTGGGAATCCTAATCTTCTAGCTTCTTCTAATCCTTCTTCAAGATTCCATACACCTTTACCTTTTGGTCTAGCAATATCTAATCTTTCTAATAAGTCATCAAACTGCTCTCTATCCTCAGCTAAATCTATTTGGTCTGAAGTAGTTCCTAGTGTAGGAATGTTTTTCTCTTTTAAGAATTTAGCAAGTTTTATAGCTGTTTGTCCACCAAACTGAAGAATTACACCGTCTGGTCTTTCTTTATCTATTATGTTTAATACATCTTCTTCAGTTAAAGGTTCAAAGTAAAGTTTATCTGAAATACTGAAGTCTGTACTTACTGTCTCTGGGTTATTATTTATAACTATTGTTTCAATTCCTTGCTTTCTTAAAGCCATTACACAGTGAACTGATGCATAGTCAAACTCTATACCTTGTCCTATTCTTATTGGACCTGAACCTATAACTACAACCTTCTTATTATCTGAAACAACTACCTCATCATATTGCTCATATGTTGAATAGTAGTATGGTGATAATGCTTCAAACTCTCCACCACAAGTATCAACCATCTTGTAAGTAGGTTTTATGTGCCATATATCTCTTAATCTGTAGATTTCATCTGGAGAAACTCTTAACATATCAGCGATTGCCTTATCTGAGAATCCTCTTCTCTTTAATTTTTGTAACCACTCTCTATTTAAATCATCAATTGAACTTTGCTTTAGCTTTTGCTCTTCTTCAACTAACCATCTAAATTTTTCTAAGAAGAATATATCAACACCTGTTATTTTTGAAACCATGTCTATTCTATATCCTCTTCTTAGCATCTCAGCTAAAGCGAATATTCTCTCATCATCTGGAGAAATTACCCTTTCTCTTAACTCATACATTGAAAGATCTTGGAACTTCTTATGCTCTAATGAATACTTTCCTATTTCTAACGATCTTATACCCTTTAAGAACGCTGCTTCAAAGTTGCTTCCTATAGCCATTATTTCTCCAGTAGCCATCATCTTAGTTCCTAAAGCTCTATCTGCTCCATGGAATTTATCGAAAGGCCATTTTGGAATCTTAACTACTACATAATCTAGTGAAGGCTCGAAACAAGCGTAAGTCATTCCTGTTACTGCATTCTTTATCTCATCTAATC
This sequence comes from Clostridium sp. B9, assembly GCF_050509515.1. NCBI lineage: Bacteria > Bacillati > Bacillota > Clostridia > Eubacteriales > Clostridiaceae > Clostridium > Clostridium sp. B9. The sequence continues at coordinate 3,824,282 of NZ_JBNWKA010000003.1, forward strand.
CATATCCTAAAGCAATCTTCGCTGCAACCTTAGCTATTGGATACCCTGTAGCTTTTGATGCTAGAGCTGAAGATCTTGAAACTCTAGGGTTGATTTCTATTACTGCATATTCAAATGAATGTGGATTTAAAGCAAACTGAACATTACATCCCCCTTCAATTCCTACTGCATTTATTATATCTATTGAAGCACTTCTAAGCATTTGGTACTCTTTATCTGATAAAGTTTGGCTTGGTGCAACAACTATTGAGTCTCCAGTATGAATTCCAACTGGGTCAATGTTTTCCATGTTACAAACTGTTATACAGTTTCCAAATGAGTCTCTCATTACTTCGTACTCAATTTCTTTCCAACCTTTAACACTCTTCTCTAAAAGAACCTGTCCAATTGTACTTAATTGTAATCCTGATGATAATGTTTCTATTAACTCTTCTTCATTATTAGCTATTCCACCACCAGTTCCTCCAAGAGTGTAAGCTGGTCTAACTATTACTGGGTATCCAATCATTCTTGCGAAAGCTATACCTGCATCTAAGTCAGTTATAATTTCACTTTGAATAACAGGTTGATTGATTCTATTCATCATGTTTCTGAATAGTTCTCTATCTTCCCCTTCTTTAATAGATTCTATTGAAGTACCTATTACATTTACATTATATTTATCTAAAATTCCCTTTTCATAAAGTTCAACAGCTAGGTTTAATCCTGTCTGTCCACCCATTCCTGCTAAAAGAGAATCTGGTCTTTCTTTTGCTATTACTTTTTCTACGAATTCTACTGTTAAAGGTTCAAGATAAACCTTATCTGCTATTTCCTTATCAGTCATTATTGTTGCTGGGTTTGAGTTTACAAGTACAACTTCAACCCCTTCTTCCTTAAGAGCTTGGCAAGCTTGAGTACCTGAGTAGTCAAACTCCGCTGCTTGTCCTATTATTATTGGACCTGATCCTATTACTAAAACTTTTTTTATATCTTTATTTAATGGCATATTATTTCCTCCTTATAGTGCATACTTCATAAACTCATCAAAGATGTATTCGCTGTCCTTTGGTCCTGGACATGCTTCTGGGTGGAATTGAACTGAGAATATTGGTAATTCTTTATGTTTCATTCCCTCAACTGTTCCATCATTCATACTTACATGAGTTATTTCCATGTTTTCTGGTAAAGTAGCAACATAGTATCCATGGTTTTGTGATGTTATATGAACTCTGTTATTTATTAAGTCTTTAACTGGATGGTTACATCCTCTGTGTCCAAACTTAAGCTTTTTAGTTTGTCCACCTAAAGTTAATGCTAATAATTGATGTCCTAAACATATTCCTACTATTGGTTTCTTTCCAACAATCTTCTTGATTTCATTTACTGCATCTCCCATGTCCTCTGGATCTCCACGGTCCATTTGATAAGAACACTAAATCTGGATTTATTGCTAAAACATCTTCTGCTTTAACGTCATAAGGGAACACTGTAACATTGCATCCTCTTTTTACGAAGTTTCTAACAATGTTTTGCTTTATACCGAAGTCGATTATAGCTACATTCTTTCCTTCTCCTGAAATTTCATACTTTTCATCAGTTGAAACTATTGAAACTGCATCTCTGTTTGAAAAAGCTTCAAGCTTTCCTTTTACATCTTCTAAAGTAGAATTGTCTAAAACTATAATTCCCTTCATTGTTCCGTTATTTCTTAAAATTTTAGTTAATGCTCTTGTGTCTATTCCATCAAGTCCTAAAATCTTATTTTGAGCTAAGTAAGTTTCAAGCTCTAACTCACATCTGAAGTTGTTTGGATACTGACATTTTTCTCTTACTATAAATCCTCTAACCTTTGGCTCCTTAGATTCTAAATCCTCTAAGTTTACTCCATAGTTACCTATTAAAGGATATGTCATAGTTACTATTTGTCCATAATAAGAAGGGTCTGTTAAAACCTCCTGATATCCTGTCATTCCTGTGTTGAAAACTACCTCTCCAACACACTCCTTTAAATATCCAAAGGCTTTACCTTCAAATACTACGCCATTTTCTAATATAAGCTTTGCTTTCATCTCTAGACCTCCTAGTTAAAATCATATTCTAAAAACACACTTTAAAAGGTCTTAATTCCATTGCCATCGTTCTAAATGTTATTTATTTAAAAGAAAGAGGTATTAGAGCGATTGCTAAAAAATCAATCACTCTAATACCTCTTTATATGGAATTGTATTAAAATACAAAGCTAATTCATTTTGTAATTGTATCTGTTTTTTTGTACAACAAAAAATTCTATTTAACATAACTATACCTCTTTCTGGCCTCACGGGACCAATTTAAAGTGTATTTTATCTTTATTGATAAATCTTATTACAAATAATAATAGTGTATTCAATTTGTATAGTCAATACTAATTTGGAAATTTTAAATAAATTTTCACGATAAAAAGTTAAGGTGCTAGATGTAAAACACCTAGCACCTTAACTTAATTTCAAACCTATACCTACTTCATTGTCCTATTGAAGCAATTATAATTATTATATATATCGAGCATTTTGTCAATGGAATTCATTGAAAATCTATAATTATTTCGTCAATTCTCTACATTTTTTGGCAATTATTAAATTTAAAAACTAATGTATTATAAAATTCACCTTTAGGACTAAATAAGCATAATTTAATACTGAGTAAAAATTTTTGTAGGAGAGACTTATGGAAATAATTTATCCAGAAGATTTTATTAGATTCTTTAACGATGACGAAGAAATAGATGAAGTTGGTGAGTTTGAGATTCTTCCTGAAGAAAACCAAGATTCTCTTGAAAGGTATTATGAAGACTTTGATATTTCTGATGATATAGATGATGAATATATTTTAGATTATAGAAGTAAAAAGTATAAATCTAGATCAAAGAAAAAATTTAAATATTCAGTAATACCTCCAGCAATAAAAAACATACCCGATAATATTGCTAATGTACCTGCTGTAATGCAAGATTTACCTTATGCACTAAAAGACATGGGACAAGATTTTATGCATAGTGCTCCTATTGGCTATATATCAAATATGCTTCCAATGCCAACAAACTGGCAAAACCCTCAATCACCATCACCTATGGGACCACCACCATCTTATATACCATCTCAAAAAGACGCAGGTGTTCAACACTCTACTTATAGTGGTCAAGGAAATGTTAAAAGTGTTAGCCCTGGTTCAATAAAGTTCTGTCTATATAGATATACCTATATATGGCAAAGAAATGGCCGTAGCTACTGGGCTTATTTAACTAGAGTTGATAGACGTTCTGTATCTGGCTGGAGATGGGCTGGCTGGAGATGGGTTTATTTTGGAGTTGATTTAAGAAGAATAAATTCTTTTGTTTGCTACTAACTTTAATATAATAAACCTCCTAAAAAAATAAGCTACAAGTAAAACTTGCAGCTTATTTTTTATCTATTTTTTTCTAAATTCAAAGTTTCTAAATCGATTTGTTTTACTGTCTCTTTTATCTTTCCATAAGAAGATAAATTTCCATACTTATCTACTTCCTTACTATTCTTAATATCATGATTTAAAGAGCCTGGACCATTTATGCATCCACCTTTGCAAGCCATACCTTCTAAAAAATTCCCCTGTGCTCTCTTTAATTTAGCAAGTCTAAGCTTAACATCACAATCTTTAACTCCGTCACCAACAATTGGTCTAAAATCAACTTCTATTCCATCACTTTCTACTATATGTTTAACAGACTCTGTAACTCCTCCACTTCTAGCAAAAAGTCTTCCATAGAAGGATCCATTCTTAGTTTCACTTTCCTCACATTCATCTATTTTTATATTTCTTGAATCAAGTAAAGCTAAGAGCTCTTCAAAAGTTAAGACATAATCTATATCTCCACTAACCTCTTCTCTTAAACTCTCCATCTTCTTAGCTATACAAGGTTCCTATAAACACAGTTTTAGCTCCTTCATTGTCACGCTTTATAAGCCTAGCTATAGCAACCATAGGAGAAACTGTATGAGAAATACAGTCTTTTAATTCTGGATAGTTCTTTTCTATATATGACACAAATGCTGGACAACAACTTGTAGTCATAAATTCTACTTCTCCTCTTTCCTTAAACTCTTTGCATTCATTTAAAGCCACCAAATCAGCTCCTAAGGCTGCCTCAAATACATCTTTAAATCCTAATTCTTTTATAGCTGTAATAACCTTACCAATCTTATTATGATTGAATTGAGATGATATAGCTGGTGCTACAATTGCATATACATTTTCCTTACTCTTTAAAAGTCTTATTACATCAACTAAATAAGATTTATCCATAATAGCTCCAAAAGGACAATCAACAACGCATGCCCCACACTGAATACACTTAGAATCATCTATAACAGCCTTCTTGCTCTCTACATCATAAGATAATGCCTTTGGTACACAGGCCCTCATACAAGGTCTTTTAACCTCTGCTATAGCATTATAAGGACATGCATCCTTACACTTACCACATTCCTTACATTTTTCATAATCAATCTTACATCTTCTATTATCAAAAGTTATAGCTCCAAAATTACAACTATCTCTACACTTCTTAGCTAAACATCCTCTACAAGCATCTGTAACTATAAACCTGTTAACAGGACACTCATCACAAGCTATATCAATAACTTCAACCATATTATTTATATTATTATGTCCGCCTAATGCTAGCTTCATTCTTTCCTCTACAATAGCTCTTTCTTTAAATATACAACATCTTACATTTGGTTTTAAATCATCAACAATCTCTTTTGCTATACTAAGTTTCTCTTCTTCTAAAACCCCATGAAACTCTTTTTCTGCTATTCTCTTTAGAACCTCATACTTAAGTACTTGGACAGAAGTATCAAATTTTATATATTGTTTATTAGCCTCTTTTACTCCCATGATAAAACTCCCCTACTAAATAAATTAATAGCAAAGATTATGTTACTTCTTAGAAACAAACTTATTGTCTTTTATGTAAAACCTCCATAAAAATTCCTTAGCCTCTTCTGCATAGTCTATTCCTATTCTCTTAGCCTCAACTATTTCTATTTCATTAAGATTAGTATCCTCTTCAACATAAAGTTCTTTACTACTAATAGTATTTATGCAGTTATCCCTCTTATCTATTCCTAAAGCCATACATAATTTTGATGGTCGATTAGAAAAATTTTTCTTTTCATAATTAGAAAGCTCATTTAAACTCTTTTTATATCTTAATTTACTCATCTCTTCAAGTCCTTCTAAAGGCTCAATTCCTCTAATAAGAACTCCTGCTGCAACATCCTTTTCCTCACTTATTAAGTTTAAACAATAATACATACCATATATTGAATACACATATGCAGTTCCTGGCTCTGCATAAAGAGTTTCTGTTCTATTGGTTTTCTTGCCTCCATAAGCATGACAAGCCTTATCTATAGCTCCTATATAAGCCTCAGTTTCAACTATTCTCCCTTTTAAAGTAATTCCATCTATCTTTCTAACTAAAACCTTTCCTAATAGTTCTCTAGCCACGATTAATGTATCTCTATTATAAAACTCTGAATTTAAACTCATAAAGCACCTCTTAACTTAAATTTTATATCCAATATATTAATTATATCCTTATTAAATTTAATTTTATCCACACCTAAAAAGTTATTTATAAATCACATAAAATAATTAAAAGTATTTAATTTAACATTTTACTTTATAATAACTAAAACCAACACTCACTTAAAACAGAGCCTTAACCAAAACATAAAAAAGCACCTTGATTTTCATCAAAGTGCTTTTTTAATTTATTTAAAATTAGTTGTTTTGTGCTTGTTTCTTTTCTTCTTCTAACTCTTCTCTAGTTGCTATCATTACGAATGGAATGTAGATTGCTATTGAAGCTATTATACATATAAGAGCTCCTACACCACCCATTAATGAGTTAGTTGAAAGTATTGCTCCAATTATTGGTGGCATTGTCCAGTTAGCCATAACTGATACTGCTGGCATGAATCCCCAAAGTGTTAATAAGTAAGCTATTGTACCTGAAACCATTGGTGCTAATATAAATGGTATGAAGTATATTGGGTTTAATACTAATGGCATACCAAATATAACAGGTTCGTTGATGTTGAAGCATCCTGGTGCTATACCAAGTTTTGCTATCATCATTTGAGTCTTACTCTTTCTACCAACTAAGAATATAGCTATTAATAAACCAATAGTTGTTCCTGATCCACCCATGTTGATGAATGAGTCTAAGAATTGGCTGTTTACGATAAATTCTGGAGTTAATCCACTTTGAACAGCTTGCATATTCGCTTCTGTTAAAGGTAATAACACAGCATTTATAACTGGTGCTAATATGTTTGAACCATGTAATCCGAAGAACCATAATAATTGTTGAACAAATACTAATATCATTAATCCTGGATAACTTCCTACAGCTCCTTGTAAAGGTGCTTGAATTAATAAGAATAATGATTCATGTACATTAGTTACTCCAAATCCAACAAAGATGTATTTAACAGCTGCTGCTATTACTAATACTATGATTGATGGGAATAAAGCTGCAAATGATTTAGATACTGCTGGTGGCACACCATTTGGCATCTTAATTACTAACTTTGGATTTCCAAGTAATCTAGTAAATATTTCAGTTGCTACTAATGCAACTATAATTGCTACAAATAATCCTGCTCCACCTAAATAAGTCATTGGTATTGTACCATCTGGAGTAAATGTATAAAGTATAATAAGTGATCCTAGTGATACCATAGCTGAAGCCATACCATCTTTATCATAAGACCTAGCTAAATGATAGGATATTGTACATACTACTAAAAGTGACATTATTCCGAATGATGCATTCCAAATTGATCCTCCAAAATCCTTCCAGTTAGCTGGTAAGAAAGAGTTCATCATGTTTTGGTACCATTCAAAACCTAAATTGTTTATTAATACTGCAAATGATCCTGCTATAACTAGTGGAGTGATAGTTACGAAACCATCACGGATTGCAACTAAGTGTCTTTGCCCACCTATTTTAGCGGCAACAGGAACAAAGTACTTTTCCATAAATTCGAAAAACTTCTTCATGTATAATTCCTCCTTTTATTTAATCTAAGCTACCTATAATAATATCTAAATATAATTTCTGACAACTAGATAGCTTAGAATTATACTTTTTTATTTTTTATTTTCAAAATAACTTCTGAATTGTGGTAAATAATCTTTATGAGCTTCTAATAACTCATCAACTAATATTTTAGCTAATTCGTCTGATCTAACTAATGGATTTATAGTTAACGCTAAGACAGCCTTTTCATAGCTTCCTTCAACAGCAGCTTCTATAGCTAGTCTTTCAAAACTCTTAATCTCTTGAACTAATCCATTCACAGCTACTGGTAACTTTCCAACTGCTAGTGGTTTTGGACCATCCTTAGTTATTACGCATGAAATTTCAACGGCTGAATCATCATCTATTCCTTCTATAGCTCCATTGTTTCTTATATCTACAGGTTGTATATCTCCCTTATCGTTATAGATTGAGTAGATTAATCTGCAAGCTGCATCACTGTAATAAGCTCCTCCTCTTTTTTCTAATTGAGGTGGTTTAATATCTAAATTTGGATCTTTGTAAAGATCGAATAAATCAGCTTCTACTCTCTTAACAACCTCTGCTCTCGTTTCTCCTTTTGAGAATTCTTTCAATTCATCTTCAAGCATTTTTGAGCTTTGGAAATAATATTTGTGATATGGACAAGGCATAACATTTAATGCTCTTATAAAATCTTGATTCCATGAAAAATCTGAAATATTTTTAACTATTTGTCCAATTTCACCATTTGCTAATGCATCGATAAGATCTGCTGTTCTATTCTCTCCATCAACAAACACTTCTGTTCCAAATACCATGTGGTTAAGTCCTGCAAAGTTCATTCTTATTCTGCTATGTTCTACACCTAAAACTTTTGCAGCCGCCATTTCCATTCCTATTGGAACATTACATAATCCAATAACTTTTTTGTTTCTTCCATATCTAATTAAAGCCTCTGTTACCATTCCTGCTGGATTTGTAAAGTTTATAATCCAAGCATTCGGACAAAGTTCTGCCATATCCTTATCTATATCTAAGATAACTGGAATAGTTCTTAGTGCTTTAAATAATCCACCAGCACCATTTGTTTCTTGTCCAATAACTCCATGACTTAATGGAATTCTTTCATCTTTTATTCTTGCATCAAGTAACCCAACTCTCATTTGAGTAGTTACGAAATCTGCATCCTTTAATGCTTCTCTTCTATCTAAAGTTAAGTGTATCTCCATTGGTACACCAGCTTTTTCAACCATTCTCTTAGCTAAGTTACCAACTATCTCTAACTTTTCTTTACCTTCTTCTATATCAACTAACCATAATTCTCTTACAGGTAGTTCATTGTATCTTTTTATAAAGCCTTCTACTAATTCAGGAGTATAACTAGATCCGCCACCAATAGTAACGATTTTTATACCTTTTTTCATTCTCCTAAACCTCCTTATCTTTTCTCTTTTGCCTACACTAATTATTAAAGCAACTACCATGCCAAAATTAAAACTTACTAAAAATCCTCCAAAAGCCCATTTTAACTAAGAATTTTAATAGAAATTGATTACACACTAACTTTTTTCTGTGTAAAAACCTTTACACACACGGTATATTCAAAAAATTTCTCATATTCTGTGCATTAATACTAGGATTTTTACACTAATACATAAAAAGATGCATTAATCACTCAATGCATCTTTAAAATAAGTTATTATTTTTTTAATCTAAATCCAAAAGTCATCCATGGTTTTATATAATCTAATAAGAATATTTCTTCTTCTCTAATTCTTCCAACCACATTAGTTTTTCCTGTATTCTTCATATCTTTAATAGCAACTTGAAGTTCACCAGCATATCTAGTGTATAAATCTGAGTCTATTAATATATCTCCTCTTCTAATCTGTGGAGTATTGAATGGAGGGAATGGATTTCCTTTATATTTAACTCTACTTTGAGTTGATCTTATCATGTATGCTGATATATCTCCTCTATTAAAGTGAGGCTCTTCCAAAACAATCTTTCTCTCTATTTCAGGAATATCGTCTACAAGTTCAACATCTAAAGTTATCATATCTCTATTTACTTCACTTAAAGCTTTTAATTCTTCCTCTGAAGCAAAAGCATTAGCTATGATTACATCATCAATTAGACCAGTTGCAAATAAATGCTTAGCTTGTACATCTATAGGAAGATCTCTATGCTCTTCTAAAGTACATAATCCTTCTGAAACTGGCCATGGACCATGATCTGCACTTTGTGCATTTACAAAAGCAGCAGTTTTTAATCCAAATTCTTTAAATTGCTCAGAGCATTTTATAAAATGGTTGTACTCTAATCCTGTATAAACATGAGGATAGAAATTGTGACAACCATATAGATTCTCTACATTTGGAACATATGACATAATATTATCAACATATTTAGTTCCATTACTCATGTTAAGCTCTATCTTTAATCCATATTGATTATATGTCATTACAGCTTCTTCATGTCCACTGAATCCCATATCTAATCTTATTCCGCTTAATCCCATATCTTTGAATACTTTTAAATCATGTATTGAAGCATTTAAATTTTTGAATACTGTTGGATCTAAATCAGCTATTACTTCCATACCTTCTTCATTAGCTGCTTTTAACATTATTTTAAACTCTTCTATTACTTCTTCAGTACTCTTATCGCTAGCTGAAATAAGACAAGTGAATATTCTTTTGTAACCATATTTTCCTGCTAAATGTATATAATCAACAATTTCGTTTATTGGACTATGACTTGGATAAACTGATATTCCTAATCTTCTCATTATAAAAACCTCTCTTCTACTACTTATTTCTTTCTTTTAAATTTATGTAATAAGCACCTTTTGCTGCTGAAACACTCTCATCAATGAACTCAATAACATTTATATGTTCATTTAAGCATCTCTCAAAAGCTTCTCTCATAATCTTGCTCTTTCTTACAACACCACCAACTAAGCCTATTGAGCATTTTTCAAAACCTAATTTTTCATATACATTTTGTGTTGTTTTAGCTAAAGCAATTGCTTCTTTTTCTAAGATTCCCTTAGCAAAATTATCTCCTGCCTCAGCAAATTTTGATACTATAGGTGCAACCTTAGCTATCTCATCTTTTGATGATGAATAAACAAACTCAACTATTTCATCAACATTATTCCAATTAAACTCTTTCATTATAGCCATTGATAACTCTGATTTCTCAATAGAATTATCTTCTTCAAAAAGGATGTTTTTTAAGGCATCTATTGATATTTTATATCCACTACCTTCATCGCCAAGTAGATGTCCCCATCCACCACATCTAGCTACTTTATCATCATGTATTCCAAATACAATAGATCCAGTACCAGCTATTACAAGTATTCCATCTTCACCTTTTAGCATAGCTTTTAAAGCTAACTCTCCATCATTCATAAGTAAAGCTTCTAATTCAAAAGCTTCTTTTACAGCTTCTAATATGTATGTAGCATTATCTCCAACTTCCATACCCGCAATTCCAAGATAAATACCTTTTAATTCTTCTTTACCTAAATCCTCTATAATTTCTTTTATAGAATTCACTATATTATCTAAGGCTTCTTCTTTACCATTTAAAAGATTAGCGAATCCTCTTAATGAAGTTTTTACAACCTCACCTTCCAAATTATAAGCTACAGCTTCAGTCTTAGTTCCGCCTCCATCAACACCTATGATATATTCCATCGCACTCTCTCCTTAACAAATTATATTTAATAAGCTCTAATGCTTAAAACATTAGAGCTTATTTATGTGAGTAATAAAGGTAATAATATTACTTTTCATCTATTTTTTGATATAAATCAACTATCTCATTTGCTAAGTCTTTTAATGTCATTGTAGTCATTAAGTGATCTTGAGCGTGTATTAATAACATTGAAATTTCTGCCTTATCTCCACCAGCTTCACCTTGAATTAAAGCCGTTTGTGATTTATGAGCTTCACCTAATTGTACAGCTGATTTTTCTATTAAATCTCTAGCACCCTCTATATCCCCAGTCTTAGCAAGTTGCATAGCTTCCATAGCATAGCTTCTAGCTTCTCCACTGTGGATTATTAAATTCATGATGATTTCTTCCATTCTTAACACTTCCTTTTGTCTTAAATTCCGTCTCTCTATCAATCAAATACCCAATTATACCACTTTACGTTATATTATTTTGCGATTTCTAAAGCTCTATTTAATACTTTTTCACCATTCATTGTTCCGTAAGCAATAGTTTCAATAACTTCTACTGGAACTCCTTTAGGATCTAATAATCCTTTGAATTTTGATAATAAGAATCTAACTTGTGGTCCTAATAATAATACATCGATTTCATCGATTTTGTTTTTAGCTTCTGCTTCTGCAACTGCTTCTATATGACACTCTACACCTTTAGCTTTTGCTGCCTCTTGCATTTTGCTAACTAATAAACTTGTTGACATACCTGCTGAACAAACTAATAATATTCTTTTCATAATATATTCCTCCTCGAATAAATAACCTAATCTATTGTTAATTTATTTTTTTTATTTTTTAATTTATTTTTTTCTTATGCTTTATATTAAAGCAATTGCCGTGCCAACTTTTCTGTGTTAATAGTTAAACTTTTAAAACCCTCTAAACATAGTAAACAAGCCATTTTTGTAGTAGTGTAAACATAAAAAGAAGTGTGTACACACTATACACACTTCTTTATTTTTAGCACACTAACTAATCTATCTTATTATTTAGTAACATTTTTACTATATAAGCAATCTCATTATCACCAATATTTATTCCATAATCTACTTCAACAATTTTCAAACTTTTCTTAACCATGATAAATTCTTTATTATGGTTAGCTCTATAATGATTAAGCTCTGAAAAAATTGTTTCTTTCCCCTTATTCCTTAACTTATCAACTAAGAAACAAATATGCATTAATATCCCTATCTGTGCAGCCTTCTCTACCTCAATTTCCAAACTACCTTCTATGTTATTTATAAATGTTCTAATATCATTTACTAAGTTATAGCAGTTTATATCTTTAATTTGAGTTTTTAATGATTCACAAACCTTGTTAAAATCGCTTTCTCTATCAACAATCTTATCTAAATGTTCTATTCCTTTTTCAGTAAATATATCAGCAGCTGATATAAATGGAATATCATCTATAAACATATTTACAGTACCAACAATAGCTGCAACAGTGTATTCTTTTCTTACTCTTTCTAGTTTCTTAGCGAATTTATCCTTATCAAGAATATCTAAAGGAATAATATTTACATTATCTATGTTATGAAGCTTTTCGCTTATTATTCTCTTTAACCTTTCAGCAGAACCTTCTCCAGTAAAACATGTAGTTACTATAGCAATTTCTTTTTTATCTTCTTCTTCAACTCTTTCACTTTTTATTCCATATTTATTTATATCTAAACAAGATTGGTAAATTGAATCTATATCCCTTCCACTTAAAGCTTTTCTACCAGCTTCAATTACTGAAAGAGTACTTACCATATCTACAGTTTTAACTTTTAATTTTAATTCTTCTTTTAATATTTCTCCAAAGTTAACTAGTGAACCCATATCAGCAAGAATTAAAACACCCTTACCCTTATCTAATTCCTTAACCTTTTCCTTAACATTTTCAAACATATCTTCAGCTTTCATTGAAAGTGGCATATCTAAAGCTTCAACGTAGTTTTCTCCAATTAAAGTATTAGCTACCTCTGCCATAGAAGTTGCAGTACTTGTTCCATGCATTATTACAAGAACTCCTACCTTATATATATCTTTTTTTGTTATTACATCTGAATTTGTTGCTAAGAACATTGTTATATATCCAATTTCATCTAATGAAACTTGTACACCAAATTCATCTTCAATCATCTTAACCGAATCCATCGCGATTATGAACTCTTTATTGTAATCAGCTCTAATACTATTTAATTTAGGATGATAAATTCTATTTCCATTTATTATACGTTCCAAACTTCCTTGTAAGTGAAGTGCTAACCCATAATAAACTTTATCATCATATTCTCTACCTAATTTTTCAGATGCATAAGCTAATATTTTCTCAACTATTTCTACTATTCTAGCATCAACAATTTTTAGAATTTCATCTTTTCTGAAACTACCTTTCAAGTTTTTCATATACTTTCTGAAATAATCCTCTATATCTACATTTAATATATCTGTTATTTCATCTTCATTTACACCTTTATCTTTTAAATCATCAATTTTAGTTTCAATAGTTTCATAGAATGATTCACCTTCATCATTTTTATCTTTATCTAACTTTTTATTATTTATGTCCTTCTTATATGAAAAGCGTAATATATCTTCAACAGTATCAAAAAGTCTGTTTAACTTATCCCGATTTTCTTTAAGTCTCATTATTCCCTTTTTGACACTAGCCTGTAAATCTGACTGTTCAATTATTATGTGCTTCTTTTTATGTGATTTGTAATTTAAAAATGCCTTTGCACAAGATAACTGAATATCACTTTTTAATTGACCTATATTATTTGAACAATCATATAATAGGAATGAGATTAACGCATTCTTATTTATATAAATGCTCTTTTTAAGTCTTAAAGATTCTGATTTTATAAAATCTTCTATTAAAGCATACCTCTCTTCAATAGTTCTTTCTCTTAAAGGAGGTAAAACTATTGTCATAGGAATCCTTCTGGTAAATGTTTGTAATAGATATGACTTTGGATCTTCTGTTGTAGCTGCTATAATCTGAACTCTAGCCTCTTCTTGTTTTTCCGTTTCTCCAAGTGGCCTAAAAGTACCTTTATCTATAAATGTAAATAGCATCTCCTGACCTTGTGGTGAAAGTCTGTGTATCTCGTCTAAGAATAATATTCCGCCATCAGCTTTCTTTAATAAACCATCTTTATCTCTATCAGCACCCGTAAATGCTCCTCTTTTAACCCCAAATATCTGAGCTATTACAAGCTGAGGATTATCAGCATAGTCTGCACAGTTGAATCTAATAAAAGGAGAATTTTCATTCAAGATATGAGATTCTTTTGCAAAAGAATACATAGCTTCTGCAAACATTGATTTACCAACACCTGTTTCTCCTAATATTAAAGTGTGTAATCCTGAAGGTGGATATAAAATAGCTGCTTTAGCCTGCTGTATGGGAATTTGTAGGGACTCATTTGCTCCCACCAAGTTATCTAAACTATTTTCTACCTCTTCACCTAGAACTTCGTTTAATAACTCCTCTTCTTCTTCCATAACATTAAGATCTTCTTCTAACTTTTCCTCTTCTCTTCCAACTCTATAAAGAACTGGTCTACCCTCAAGTTTATTTATCTTATTTTCTTTATATAACTTATTTAAGTATCTACTAACATTAGCTCTGTCTAGTTTTAAATATTCACCGACTTCGCTTGCTGTTACTCCTCTATCACCTTTACTATCAAGTAAAATAACCGCTTTTAATACATCATCGATTTTTCTCATCTAAAGCCTCCAATTAAACTTATAACTTTAAATTTAAAAGCTCTTACACCATTAAATAATTATTACCTTATATTAATTTTTATAAAAAAATACTTATAAATATTATACAATATCTAAAAGTTAATTATTTAGTAAAAATTACGGATTTGATAAAACAAAAGGGCTTTAATTTTAAAAGCCCTCTCATAATTTATCTTATTTGTCCATTTCCATAAATTATATACTTACTTGTTGTTAATTCCTTAAGTCCCATAGGTCCTCTAGCATGTAATTTTTGAGTACTTATTCCTATTTCTGCTCCAAATCCAAATTCTCCTCCATCAGTGAACCTTGTTGAGGCATTAACATAAACTGCTGCTGCATCTATTCTTTGAAGGAATTTTTCTGAGTTAAAATAATTTTTAGTTACTATTGATTCTGAATGCTTTGTTCCATATTTATTTATATGACTTATAGCTTCGTCCAAAGTATCTACAACTTTAACTCCAAGAATATAATCTAGATATTCTTTTCCCCAATCTTCATCAGTAGCTTCATTAATATCACTAACTATTGATTTAGTTTTTTCGCATCCTCTTATTTCAACGCCTTTTTCTTTTAAAGCTTTGATTGCTAGTGGTAAAAATTCTTCAGCAATATCTTTGTGAACTAATAATTTTTCAGCAGCATTGCACACAGCTGGTCTTGAAGTCTTTGCATTGACTATTATATCTACTCCCATAGGAATATCAGCTTCACTATCTATATAAATGTGACAGTTTCCAACTCCAGTCTCTATTACAGGAACAGTGGCATTATTAACTACTGCCTTTATAAGTCCAGCTCCCCCTCTTGGAATTAAAACATCTAAATAATCATTTAATCTCATGAATTCTGTAGCAGTTTCTCTTGATGTATCTTCTAATATTTGAACTGAGCCTTCTGGAAGACCGGCTTCTTTTAAAGCATCACTTATAACTTCAACTATTTTTAAGTTTGAATTTATAGCCTCACTTCCACCTCTTAAAATAACAGCATTACCAGTCTTTAAGCATAGTGCAGCAGCATCTGCTGTTACATTTGGCCTTGCTTCATATATTATTCCAACTACTCCTAGTGGAACTCTTTGAACTCCTATTCTAAGCCCATTTGGTCTCTTAAACATAGAAGTAACTTCTCCTATTGGATCATCTAACTTAACTACATCAGCTACAGCATTAGCAATACCTTCAACTCTATCTTTATCTAGCTTTAATCTATCTAACATAGCTTTTGAAGTACCTTTTTCAATTGCTTTTTCTAAGTCTTTTTTGTTTTCTTCTAATATCTCATCACATCTATTTATTAAAGCTTCGCTTATTTTTAATAATCCATTATTTTTTTCATTAGTAGAAGCTATTGAAAGCTCATAAGCAGCCTCTTTTGCCTTCTTCCCCTTTATAATAAGTTCATTATTCATCTCTTACTCCCCCTTTTTAGCCACAAACATAGTTCCTATATCTTCACCATTTAATATATCAACTAATATCTCTGGATTTTCTCCATTGGCTAAAATCATATCTATTCCTTCTTTTGTTGCAACCTTAGCTGCTGAAAGTTTAGTTACCATTCCACCAGTTCCTCTAGTACTTCCAGCACCACCTGCACACTCTTCTATCTCAGGAGTTATTTCATAAACTTCCTTAAGCATCTTACTGTCCTTATTAGTTCTTGGGTCTGAATCATAGAACCCATCAATATCAGATAATATTATTAATGTATCTGCCTTAACTAATGTTGCAACTATAGCAGAAAGATTATCATTATCTCCAAAGTTTAATATGTTCTGTATTTCATCTATTGAAATAGCATCATTTTCATTAACTATTGGGATTATCCCTTTTTCTAATAATGTATCAAAAGTATTACATACATTGCTTTTCATTCTCTCGTTTTCTAAAACATCCCTAGTTAAAAGAACTTGAGCCACAACATGACTATATTCTCCAAAGAATTTGTTATATATATGCATTAAAGCACATTGTCCAACTGCTGCCACAGCTTGTTTTTCTCTTATGCTTTCAGGCTTTTTCTCTAATCTAAGTTTTCCAACTCCAACTCCAATTGCACCTGATGATACAAGTACAACTTCTTTCCCCATGTTACATATATCTGAAATTACTCTTGATAATTTCTCTATTCTCATTAAGTTTGTACTTCCATTTTCATAAGTTAAAGTAGAAGTTCCAACTTTAATAACTATTCTCTTACTATCCTTAAGTGTTTTTCTCATTTGTAGGTTTCCCCCTTTTTATTAAAAAAAATATATATTTTATTCGTTAAATCATAAGTATATTATATTCTATTACTTTAAATCGTGAAACTACAAAACTATAACTTTTAACTTATATTTATTCAAAAAATTCAAGATAATTATGCAAAACTTTTCAATTATCCATTTATAATTTCTCCACCATTAATATGTATTGTTATTCCTGATATGTATGATGATTCATTACAAGCTAAAAAAACATATGCTCCCGCTAACTCAACTGGCTGCCCTGCTCTTCCCATTGGTGAATTACTACCAAACTCTGAAACCTTCTTTTTGCTCATAGATGAAGGAATTAGCGGTGTCCATATAGGTCCTGGGGCTACTGCATTCACCCTAATTCCATCCTTAACTAACATAGTAGCCAAAGTTCTTGTCAATGTAGTTAATGCACCTTTTGTACATGAATAATCTAATAGAATCTCATTTCCTCTATAAGCTGTTATTGAAGTTGTGTTTATTATAGAACTTCCGTATTCCATATGCTTTACAGCTGCCTTTGTCATATAAATATTACCGAAAACATTTATTTTGAATGTAGTTTCTAACTGCTCTGGTCCAATATCATCTAAAGTTTTAGAGTCATGTTGAACAGCTGCATTATTAACTAATATATCAATTTTTCCCCATTTTGCAACAACATCACTAACACTTTTATTACAAAAATCAGCATTTGATATATCACCTTTTATTAAAAGTACTTCTCCTCCAACAGCTTCTATTAGCTCTTTTGTCTTCTCTGCATCTTTATCCTCTTGGTCTGCTAAATAAATTACACAAACCTTAGCTCCCTCCCTTGCATAGGCTAAGGCCACAGCTCTTCCTATTCCACTATCTCCTCCGGTTATTATTGCAACCTTATCTTTTAATCTCTTACCATCATTTATATACTCTGGTAAATCATATATAGGTAATGGCTCCATATCTTCCTCTATACCAGGATGTAGACTTTGATTTTGTCCTTTAAAACTAGTTGGAAACATATTTTTATTGCTCATAAATAATCCTCCTAAATTTAATTTATTGGGCTATTTTTTAAATTATTTATAAGCTTATTATTCTCAATTATTTTTTACTTATAGCTTTTCCTTGTATCTTTTTAACCATCTTAGCATTAATAACAGTAGGTGCAATCTTAGAAAGAAATACTAATGTCTTATTCATAAGACCAGGAATGCATATAGCTTTGTTCTTCATTAAAGCATTATATCCTATTTCTGCAACCTTCTCTGCACTCATAGCTACCTCTAAATCACCTTTTCCTGCTCTTTTAGAGAAATTAGTCTTTGTTGCACCTGGACATAAAGTTATAATATCAACACCTTTATTCTTAAGTTCTTCTCTCAATGCTTCAGAAAAAGATAAAACATAAGACTTACTTGCATAATAAACCCCTATTAAAGGACCTGGTTGATATGCTCCTGTGGATGCTATATTTAATATCTTTCCTTTTCTTCTTTTAACCATATCATCTGAATATAATTTAGTTAATTTTGTTAAGCTAACTATATTTAAATTTATTACATCTAAGTGCTTTTCCCACTCTATCTCATTGAATTCTCCATTAAATCCTATACCAGCATTATTTATTAAAACATCTATATTTCCAACTTCTTTTCTAGTGAATTCATATAGTTTATCTACACTATCACTTAAAGTTAAATCTATTTTATATGTGAAAGCAGTTACATTATTTTTCTTTGCTAACAATCTTAATTCATTTAACCTATCTTCATTTCTACCTACTAAAACAAGATCATATTTTTCATTTATGAATCTCTTTGCAAATTCATACCCAATCCCACTAGTAGCTCCTGTTATTAAAACTTTTTTATTCATTTTTTTAATTCCCTTCTATTAAAATCCTTATAAAATTTTTATTACTATTTTACTTATTTTGTCAAGCATTTTATTGTAAACCTTTATTTAAAAACTCTTTATTAAACGTTTAACATATGATATAATAACACTTGCATCAACAGATGTGGGAGGGCGAGGGAGCTATTTTTGAAAAGGAGAAAGGATGAAAAACTTTTTTAAATTAAAAGAACACGAAACAAACATAAGAACAGAATTACTTGCTGGTCTTACCTCTTTTTTCGCTGCAGTTTATATAATTGTAGTAAATGCTAGTATACTTAGTGACGGTGGTATAGCTATGCAACCACTTATAATCGCTACAGTTTTAGCATCATTAATAGGCTGTGTACTCGTTGCATTAATGAGTAACTCACCACTTATAATAATGCCTGGTATGGGTATTAATGCACTATTTACGTATACCATAGTAAATACTATGGGTCTTAGTTTCCAACAAGCTTTAGCAGCTGTTATAGTGGCTGGTATTTTATTTGTTGTGGTAGCGCTTACACCTCTTGCAGAGATGTTAACAAGTTCTATTCCAACATCACTTAAACAAGCTATAACTGTTGGAATTGGTATCTTTATAACCTTCTTAGGATTACAAAAAGCAGGATTAATAGTAGGAGATCAATCAACACTGGTTAGATTAGGTGATATCTCATCTAAAGAAGTTATTGTCTTCTTCATAACTATGATTATAATGCTTGTTTTATTTATAAAAGATATACCTGGTTCATTCTTAATAGGAATCCTGTCAGGAACTGTTATATCAATATTATTTGGGATTGTTGATTTATCAAGCTTCCAGTTATCTTTACCTAACTTTGGTGAATATAAGGAAGTATTCATGTCAGCTGACTTTAGTGGACTAGGCTCAATTTCATTTTGGATTGCAACATTCTCACTTACTTTAGTATTAGTATTTGAGAATATAGGTTTACTTCATGGTCAAGTTGATGGAATGTTAAAACAACCTCATAAAAGACAAAAGGCATTAAATGCCGTTGCACTATCTACAATAGTTTGTGGTATATGTGGAACAAGTCCCTCAGTTTCAACTGTTGAGGGAACAGCTGGAATAGCTGCTGGTGGAAAAACTGGTTTAACTGCTATATTCGCAGGATTTTTATTTTTAATATCAATCTTCTTTATACCAGTTATATCATTAATTCCAAACTCAGCAATTGCACCTGTATTAATAATAATAGGTGGTTTAATGATTCAACACATCACAGATATAAACTTCGATGATTTTACAGAATCATTCCCAGCATTTATTACATTAACTATAATACCTTTAACATTCAGTATCGTTGATGGTATTGCTTTTGGATTTATAGCTTATCCAATCTGTAAGTTAGCTTCAAAGAAGTACAAAGATATATCAATCCCTATGTACGTTATATCAGCAATCTTTTTACTATACTTTGTTCTTCATGCAACTCAGATGTAGCTTTAAATTATATAGAAAAGTACTTATTGAAATATCAATAAGTACTTTTTTTTATATAATAATTATATAATCATAATAAGGAGTCAAATTAATGGAACTTTTTGATTTATCTCCAGATCAATTAAATGCATTAAGTGTATTAATATCAAAAGAATATTCAATTAAATATAATGAACTCCAACTCAATGTTTTAGCAGAATTTTTCACTGCTTTAGGTGCTAACATAGAAGTTTACTCAGCAAGTTTTGCTTATTTCAATTCATTAAATAACCCTAATAAAAAATAGAAACCTAACATATAATTATGTTAGGTTTCATTTGTGGGTTTATCATAATATTTAAAAATAGACTATTAACGGTTTTATATTATTATTCTCCTAAGAACATTTTCATGTCATCTTCTACATTAGTTATTCCACCAATTCCAAAGTTTTCAACTAAAACTTTAGCTACGTTTGGTGATAAGAATGCAGGTAATGTTGGTCCTAAGTGAATGTTTTTAACACCTAAGTGTAATAATGATAATAATACTATTACAGCTTTTTGCTCATACCATGCTATGTTATAGCTTATTGGTAATTCATTCACACTGCTTGTTCCAAATACTTCAGCAAGTTTTAATGCTATTACTACTAATGAATATGAATCATTACATTGTCCAGCATCTAATACTCTTGGAATTCCATTGATATCTCCAAGTGGTAATTTGTTATATTTATATTTAGCACATCCAGCTGTTAAGATTACTGTATCCTTTGGTAACTTCTCAGCGAATTCTTTATAGTAATCTCTTGATTTTGCTCTTCCATCACATCCAGCCATTACGAAGAATCTTCTTATAGCTCCTGATTTAACTGCATCCACTACTTGATCAGCTAAAGCAAGTACTTGGTTATGAGCAAATCCACCTACGATTTCTCCTGTTTCTATTTCTGTTGGAGCTTTGCAAGTTTTTGCTAACTCTATTATTTGTGAGAAATCTTTATGTCCATTCTCATCTGGAGTTATATGAGTACATCCTTCATATCCTACAGCACCTGTTGTAAATATTCTTCCTCTATATGAATCTTGAACTGGTGTTATACAGTTTGTAGTCATTAATATTGGTCCATTGAATGATGCAAACTCTTTATTTTGTAACCACCATGCATTACCATAGTTTCCTGCAAAGTGAGCATATTTCTTGAATTTTGGATAGTAATGTCCTGGTAACATTTCACCATGAGTATACACATCTACTCCAGTTCCTTCAGTTTGCTCTAATAACATTTCTAAGTCTTTTAAATCATGTCCTGATATTAATATTCCTGGGTTATTTCTAACTCCTATATTAACTTTTGTTATTTCTGGATGACCATAAGTTGAAGTGTTAGCTCCATCTAATAAAGCCATTCCGTCTACACCAAACTTACCAGTCTCTAAAGCTAAAGCTGTTAATTCATCAGCACTTAATGAATCATCTAATAATTTTACTAAAGCTTCAGCCATAAATTCATGAACTTCTTCTTTATCAAATCCTAAGTTCATGGCATGCTCCATGTATGCTGATAATCCTTTTAATCCATACATTGTAAGCTCTCTTAAGCTTCTTATATCTTCATTCTCAGTAGCTAAAACTCCTACCTTTGAAGCCTTATCCATCATCTCTTCACTAGTTGTAGCTGTCCAAGTTGCGCATCCCATAAAGTCTTGTCCTATTGGATTTCCACCTTTAGCTTGTACTTCTTTCTTTAATTCTTCTCTTGTTGCTAGAGTATCTATCACTCTTTTTTCTATTGCCTTAAAATCAAAGTTTGCATTTGTAATAGTAATAAATAAGTTATCTACAATCATTCTATTTACTTTTTTATCTACTATTCCTACTTTTCTTGCTTCAGTAGCAACTGTAGCTAATCCTTTAGTAACAAAAACTAAAAGGTCTTGTATTTTTGCTACATCTTCAGTTTTTCCACATACACCTCTTACTGTACAACCTTTGCATCCTGCTGTTTCTTGACATTGAAAACAAAACATACTCATAATTCTAATCCTCCGTTTTTTTATTTCTTATATGTAAATTATTAAATTCAAATGTAATTCATCTCAGCTAATATTTCTCATCGCCTTCGACAATTTAAATTATAGTCCTATATCTAATTCTTATCTGTAACTAATGTTACCAAGAAGAAAATTTATTTAACAATCACAAATTATGTATATGCACAGTATATTATTGAATATTTATACAATTTTAATTATTTTTATGCATATTTTTATTGATTTTATGCATAAACTTCTGTATAATGAGCATTATACTAATTAATTTGTCAATAAAAAGGGGGACTTACTTATGAATACTAAGACAAAATATAAAATGTCAGATTTACTTAAGTTTATCATCCCATCTTTAATAGGTGTAATACTGTTTATGGTTCCTATAAATGATGGTGGAAATATATCAATACCAATAGCATTTTTCACAGGTAGAATAAAAGGGTTAATTGGGGATTACTTACCTATTATGGCTACCATAGTTGTTGTACTGGCTGCAGTATTAACAATAATAGTGAAAACTTTAAAACCAAAATTTATATTAGAAAATTCATTCCTAAATTCGTTATTAAATGTTAACTGGATTTGGAGTATAGCTAGAATATTAGGCGGATTATTCATAATCTTAGCTTTCACAGGATTTGGTCCTGAAATAATAAAATCAGATATTACTGGTGCATTCATATTGAACGATTTATTACCAACACTTATAGTTGTATTCTTCTTTGCAGGATTATTCTTACCATTACTTTTAAACTTTGGTTTATTAGAATTCTGTGGAGCATTACTTACTAAGGTTATGAGACCTTTATTCAAATTACCAGGTCGTTCATCAATCGACTGTATGACTTCTTGGTTAGGAGATGGAACTATTGGTGTTTTACTTACATCAAAGCAATATGAAGAAGGATTTTACACAGAAAGAGAAGCTTGTATAGTTAGTACAATGTTCTCAGTTGTTTCAATAACATTCAGTTTCGTTGTTTTATCACAGGTTGGATTAGAAAATATGTTTATTCCATTCTATTTAACTGTAACTCTTGCTGGTGTAGTTGCTGCTATAATCTTACCAAGAGTTTGGCCATTAGATAAAAAAACTGATGCTTACTACAACAATGTAGAACCTCAAAATGTTGAGGATGTTCCTGAAGGATTCACTCCTTTCACTTTCGGAGTAGCTAAAGCAGTAGAAAAAGCTCAAAACGAGAGTAGCTTAGGAAAATTCTTTACAGATGGTATTAAGAACGTACTTGAAATGTGGATAGGCGTTTTACCTGTAGTTATGGCAATGGGGACTTTAGCTCTTATGGTTGCAGAGTACACTCCAGTATTCCAATGGCTTGGAGTTCCATTCATTCCATTATTCCAATTACTTGGAATTCCAGAAGCTGCTGCAGCATCTCAAACTGTTATAGTAGGATTTGCTGATATGTTCTTACCATCAGTTATAGCTTCAAAAACAATAACTAGTGAAATGACTAAGTTCGTTGTAGCTGCTGTTTCAGTAACTCAGTTAATATACCTATCAGAGGTTGGAAGTGTTATCTTAGGATCAAAGATTCCTCTAAACTTAAAAGAGTTATTCATGATTTTCTTAATGAGAACACTAGTTACTTTACCAGTTATAGCACTTGTTGCTCACTTATTATTCTAAGAGATAAAAAAGGTTGTCCAAATGGACAACCTTTTATTTCTTTAAAAATCTTCTATTCTTATAACATTATGAACTGTACATATTTCTTCTAATTTCTCTAAGCTTTCTATTGCTTTACTTATACTTTCTTCCTTAGTTTCATGAGTTGTCAGAACTAGTGTTATAAAATTATTTTCAACTTCTCTTTGGGCAATAGACTTTACATTAACATTACTCTTTCCAAAAACATTTGTTACAGTTCCTAAAACCCCAATTTTATCTTCAACTGATATCATCATATAATATTTGCTCTTTATTTCATCAAAGCTTCTAGTTTCTCTAACCCATAAGTTATTTTTGGTTACTAATCCTTCTGCCTCTAAGCTTATATTGTTTCTTAATATAGATATGATATCACTGACAACTGCACTTCCTGTTGGTAAATCTCCAGCTCCCTTTCCATAGAACATTAAATCTCCCACTGCATTTCCTCTTACAAAGACGGCATTAAATGAGTCATGAACATTAGCTAATGGATGTCTTTTAGGTATCATTGTTGGATGAACTCTAAGTTCTAGTTCCCCTTCAACCTCCTTTATAATTCCTAAAAGCTTTATAACGTACCCAAATTGATTTGCACAATCTATATCACTCTTTGTTATATTGGAAATTCCTTCTCTATATACATTCTCAGTATTTATCTTAGTTCCAAAAGCTAATGAAGCTAAAATAGATAATTTATACTGAGCATCGTATCCCTCAACATCCGAAGTTGGATCAGCCTCTGCATATCCTTTCTCTTGAGCTTCTTTTAAAGCATCTTCAAAGCTAGCTCCTTCAAACTGCATCTTAGTTAAAATATAATTTGTTGTTCCATTTATAATTCCATAGAGACTTTCTATCTTATTTGCAGTCAGGCTCTCATTTATGCCTGCTATTATTGGAATTCCTCCAGCTACACTGGCCTCGTAATTCAATCCTACCCCTTCTTCATCTGCAATCTCATAAAGTTCATCACCTTGTATTGCTAATAGCATCTTATTTGCTGTTACTATATGCTTTTTGCTTCTCATTGCTTTAATTATATATTCCTTTGCTGGTTCTATTCCACCCATCAATTCAACAACTATCTTTATATCATCGTTGCTTAAAATTTCATTATAATCTGTTGTCAAAAGTTCTTTGGGAACATCAACTAATCTTGGCTTATCGATATTTCTAACTAATACCTTACTAATCTCAATATTATATCCTGACCTTTTAACAATCTCTTCTTTGTTAGCATTAAATATCTTCCAAACCCCACTACCAACATTACCTAGGCCAAGCAAAGCTATCTTTATATTCTTCATAAAATAAATCCCCCTTAGAATATTACTTATTGCTTTAATTATTTTTCACAAAATTAATCCAGTTTTTATATATTCTTTTTCCTGTTTCTTCCCAAGAAAATATAATTTCATTTTCTATATTATTCCCCAGGAAATAATTTCTAGGAAGTTCTATATTTGCCCCTTTATTCTTATCTCTTAGATACTCATTCTTTAAAACTTCCTTATCATATTCTAAGTGCCCCAAAACATAATAATCATTATAGCTTCCTTTTAATAAGCTATACTCTCCTATTTCACTTTCAGCTAAAACCCTAAGCCTTGAATCTTTTATAATATCTTCTTTGCATAAGGTTGAATGCCTTGAATGAGGACATTTAAAACCATTTTCTATACCCTTTAAAATTTCATTTTCTAATAAAACCTCATGAGAAAATACCCCAAATATTTTACTATTAACATTGATTTTTCTAACCCCATAAATATAATTCAAAGCCATTTGCGCACCCCAACAAATATAGAAGGTTGGTCGCTTATTATTCTTTAGAAACTCAATTATTTCTCTTAACTCATTTTTATATGAAATATCATTAAATTCTAAAGTTTCTAGTGGTGCTCCTGTTATTATAACTCCATCCAATTTATTCTTAAGCTCATTAAAAGTACTATAATTTTTATTCAAATATTCCTGTGATGTAAGCTTTGATTTATGAGATTTAATCCTTATAAAATCAACAAATATTTCTTCCTTAGAACTTAATAACATTTTTAATATATGCCCCTCGGTCTCTCCTTTTAATGGCATTAAGTTTAGTATTCCAATTCGTTTTTTATTATCATATGCCTCATTTTGTAGAAAGATTTCCTTAGAGTTTAAAGTTTTGATTCCTTCTAGCTCCAAAGTTTTTAAATATAAACTCATTTACTCATCACCTAATTTATTAAAAGCTTGCTCAAAATCATTTATAATATCATCTATTCCTTCTATTCCAACTGAAACTCTTATTAAATCCTCTGTAACCCCAGCCTTAACAAGATCTTCTGAAGATAATTGTCTATGAGTTGTACTAGCTGGATGAAGAAGGGTTGTTCTAACATCACCTAAATGAACAACTAATTGAGCTAACTTTAGATTATCTATAAATTTCTTTGCTGCCTCTATACCACCTTTTATTCCAAAAGATAATAGTCCAGATGCCCCTTTAACTAAATACTCTTTAGCAAATTCATAATCCTTATGAGATTCTAATAGTGGATAATCAACCCAAGTAACATTATCATTACGCTCTAAATATTTTGCTAATGCCAATGCATTTGAACTATGTCTCTCCATTCTCAGATGAAGAGTTTCTAATCCAATATTAGTTAAATATGCATTAAATGGACTAATTGTGCATCCTAAGTCTCTAAGTAGTGTAACTCTTAGTTTAGTTATATATGCAGCATTTCCAAAAGTTTCAACATATTTAACTCCATGATAACTCTCATCAGGTTCTACTAGACATGGAAATTTTCCATTTTCCCAATTAAAATTACCTCCATCAACTATTATTCCTCCTAATGCCAGAGAGTGACCATCTGAATATTTACTTGTTGAATGAACCACAACATTAGCTCCATGTTCAAAAGGATTGAATAGGTAAGGTGTTGCAACAGTATTATCTATCACTATTGGTATTTCTCTTTTCTTTGCAACTTTAGAGAATTTTTTCATATCTAAAACTCTTAAGGATGGATTTCCTAAGCTCTCTCCAAGTATAAGTTTTGTATTATCTTTAATACTTTCATTTAATTCACCTTCACTACAGTCTGGTGATATAAATGTTGTTTCAATCCCCCAATTTTTTAAAGTCACTCCTAAAAGATTGAATGTTCCTCCATAAACAGTTGATAGAACTACTATATGTTCACCAGCCTTACAAATATTCAAAACTGCTAGTAAAGTAGCTGATTGACCTGAAGATACACAAACTGCGCCAACTCCACCTTCTAGACTTACAAACTTTTCTTCTAAATTACTAACTGTAGGATTACTTATTCTAGTGTATATATGCCCTGCTTCCTTTAAGTCAAAAAGATTCGCAACTTGATCACAGTTTTCAAATTTATAAGATGTACTTTGAACTAAAGGTTGAGTTACTGGATCTCCTGAATCAGGATTAAACCCGCCCCTTATACATAATGTTTCTTTACTAAAATTGTTACCCATTATTAAATGCCCCCTTTTATTTAATACATCTTTTAAAATTATATCCCCAAATAAAAAAGCTATTTCCCTATCCAAAAGATAAAGAAATAGCTGTAAATGCATAATAAAAAACTACACAAATATACCTATAATCTCTTATCTCTCAGGATTATTCCTGCAGGATTTAGCACAATTCTGATTTATGATAATCAGCTGTTGCTAGGCTTCATCGGGCCAGTCCCTCCACCATTCTTAATAAAAGATGTATAAACACGATTTTTTAATTTTAAACCAATTATAATGTATTAAATCACTAAATTCAATATTATCCACTAATTAAATCATTAAAGTTTTTTTATCTAGGATTTTTAACACTCTTTGTCAAAATGCCAGTAGGTGTAATAAAAAATTCAATTATAAAATTATTATATAGTGGCTGATTTTCTCCGACTTTTACTCCAACATATGCTTTATAATTCATTTCACATTTGTTTTCAGTATCCATCTTAGCAACCTCTAACAGCTCAACATCCTTTAAACAATAGTAAACATCTTTCTCATAAAGCTTAACTACTTCCTCTTTAATATAAGGATTTAAAATAGTTACTATGAAAGTGTTTATAAATGGATCATTATCGTCTAGAATACTTTCTTGCTTATAAAGCTCTTCTTTAGTCTCATTACCTTCTAAACGAGTTTCATCAACTCTTATATTATAATTTCTGAATGTTCCATAATTCTCAATCTTATTAAACTCATCATAAGCTGATATAAATCTAACTATTATAGGACTATCTAATAAATTCTTATTGTCTTCTAAGAATTTTCTATCTCCATACTTTATAGCAGATAAAGCAAGTGGTAACTCTTTTCTAAAAATTCTTTCTCTTTTTGCAGCATCAGCTTTTCCACCATTTCCATCTACATAAACATATATCTTAAATATAAATCTTTTATCTACTCTCTTCCATTCTCCAAAAACTTCGTCTCTTTTCATTGAATTTATCTTATCATATGCATATGTCAACGCAACTGTGAGAAATAATTCTCCAGTTTCATCACAATGAGTCAATGTATATTTTCTTCCCTCTACAGGCTTTTCATCTGTAATCCCTGTTCTAAACTCAACACTTAACCTT
Organism: Clostridium sp. B9; assembly: GCF_050509515.1. Taxonomy (NCBI): domain Bacteria; kingdom Bacillati; phylum Bacillota; class Clostridia; order Eubacteriales; family Clostridiaceae; genus Clostridium; species Clostridium sp. B9. The sequence continues at coordinate 3,852,754 of NZ_JBNWKA010000003.1, forward strand.
CTAGGATTAAACATAACCTAACACCTCAAAAATAATACTATTAGCCATTAATTATATGAATATTTGATTATATTTATGATAAGCTAATGAAAAAAATTTTCCTTATTGGTAGAATTAACTTGAGAATAATACTACAAAGGAGAGTGCTTTATGGTAATGACAGAAAAAGAAAAAATGATAAACGGATTACCTTATAACCCTGGAGATACTGAATTAGTTAGAGATAGATTTAAGGCTAGGGTTTTATTTCAAAAATTTAATAATTTAAATCTTCCTGATAATATTGAAGAAATGGACAAGACTTTTGAAGAGAGAAGTCTTATATTAAAGAATTTATTTGGTTCAACTGGAGAAAGTATTTATATAGAACCAAACTTCAAATGTGACTATGGCTATAACATCTCAGTAGGAAATAATTTTTATGCAAATTTTGATTGTGTAATGCTTGATGTTTGTAAAATAACTATAGGAGAAAATTGTTTCTTAGCTCCTGGAGTTCATTTATATACTGCAACTCACCCATTAGATCCTATTGAAAGGTTGAAAACTGAATTTGGTAAACCAATAACAATAGGTAATAATGTTTGGATAGGTGGACATTCAACTATAAACCCTGGTGTAAACATAGGAAATAACGTAGTTGTAGCTTCTGGAGCTGTAGTTACTAAAGATGTCCCTGACAATGTTTTAGTAGGTGGGAATCCAGCAAGAATTATAAAAGAAATTAAAGTTCAAGGATAACTATTTTGGAGGGTAAATCTAATGAAAAAAATAGTGCTTGGAGGCGGGTGCTTCTGGGGAGTAGAAGAATTTCTATCAAGAATAAATGGAATTGTAGCTACAGAAGTTGGATATGCAAATGGTCGTACAGAAAATCCTACTTACGAGGAAATCTGTACTAAAAATACTTATTTTGCTGAAGTTTGTGCAGTTACTTACGATGAAACCATCTTACCACTAACTTCTTTATTAAATGAATTTTGGACTATAATAGATCCAACATCATTAAATAAACAAGGTAATGATGTTGGTAGTCAATATAGAACAGGTATTTATTATGTTGACTCTTCTGACTTAAATGAAATCTTAGAAAGTAAAGAAAACATTCAAAAATTCTATTCAAAAAAGGTTGTAACAGAAGTTAAACCACTTGAGAATTATTATAAAGCAGAAGAGTATCATCAAAAATATCTTAAAAAGAATCCTAATGGTTATTGCCACATAAGATTAGATTAAGTTGCATGAACTAAATTCTTTTTAAAAGTTAATATAAACTCTTCGGAGTCCTTTGATATTTTAGCGGCATGACTGACTATATTATCTATACAACTTAGCTCATAAGCTATTGTTAAATTAGCTCGTCTATTTTTATAGGCTTTCTGAGCTAAAACCCGAAGTTCTTCTTTTTCTTTATCCTTAAAGTCTAAGAGTGGAATTCTAGATACATATCCTGAAGTTATCATGTTGCTTCTTATCAAAGCCCCTCTAACCATATAAGTCACTAAGGATGAATTTAGATAGGCTAAAAGCCACCACATATCCTCTGTTTCACATATTATATTAGGGTTCACACCAAATGTTGCTCCCTTTGGCAATATACAAGCTGCAAACTCAATTCCAATTGATGAACATGTTAACCCAGGCTTATATAGTAATTTTTTATTTCTAACATTAAAGTTTTCAACATTCTTTTCTATGTTCAAAAAATCTTCATGCAAGTAAATAACTCTTTCTGTATAAAATTTATCTTTACCTGGATTCTTATAAAAAGGTATATTAAAAACTCCCTCTTTATTTTTAGATAAATATTTTTTATCATTTCCTGTAGATATACCAGTTACACACTTAAAGCATTCTCCTAATCTAATGTTATTAAAAAGCCTTCTTATATCTTTTGGACATTCTATGAGAAATTCTAAATTATCTTTCTTGCCATTTAGGATAATTTCATCAATTCCATATAAATTCTCACTATACTCTCCCTCTAAATTCTTTTTAAGTAATTCTCTAAACTCACACATTGATTTAGCCCTATTATTCACAATTACTTTTTTTTGATATTTCTTTCCTTTTCTTAAAATAACTATGCTTGTTCTAACATCAGCTCCCTGATTATGAAAAAGTTCTCTTGGGCACATAGTTATTTCTTCTATTGAACATTCATCTATTATTTTTTTCCTAAGTGATTTATGGTTCTTTGCTGAGAAAAATGAGTCATGAGTTATAAGTCCAATAATAGCTCCCTCTTTAGCCTTGTCTATAATCGCATATATAAACATGCTATACATATTATGAACTCCTACTTCTTGAAAAAATCCCTTTAAATATTCCTTATTCTTTTTTATAAAATCAACTTCATGACAATTGTATGGTGGGTTTGCAATATAATAATCATACTCCCACTCCTTAGTATTTTTATGAGTGCAATAATAACTTATAAAATCTTTTTTCTTGAACTCACAACTATAGTGTTCCTTATATCTTATTAAATCCATTCCTAGAGTTTTAACCCCTAAGTCATTAAAATAACTAGTTAACTCCTCTTTTCCACAACATGGATCTAAAAGTGTTTTTCCCTTACTGTTTATTTCCCACATTCTTCTTCCTATATATCTCGCAACAAAGGCAGGTGTAGCATAATACCCAATTTCCCTAACATCAATAATGCTTTTGTGTTCTATGCTAACACGCTTATACAAACACTTTTCTTTTCTACCCATAAAAAACCTCGCATTAACAAGAAAATTTTTCCTTGTTTTATTTTACCACGTATTTTTTGGAAATTTTAATACATGTATACATTTATAAAATAAAAAGAGTAAAGACACAAGTCTTTACTCTCTTTTTTATAATCCTGCTTCTCTAAATTTATGTTCAGCGAACTCAGTTATCTTATGGAATGGCTTCTTAAGAACACATCCTAAAAGGAAGACTATGAAGAATATTCCAAGTGCTTTTATATCTTTATTAACAGCATCCCACATTGGTCCTGCTATTGCTTCTCTAAACCCATCTATAGCATAAGTAAATGGCCATAAAGGTTGTAAAACCTCAAATATTTTAGGGTTTGTTTGTATTGGATAAATTCCACCTGCTCCTGCAACTTGGAATACCATAATTACTATGGCTATTGCCTTACCTATATTTCCAAATACAGATACTAAAGTAAATATAATTACTGTAAATACAATGGAACTCAGTATTGCAAAGAAGAACATAAGTGGCATATTAACTGGATTTACTCCTAATATGTATATATCTCCTAAAACAATTATAATTGATTGTATTAAAGATATTGATAGAAATAATAACATTTTACCAAAGTGTTTTTGTAAAAGATTTAACTTCGTTCCATCCTCAAAATCTTCACACTCTGCTGTTAATAATGATGTTAATAAAAGTGAACCAACCCAAATTGCTAAAACAGTATAAAATGGTGTAAGTCCAACTCCAAATATCCCTGCATCATATACTTCTTCTTGTTTAACACTTACTGGAGATGATATGAATGAAGCTATTTCATCTGGATTCTTTTTCATTAAATCTATTAAGTTATTTAAATTCTCTTCTGTTAACCCTGATGTCTTTTCTATAAGCTTACTTATCTCATCTTGAAACTCATTAAGCTTTCCTGAAATTTGATCTGCTTGCTTACTAGCAACATCACTACTTGCTATTCCATATGTAGCTAATGCATTTAACTGTGGAACCACAACTCTAGTTGTTTCTAGAACTGAGTTTGCAGTATCTAACCCACCTTTTAATGAGCTTCCTATAGTATTTAAAGCTGGAACTCCATTGCTGTAAAAATTATTTGATACATTAATCAATGATGAACTCATTTCATTACTTATATTTGATATAGACTCTATTGCTTTTGCTATATTTTCTTTGCTTTCACCATTTCCTAAAGCAGTTTTTAAAGCAACTAATTGCTCTTTTTCTTGTGCTATTAAGCTTTGACTCTTCTTAAGCATTTCTATTAAATTGCTTATTGAAGAATTTGGCTTAACTGAATTTATTTTTTCTAATGATTCTATATTTGTTGCAATAATTTTATTTAATGAATCAGTTGTACTTATTAGCTTATCTACAGTTTCAATCATTTTTGCTGTATCCATAGAATTGTTTAACTCTTTAAGCTTTGAAAGCAAGCTTTGTAACTCTTGATTCATTGACTGCATTTGTATAACATCATTGCTAAAACTATTTGAAACTGAACTTACAGTTTGTTGTGTTGATGTTATAAGGCTTTTACTAGCCTCTATTGTGCCTTGTAAATTATTAATCTGTTCTGTTACTTTGGGTAAATCATTTTTTACACTATTTAAATAATTACTTAAACTCTCAGAATCACCATTGGCTTTTTGTACAAAATTCTGAATTTCTTTTAAGCTACTATTTGCACTTTCCAACGTGTCCCTTATTTGTAAAATTTCCGGCTTATTACTCTCAAGCTTTCCACCAAGTTTATTCAACATATCAAAAGCTTCTTTATTTACAGTATCTACAAAGTTAGCCTTTATTTCTTTTGTTACCTCATCCTTAGCAACATCAGTTATCTTAGTTGCTATAGCATTTGTCTTTTCATTAACTTTATATATTATATCTGGCTTTTTAGGATTACCAGTAGTTAAACTAGTTAATCCAGCTGAAAAGTCTGCTGGAATTTCTATCATTGCATAATAGTCACCTTCATTTAATCCATAATTCCCTTGCCAGCTATCTACAAATTGCCATCCTATGGCATCATTTTTCTTAAGTTCATCAACTATCTCTTTACCTACGTTAACCTCTTCACCATTAACCTCAGTTCCTTGGTCATTATTAACTACAGCTACTGGTAAATTTCCTGTATTAACATATGGATCCCAACAAGCTTTAATGTTAATCCATGCGTAAAGAGATGGTATAATACATAAACCAATTACTATTGATAAGGCTGCTGGATTTTTTCTTATATTTCTTAAATCTCTTCGAAATACCTTAAAAATTTTTTTCATACTTCACCTCTTAAATACAGATTATTCTGCTATTCCAGATTCCTCAAACATTTCTTCAAATCTTCTAACCTTAGGATTTAAAGGACCCTTTAGTATATATCCTAAAAATAAGAATACAATTCCCATTATGCTAAGCATTGCAAAGTCTAATACCACCGTACTTACAAGTGGCCCCGCTATTGCCTCTCTAAATCCTGATATAGCATAAGTGAATGGGAACATTGGTTGAACAATTCTGAAGAATAATGGGTCAACTTGTATAGGATAAGTACCACCACTACCTGCTAATTGAAGTACCATTAATATGATAGTTAATGCTTTTCCCATATTCCCAAATAGTGACATAAGCGTAAATACTATTATTGTAAAAATAGCTGATGCAAACATAGACATAAAAATCAATAATGGTGCATTTACGGTATGAACACCTAATAAGAATTTATCTCCAAATGCAACTATAAAACCTTGTATAGTTCCTAAAGTTACAAAAGTAAGCATCTTTCCAAAATGTCTTTCTCTTAAGTTTATATTTTCACTACCTTCAAATTCTACAGTTTCAGTTTTTAATAATGATATTAATATTAAAGAACCTACCCATAATGCTAAAACTGAATATATTGGTGTCATACCAGAACCATAATTAGGCACTTTATATATAGCATCAGTTTTTATATTAAATGGATTTGCAATAAAATCTCCCATAAATGATGGGTTGCTCTGAAGAATGCTAACTATTTTCCCTAGATCATCATCACTTACATTTTGAAGTTTACTACTTAGTTCACTAATTACTCCTGAAAATTGATCTAAGCTACTCTTTAATTTTTCTGATGTACTACTTGCTAACTGTGCACCCTGACCAGCCGTACTTAATAGATTATTTATTTGATCTACTAATCCATTAGCCTGCTTTAATAAATCTGAGGCTCCTTGTGTAGCCTTAACTAATCCATCAGCCATAGTATTTAAAGCTGGTCTTGTTTCATTATCAAATTTATTTAATGCATCATTAACCTGTCCTTCTACTTTCTTAGTTAAATCATTTATAGAATTTAATAATCCCTTATCTACACTTGATCCACTATTAACTTTATTTTGTAACTCATTAAGTTTTGCTTTTTCATCATTTAATGAACTTTGAACTCCTTTTAATGAAGTTATCATACTTGCTATTTTATCATTTGGTGTTGTCTTATTTACCTCTTCTAAAAAATTTATAACTGCTGTAACACTATTATTCACATTGTCTATCTCATTTATAGACTTATTTATAGTTGAACTTATTTTTGAAGCTCCAACATCACTTGTTACATTAGACAATTCATCTAAATTATTTTGAACCTTATCTAATGATGTTTGTGATTCAGTTAAATTTAATCTTACATTATCAAAAGCATTATTTAATGACTCTTTTGAAGTGCTTATTAGCTTACCTGTATCAGATGCATTTTGTGATATATTATTTAATCCACTTGTTATTGAAGGCATTGTTTGCTGCACTTCTTGTAAATATGTATTTAAATTCTGTGAACTGCTATTTATATTATTAAGCATATTTTTAATTGAGCTCATATTTTTATCCATAGCAATTATAGAATTTTTAAGCTGAATTATATTATCCTTATTTTCATCAATATTTGATCCTACCCCGTTTAAAGAAGAAAATATAGTTTCATTAACTGTAGTTATAAAATTAGATGTTATCTGATTTACAAGAGTACTCTCTGCAACCTCTGTTATCTTTCCTGCAACAGGATTAGCCTTTGTATTTACCTTGTAAATTATTTCTGGCTTTTCTGGTTTTTCAGATAAAATACTTGTTAAGTCTTCTGAAAAATCACTTGGAATTTCTATCATGGCATAATAGGTTCCATCAACCAATCCCATATCAGCTTGTTTATTATTAACAAACTTCCATCCAATATCATGGTTATTTTTAAGTTCCTCAATAACTTCATTTCCAACATTCATTTCTTTTCCATTAAATGAAGCCCCTTTATCATTGTTTACTACAGCAATAGGAACTGTACTAGTATTTTCATAAGGGTCCCAACAAGCAACTATGTTTACCCACGCATAAAGTGATGGTATAAAGCATATTCCGCCAATTATTAAAATTGCCATAGGATTTTTAATAATTGCCTTAACATCCCTTTTAAATACCTTTAAAATGTTATTCCACTTCATTCACACACCTCCGTTTAATAAAGATAAAATAAACACACTCCCCTATGTATTATTTCAATATTAAATTTAAAAAGAGTTTTAAAAAACTCTTAATTAATATACTATCAAAAATTAGTTTACAAATAAACCTTTTTCTCTGCTTTTTATAGTTTTTTCTCTATTTATCGTTTACATATAAATTAATACATAAAATCTAATATGACTTTAATTATATTATATCTCAATATATCTCTTTAATTCTCTTGTAAGTAATCATATTCTTTGCTTTTAAATTTTAATTTTTAAAAATTTGTTTTTAATCACATAAATACATTACCTATCTGTATATAATAATTATAAATTCATTTATAGATTGGAGAGATTATTATGAAAAAATTTGTTTGTGACGTTTGCGGATATATTTATGATCCGGCTATAGGTGATCCAGATAACGGAGTTAATCCTGGAACTTCATTCGAAAGTATTCCTGAAGATTGGGTTTGTCCAGTTTGCGGTGTTGGAAAAGATGAATTTTCAGAATCTGAATAAAATATATAACTAGTAAATATATTATATATATTAGTTATATATTTTACTTAAAAAAGAAGTAGGTAATTACCTACTTCTTTTTCTTTTTATCCAAATCAATTAGATTTTTTTAACAAATTCTGATTTTAAGCTCATAGCTCCAAATCCATCTATTTTACAATCTATATTGTGGTCACCTTCAACTAGACGTATGTTCTTAACTTTTGTACCTTTTTTTAATGCTGATGAAGCACCTTTTACTTTAAGGTCTTTTATTATAGTTATAGTATCTCCATCTTGAAGTACATTTCCGTTTGAGTCTTTAACTACTAATACATCTTCAGCTGCACTCTCTGATCCTGGAGTCCACTCATGAGCACACTCTGGGCAAACTAAAAGAGCTCCATCTTCATAAGTGTATTCTGAACCACAGTTAGGGCAATTTGGTAATTTATCCATTATACATTCCTCCGTTCATTTGTTTCAATTCCCATTAGTATTAAACAAGCTTCTGCCTTTTATACTTATAGGGATTTACTTATAGGCTTATATAATATCATAGTCTATTAATAATGACAAATTTTAAGCTTTTTAAAGCTAGATTAATTAAACCTTCTTTTATCACAATAATCAGTTGAATTGGAATAAATTTAATTAAATTCTCGAAAAAGATACTTTAAATCTTAAGTTTTCATTCTTTAAACTTATATCAAAACTACCATTCATTTGTTCAGTTAATTCCTTTGCTATAGCAAGTCCTAATCCATTATTCTTGCTACTTCTAGATTTATCAACAGTAAAAAATCTATTATGCAAAAACTCTACATCTTCTTTTCTTATATTTAATGCTTTATTCTGAAATTCTATAAATACATTTTTTTCATCACAATAGAGTTCTATTATTACTTCTTTTTCAGCATGCTTTAAAACATTTTGAATCAAGTTTACTAAGACTCTTTTACTAGCTCTTTTATCAGCTAAAGCTACTATATTTTCTTCTTGGATCATTACTTTTGGTTCTATGTTTTTCATATTAAAGTCTTCATAAAAGCTTAGTACAATATCAGTTAATACCTTGTTTATGTTTACCTCTTCTATTTCTATAGGATATTTTTTCTCCTCAATATTAGCTAATTCAAAAAAGCTATCTAATAATTCTTGAAGAACAATAGCTTTTTCATTTACTATATTTAAATATGCTTGTATATCTTCTTTATCCATATCCCTATTATTAACATACTGAATATACCCTTTTATTGACGTTAGAGGTGTTCTTAAGTCATGGGATATATTAGTTATCATAGCTTTTATATTTTTATTATTCTTTTCATAATAAAGTTTTTCCTTGTCTCTATCATCTAAAACAAAATTAATTTCATTAATTAAACTAACAATATCTTTATTCATAGATAAGCTCGTTATTCTTTTATTAGTATTCTTATTTTTTATGAGTTCCAAGCTATCATTTATGTTTTTTATATCCTTTTTCATCAAAAATAATTTCATTAATAAAACTATAACTACAAATAAAAAAAATACTATAACTATACTCTTCATCCCAATCATCCTAAACATTATTTATATTTTAATCATGATAATAATTTTCCGTTTTATGGACTAGTCTTTAAAATATAAGAAAATACTGTTATTTAATATCCATCCTATTCATTTTTATTAATCCAATAAAAATAGTTACTACAATCATAACTATTCCAATTAATATGAAAGTTAAATTATCACCTGATGTATTTGTGCTTATGTGGGCAACCTTGTCCAAATTACTTATTGGTTCATATTGCATTATATTAGAAAGTTTGTCTCCAAAAGCTATAAAAATTATTTCTATTACAAACTGATAAAGCAAATAAATAGATATTACAACTGTCTTATTTTGAGTTAGTATACCTATCATAAAAGCTGTAGAAATTATTCCAATATAAATCGGAATTTGTATTAATATAACCTTTATTGTTTCTAATATTAAGTTTAAATCTAAAGAACCATCATATCCATTTTTTATTGTTACCATACAAAATGCTATAACTACATAAAACAAAACTATAAGTATACAAGTAATACTACAAACTATTAATTTACTTAAATAAATTTTACTTCTTGAATAACCAGATATTATATTATTCTTTATAGTTCCTGATGAAAAATCTATCATTAATATAGAGGATATTATAGGTAAAAATAAAAGAATTAAAATATCTGCAGACTTTAGCATCTCAACCATAATATAAGAGCCACTATTTAAATTAACTCTATTAGTTCCTAAAATATTTTTCAGCCCTATAACTACATTTTCATAAGTAAAATTAGATATAACTGAAAAAAGTATAACTATAAGTAGTAAAACAATATACAAGTTCTTTTCTCTTTTTAATTTAAAAACTTCTGATTTTATTAAATTCATCATTAAATATCACCTCTATTTTCTTCAGCAATTAAATTTAAAAAATAATCTTCTAGATTTAACCCTATCTCGTTAATAGAATTAACTCTTACCCCATTGCTGTTCAGTTGAAATGATACCTCTGATGGATTATCTAAGTAATCATACAGTCTTATTTCTTTATTATTAATCACAGAAAAGTTATTTGTATTTAACTTTTCTTCTATTATCATAGTAGCTTTCTCAACATCATCTACTCTAATTAAAATGCTCTTATTACATTCCTCATTTAATTCATCAATTGTTATTTCCTTTAATAGACGTCCATTATCTATAAATCCAAATTTAGTAGCAACTTGCGCTAATTCACTTAAGATATGACTTGATAAAATAATTGTTATATTATACTCTTCATTTAGATTTTTAATCATTTCTCTAAGCTCAGCTATTCCCATAGGATCTAATCCATTTAACGGTTCATCTAAAATTAAAAAGTCAGGATTATTCATAATAGCTAATGCTATTCCAAGTCTTTGTTTCATCCCCAAGGAAAAATTCTTAAACTTCTTTTTCCCTGTATCCTTTAAGTTTACTTTTTCTAAAACTTCACTAATTATATTTCTGTCTACTATTCCTTTCTGTATTCTATAAAATTCTAGATTATCCTTAGCTGATAAGTTTGGGTAAAATACTGGCCCTTCAACAACTGCACCTATTCTACTCTTTGTTAACATACTACACTTTTCTAATTTTTCTCCAAAGATTTCAATATCCCCACTACTAGGAAATATTAAAGAGGTTATTAATCTTAAAGTTGTAGTTTTTCCTGATCCATTTTTTCCTATGAATCCATATATATCACCTTTGTCTATTGTCATATTAATATTATTTACTGACACTACATGTCCAAACTTCTTTGTAAGGTTATTGGTTTTTAAAATTACTTCTTCCATTATGATTCCTCCTTATTTTTATCTTATAATTTGATATTAGAATTTATATTTTAAGATTATTTAAAGAAAAACCTTAAGAAAGTCTTAAGTTTACTCATCCATTTTAAATCCAATTCCCCATACAGTCTTTATATAAGTTTCTTTGTCATTTATCCTATTTAATTTACTCCTTAAGTTACTAACATGAACATTTACAGTATTGTCATCCCCTAAAAAATCATCTTTCCAAATACTTTCAAAGATATTGCTTTTAGAAAATACTTTCCTTGGATTAGTAAGTAAAAGTTCCAAAATATCAAACTCTTTTGTAGTTAATAAAACTTCAACATCTCCCAAATAAACTTTTCTACTTAAACTATCTAACTCTATATCCTTATAGAATAAAGTTCCCTTTTTATCATTATCTTGATTAAAAAACCTTCTTAAAACAACCTCTATTCTAGCTAAGACTTCTCTTTGATCAAAAGGTTTTGTTATATAGTCATCAGCACCCATTTTCAAAACATTTATTTTGCTATCAATATCACTTTTAGCTGATATAACAATTATTTGACTCTTATATTTTTCTTTTATCTCTTCTATTAAATTTTCTCCTGAAGTTCCAGGCAACATTAAATCTAATAATATAATTTCATAACTTTTTTCTTTTAAACAAAACCTAGCTTCTGTTCCAGAAAAAGCTTGAGTAACATAATATCCTTCATCGTTTAATATATTAGCTAATAAATTATTTATAGCATCATCATCTTCAACAACTAAAACTTTTATCATAACTTGTCTCCTAATCTTATCCTGCTGAAATTACACTTCCATCTGATCCAACTACATACATAGTCCCACTTTCAGGATTTTTCTTACTTCTTACACCAATATAAATTGTTTTAGCTCCATTTATATCTAAATTTTCTTGGAAATATTCATAAATATTATCTGGATTATCACCTATATTTTGCTTTAATATAGCTAAAGCTTTATCATAAGTAAACTCCTTATGTGAATTGCTTTCATCTTCTGGAGTAACTCTAGCTTCTGCTTTATTGTATATATCTTGAGCTCTAGCCTCTTGTTTAGGCATCATATAATTTCCTCTCATCAATTTACTCATGAAGATTTTAGCATCAAGATACTTTCCTTCATCATATAATCTCTGTCCCTTATCAATTTGGTCATTTATATCCTTAGAAGTGTAGAATCTCCACTTTTCACCCTCTACTTTTGCTAGAGCATCCGCATTAGTTATGGTTTCATATAATCTTATAGCTTCATCAAACTCTTCTCTTTCATAAGCATCCCTAGCTTTATAATATATTTGATATCCCTCATCAATAGTTTGCTCTTTAGGCTTAACTTCTTTTTCTTCTACTTCATTATTAACTTCAACATCTTTGTTATCCTCAGCTTTATTGTTATCTATAGTATTCTTCTTTACAGGCTCTTCACCCTTAGAGATATCTTCTTTTATCTCATCTTTTTCTTCACCTTCATCCTTAATTGTATCTATCTTTTCTTCTAGATTAACTTCTTTTATATCAACTGTCTCACTATCTTTTAAATTTTCAGTAGATGCTTCTTTGTTTTTACTTGAATTATGTACTGCTACAACAGCTGTAGTACCACTAACTAAAACTACACCTAATATGATTGCTATAATTAGCTTTTTTCTCATATTTACCCTCCTAAATATACATTTAATTACAATATATTACTTTAAATTATACTATTGGAAATATGAAAAAACCATATTATTAAAATTTACAGGAATAAAAATATAAATGACCTTATAATTTATATTTAAAAGTACTCTAAAATTTTTTCTATTTGGTATAATAGAAGTATTGTTTTTAAATTGAGAAGGAGGTTTTAATGTGAAAATTTTAGTTGTAGATGATGAAGTTAGCATACTAAAGATGTTAAAAATAACATTAGAAGTTGCAGGATATGAAGTTCTACTTTCTGAAAACGCTTTATCCGCAATAGATATACTGCTAGAAAATGAACCAGATGCAATAATACTAGATGCTATGCTTCCTGATATTGATGGTTTTAATTTAATACCTAAAATCAAAAAAATTAAGGATATTCCTATAATTATGCTAACAGCAAAATGTAATATAAGCGATAAATTGCTTGGATTGCAGTTAGGTGCAGATGATTATATAACTAAACCATTTAATAGCACAGAATTATTATTAAGATTAAATGTAATAAAAAAACGTTCAGTTTACCCTAAGAAAAATTCTAATGAAGATGAAATAACTCTAGGGAAATTAAAATTATTTATAAATGAAAAAAAACTTTTATTAGATGATGAATACATAGATTTAACCTTTAAAGAGTTTCAACTTTTAAGTTATCTATGCCAAAACAAAGGAAAAGTTTTTACAAGAGATGAACTATTAATAAAGATATGGGGATATGATTTTGAAGGAACAAGTAGAACTGTAGATATGCTAATTCAAAGACTTAGAAAGAAATTAGGTCCATTTCAAAATTACATAAAAACTATATATGGATTAGGATATAAAATAGATGTTCAATAAGAACCTAAAATTAAATATACGAAGTAAAATAGTTATAACAAGTATTTTTATACTAATTCCCATAATAATATGTGTATGTACACTAACATTTAGAATATTAAGAACTAATTTATTAAATAGTACTATTAACTCGCTTATTGCTGATAGTAAATCTGCTCAAATCTATGCTGAAAATATAATAAATGAAAATAAGAATAATGATATAAATACTACCTTAGAAGAATTTGCTCCTTATATATGTAATGAATTAAAAGAAATGTTTGACTTTAGAGTTCAATTTTTTAATGCTTCTAAAGATTTAATTTCTGACACAAATAACACTAAGGACATTTCTCAATACAATAAAGATGTTGATGAAGCTTCTAAAGGTAATAAAGCATACATAATAGAGGATATTGATGGCATTCCTAATATATTTATTTCCTCTCCAGTTTTTTATAATAATGAGACTTGTGGAATTATAAGATTTATCTTTAAGGATATCAATACTTTTAATATCGTAAGAAAATCTTTTTATACAGTTTTAGTAGTCGCTTTAATATTTGCCATAATAGGGATTTATCTTTTCTATACTTTTGCAAAAAAGATAACTTATCCACTTATTAAGCTTACTAACTATTCAAAAAATATATCCAAAGGAAATTATAAGGAACGTATCTATATTAAAAGTGGAGATGAGACTGAAGTATTGGCAAATACCTTTAATGAAATGAGTGAAAATATTAATTTATACATAAATGAAATAAAGAAATCTCAAAAAAATCAAAAAGAATTTTTTGATAATATATCACATGAATTTAGGACTCCATTAACATCTATAATTGGATTTTCTTATGTCATCCCCGAATTAAAAGATAAGGAACAATTAAAAGAGAGTTCTGATTGTATAAGAGCTGAAGGTGAGAGACTTTTAGATCTAGTAAATGAGATTTTAACCATAGCTAAAAATGAAAAGGATAGCTTTCAAATTACAAATGAATTTATAAACTTAAGAAAAATTTTAGATGAATGTATATCCCTACTTAAACCTAGATTAGATAATTATCATATAGTCGTTAAAAATACTTGCATACTTCACTTTGCTTATGGTGATTATAACAAAACTAAACAAGTTTTTTTAAATATATTAGATAATGCAATAAAATATAGTGGCTGTGAGGTAATAGATATATCTTCAAGAATAGCTGAAAATTATTTTGAAATAACTATAAAAGATGATGGTATTGGTTTTGATACTAAAAATCCACTTAGCAAAGATGGACATGGCTTTGGTATCAATATTTGTAAAGATATTATGCAGAAACAAAACGGTGATTTTTTATTAGAAAGTGAACTTTATGAAGGAACTACTTGTAGAATTATATTCTATAAACATAGTTCAAAGTAATATTTGAAAGGATTTAAGCATGAAAAAATATATTTTTTACTTTTTATTATTATTTTTTGCTTTTATTGCATGTTTAATATTTTTATTTAATAATAACTCAAATACTTTGTACGGAAAAGTTACTGTTGTTGAAAATAAAGAAACAGCTCTAAAATCATTAAATGTATCAATACCAGAACAAATAATTATAAATACTGATTTTTATAGAGATACACACATAACAAACAAACTAGAAATGGATAATATACTAGATCTAATAAGTTCAATAAAGAACTCATCTTCTAAGGAAAATGAAATTTTAGAAAGTAAAAACTCATCGGCAAAAATTTATGGAAGAATAGTATATAACAATAAAGTAGATACATTTTCATTAAATAATACTCTAATTTTTAATAATGAGGATTATACAGGTGATTCTTATCTAACAAATAACTTACATAAAAAACTTATGAACTATTTTAATACATATAAACACCTAATTGATATATTGAATAATGCAAATTCAAATGTATTATGTATAAAAGATTCTGAAGAATCTCACTTAACAGAAGAAGAAAAAGAAATTTTAGTTTTTAAATTATCAAAGTTTAAAATCATGAATGATAAAGATAAGCTTAATAAAACAAAACTTTCAGATTCTAAGTTATATACTTTAAAAATTAAAATAAATAAAAACATAGAATCTCAAACAGATAACTTAATATATATAGATGTTTATCCTAAATATATAATTATTCAATTTTTAGCTGATGATAACGGAAAAAAAATATATATGGAAGGAAATTTAGATGAAATTTAAACTTAATAAAAAAAATAAATTACTTAGTACTTTAGCCTGCATATTTATTTTAATTTTTTCTATAATCCTTATAAAAAAAGTTAGTAAACAATCTATTCCAAATCTATCTGGGAAACATTTAGTTGTATATTCCTGTTTAAGAGAAGAGGAAACAAAATCTATTTTAGAGTTATTTAAAGAAGAAACAAATTGTTCTTATGAATACATACAATTACCTACGCAAGAAGCTATCTCTAGGATAGAAGATGAAAAAAAATCTCCTAAAGCAGATATATTCTTAAGCGGAACCAAATTAAGCTTACAAAAGTTAAATAAATCTGATTCATTAATACAATATATTCCCCAAAATAGTGACTATATAACTGATAGCTTTAAATCAAAAATTGGAAAATGGACAGCTTTTGAGGTTCATCCTTTTTCAATAGTTATTAATATAGACTCTTGGAACAAAAATTTTAGTAATCTCATGTTACCTAAAACCTTTGAGGATTTAGCAAATCCTCAATTTAAAGGTGCTATCGCCATGCCAAATCCATTAACATCTGGTACAGGATATAGCTTTTTAAATCATTTAGATGAATATTTAGGTGAAGAAAAATACACTGATATAATCAAAAAAATCAAATCCAATGCAGGTTTATTATCAACTAGAGGATACAATGTTGTTCAAAATATAGCTTCTGGAGAATACACTATAGGAATTGCTTATTTAAGTAATATTCAACTTATGAAAAAAACAGAATCTAACTTTATAATAATAACTCCTAAAAACTTTGGAGTGGACATACATGGAATTGGAATCATAAATAAAAAAACAAATTTAGATACCTCTAAAGCCTTTGTAGATTTCATTATCTCAAATAAAACACAACAACGTCTTAAGGATTTTTCATATTCAACACCAATATTAGAATTTGAAACTTCTGAAAAGTATAATACTCCTAAACCCTCCGCTAATGATAATAATGCTCTTAAAATATGGAAAGAAAACTAATAAAACTTTGTCAAAAACATCACAAATTGTTACATTTCTAATATATTTGTGATGTTTTTCTAATATTTAAAACCGTTAACATTACTTCCGTAGAATAAATATATTAAATTTTTTAAGGAGGTTTTGTTAGTGATTAGTTTTTTACAACCAGCACCAGCAAAAAAACAATTACCTGAAGACAAAATAAAAGGTGCTTTCAAGAGCTATCGTGTACGTGTTTTCTTAATGATTGTATTAGGATACATGTGTTTCTATCTTGTGAGAAAAAATTTCTCAATGTCAGCGCCATTATTAATAACTAATCTTCACTTTTCAAAAGCTGAAATAGGACTTATAAATAGTGCATTCGCAATTTCATATGGACTTAGTAAATTTGTACTTGGTACATTAGCAGATAAATCTAACGTAAAAAAATTCTTAATAGTAGGATTACTTGCTTCTGCATTAGTAAACGTTGGATTAGCATTTTCAACTCAAGTTTGGATGTTTATAATTTTAATGATTTTAAATGGTATATTCCAATCAATGGGTGCTCCATCATGTCATATAGTAATAGGAAAGTGGTTTAAGAAAGATCAGCGTGGTCTTGTCATGAGTACTTGGAATACTTCACACAATATAGGTGGAGGACTTGTTGAACCTTTATCAACAATGGCATTATTTGCTTTCGGAGCTAATAACTATAGAAGTTTGTTCCTAGTTCCTGCAGTAATAGCAGTTGTAATAGCATTAATAATGTATGTAATAGGAGCAGATACTCCTCAATCAGTAGGTTTACCAGAAATTCATGATGAAGATGAAGATATCATAAATGATGACAAAGATGTAAATGTAAATAATCTTTCTATGACAGATATTATGTTTAAGTATGTTTTAAGAAATAAGTTTATTTGGATATTAGCTATAACTAATATATTCGTATATATAGTAAGACAAGGTATGGTTGACTGGATTCCTGTTTATTTAACACAAGCAAAAGGATTCTCATTTGATGAAGCCGGTTGGGCAATGTTCTTATTCGAATATGCTGCAATACCATCAACTATATTAATCGGATGGTTATCAGATAAAGTATTTAAAGGAAATAGAGCTCCACTTGGAATACTATGTATGTTAGGTGTTTTCGCAGCTGTATTTGCTTACTGGAAAACAGATAGCTTCTTAGTAACTATGATAGCTGTTGCCTGCGTTGGTTGCTTCATATATGGACCAGCTATGCTTGTAAACTTAAGCTTAATAGACCTAGTTCCAAAATTCGCAGTAGGTTCAGCTGATGGTTTTGCTGGATTAACAGCTTACTTAGTTGGTCAATTTAGTGCTAACTTCGTAATAGGTTTAATAGCTGATGCTTACGGATGGAATGGTGCCTTCACATTTATATTATTAGGTGCAGTATTTGCATTACTAGGCTTAGTAATATTACAAATAACTATAAATATTAATAAAAAGAAAGCTAAAATAAACAACTAAAAGATGTTTTTCATAATAATATAATCGTAAACCCACAAAATAGGACTGTATCAAAACTTGATATAGTCCTATTTTTATAAAAAAAGAGAATCACATTTTGTGATTCTCCTATTTATTAAGCTTTAATTGCTACTATTAAGTTTCTGTTTATTGATTGATCAACTCTATGTAAGTAATTATTATATGGAGTTTCATCTAAAACTTTAAAGCCATTCTTTTCTAAAGCTATTGCTACATCATCATATTTCATTGTGAATTCATTATATGATAAAACTAGGCTTCCTTTAGTTTTTAAAACAGTATGCCATGCTGGTATAGCTTCTTTTAAAAGTCCTAATGGACTTCTCTCCATTACTGAACTCTTATCATTTTTGCTTCCATGCTGAACCCCATAAGGTAAATCAGATATTATTATGTCACATGACTTTTTCTTCATTAATAAATCTGCTTTTCTTGTATCTGAGTTGAATAACTGGAATGTTTGAACTTCTTTTGCATTGAAGTCTTCTTTTTTTGCTGCTGCTGTTAAATTAAATACATTAGCAACCTTCTTCTTTTTAGAATCTGATATTTTAGATTTCTCAACTCTATGTTTATACTTACCTTCTTTTAAGAACCTAACAACATATGTTTGAATCTCCTGAACCCACTGCTCATTGATTTCTATTCCTCTAACATCAAAGCCTCTTATGAATCCTTCATATAAAGTAGTTCCTTTTCCACACATAGGATCAAGTAAAGTTATTTTCTTACTACCTGTTTTGCAAGCACTTAAAGCAAGGTTAACCATAAGTCTTGTAAATTGCTCATTAGTTTTTCCATTGTACTTTAATATTTGGACCATACTCTCTGGGAAAGTATGAAAATCTGGCACAACTATTGGTCTTAAAAGCCCATCTTCAACTATTTCAAATAAAGCATAGTATATTGATGAAAATCCTAAGGCTTTAAAATCTTCTTCATTTAGCTCTCTCTTAGTTGAAAAACATATAGAAGCTGGAAGTCCCATGTCTCCTTCTTCTATATCACTTATCTCCATATCATAAGCATCTGCAATTGCTTCTAATTCAGAAACTGAAATCTTAAGTGCTGTATCAAAATAAATACGATTATGTCCTGGATTTGCAAGTATCGCATATCTTTTCATATAAAAAATATCCTCATTTCTTAATATTTTAATTTACGTTTTTATCTTTAATATTATAACATCAAAAATAATAGTTAAAACATTAAATTTTACTATACAGCTTCTAAAGCTATTTTATACACAAAAACAAATTACCTTAAACTATTTTTTTCATAAAAAAAGGTTGTAGTTTAAACTACAACCTATAATAATCTTAAATTATCTTCTATTTTGTTCTTTTTTAGCTCTTCTACAAGCTGAACATCTTGTTGGCTCATTTTCAAATCCTTTTTCTTTGTAGAATTCTTGCTCTCCTACTGAAAATATGAATTCTTCTCCGCAATCTCTGCATTTTAATGTTTTATCTGACATAAATATTCCTCCTAAAATTAAAGATTCTAAATTGATATATAATCTCTAATTTTGAGAACTATTTATCTAAATGAAACTTTTTTTGTTAGCTACTCTGCTACTATTTTATAATAACATAGTATATAATTAATTGCAACCTTTTTTAAGCATTTTTATAAATAACTTGAATTGAATACTAATTTATAAGCTCTTATTTACTTATGGTACGGTTCACCGTTACTAAACGAACGGTAAATTTACAAAAAAAATCACAATTCATAATATGTAAAACCCATATAATAGCCTGTATTTATATGAATAATACTATACTATGAATGTGATATTATAAACTTCTCTTAAATTCTATATTATTTAATACCAAAATATTCACTCTTAATCTTAATAATATATTCCTCTCCTACCTTATTGAATATATCTAATAATTCATCGTAGGTATTATCATTATCACCTATCTTATTCCAAAAATCTTTTCCTATTAAAACATTCTCATCATTATCCATATCAAATAATTTATATGGTATTGAATGTGCTAATTTATATATTTCCCCTTCACCAGCTGGATTATAAGGTAATGCAAAATATGCTTCTGAATTTTCTTCTGCTGTCATTAATCTTAGCATGTCCTTTTTCGCTGTTTCAGTTTGGTCTAAATTAGGCTTTACTGTTTTTAATGAATAATATTCTTCCATTCCATTTTCACGCTTAATATATAAATCAAATAAAACATTAACATCTTGGTATCTATCAGTTTCTAGCTCTCTTAAAAATTCTAACTCTTCATTTATAGTTTTTACTCTATTAGAATTATCTTTAGCTTTATTCTTAGCTATTTTTCTTTGCTTTCTTTGTTTATCTAATATATTGTCTATTCTTTCTATTTGCCATGAATTTAATCTAATAGATTTTACATATTGATTTTCTGCTACAGCTCCTGAGCCTTCTGCTATTATTTTTGCTATTTGCTCAAATATACCTTGTCCCAAAGATGTAACAAATGAACGTTCAAATTTAGAACCTTTCCAAACTTCTATTGGTACTAATCTATATCCAAAAGGATTTTTATTTTTTATATCTTCCTCATTAAATGGCTCATGAATGGTTCTTTTTTCTAAGATTCTCTTCATTACGCTTCTTAAATGCTCTTCAACTTTATTTTTAGTTTCAATGTTCATATATATCCCATCCCTGTTATTCATTGTATTTATCTTATATTATACATTAAAACTAAGAAAATAAGAAAAAAAGTAGGATATTAAATCCTACTCATATAATATATCTATTAATTTTTCACCTAATATTTTTGCTAATTTTACTGGAACTGCATTTCCTATCTGAGTATATTTATTGTTAATTGTTCCATTTATTTTATATCCCTTAGGAAATCCTTGAATAGCAATATATTCCTCTATACTTAAAGGTCTATCTTCATACGGATGCCCTATATTAGTACTTTTCTGTATTGGAGATGTTAGTAATGTAGGACTTGGTTCATTAGCTTTTATTCTTCTAAAATATCCAGTTTTACCTCCACCTGATTTATATGCTCCACCCATAGCTTTTTCAACTATTTGTTCATTTAAATCTCTCCAATTTCCTCCACCCTTAGGTATTAATTTCATATATTTTAATCTTTCCTCTGAATACTTAACATAATTATGTTCTATATCCCCTAAGCTTTGTATTACATGATTGAATGTAACAAATGGATATTTTCTTCCTACTCCATGAGTAGGATTTGGAAATTCATATACTTTGTTTAAATCTTTTCTTATTCCAACAAAAATTACTCTCTCTCTTTTTTGAGCAACTCCATATTCAGCTGAATTTACCACTTTATATACAACGTTATAATCTTTGACTTGATTTAATAAATACCTTAATGCACTTCCATTTTCCTCATCTTCATCTAATGGAGGAAAATCTTTTCCTCTTTGATTTAAAGGACGATGTTTTAATGTTGCTGATAATAACCCCTTTACATTTTCTAATAAAAATGCTTTTGGTTTTACCTCTTCAATTAACTCAATGAATTTTAACATAGCTTTTCCTCTTTCATCCGAAAAGGCTTGTCGTTTACCAGCTGTACTAAAACTCTGACATGGGCTACCACCAAATATTAAATCAATCTCATCATTATAATTTAATCCTGCATCACTATATATTTTTTCTTTTGAATAATCCATAATATCTCCATTTACTACATTAAATGTAGGATTATTTTGTTTTAATGTCACACAGTATTTTTCTTCTAATTCTACACTCAATTTTACATCAAACCCAGCTTCATGTATTCCTATATCCAATCCACCAGCTCCTGCAAAAAATGAAATTGCTATTTTACTCATTTTCACACCTCTTGAAATATTATGTCTTTGTAATTATATCATTTTTGTCAAAATCGGTCCACTATTTTTCTTAAATTCTTTCCTTAGAGCTTAATTTTATTCATCAATTAGTTAATAATCCAATCTAAAAAATTATATATTAACTAAAAAATATAAGAGAAGCGGAATTCATGATAACAACCTCTTTTCTTATATTCATATACACCATAAAATTTAATTATTTATCATCTAAAACTTCCACTATTACGATTAAAATACTTCCTACTATCTTAATAATCTTATTTAAATCCATTATTTTCTCTCCTTTAAATAACTATAGATATATGAATAATCATCCTTAAGAGGAACTAATTTAATTACAAATTTAGCAATGTCTAAATCTATATAAACTAAAGTTTCATTATCATATCCTTTACCATTACAAATACTTACTACATTATCAAAGTTCTTTATCAAGTCAAATTGAATGTAGTTTAATTCTTTCTGCAACTTCTTTAAATCTATTTCTTTTTTATCATTCAATTCAATTATTAAATCTCTAGGATTCCATTGATTAGATAATCCTCCGTCATAAAAATCAAATCTCATTACTCCAAGTAATTCATTTGAACTATATTCAAATGTCTTCACTTTACTTAATTTCCTCATCATCTTACCTCCTAATACTCCTCTGCTAACATCATAGTTGAATAATCTTCACTATCTATTACAAAGACTTTTATAATTTTATTAATCTCTATGTCATTTAAATCTAGAACATAATTTTCTTTATATTTTGGTACTTCCTGATTATGTTCAATTATAATTTTCTCTTCATACTTTCTTAGTTTGAAAACTTGTAAGTAATCAAGGTCTTTCCCCTCTTCTTTTAGACTATCAATAATATTCCAAAGAATAAGTTGTAATCTTAAATCCAACTCTTTATTTATTCCTCTTGTTATATATCTATTATTTTTAATAAACATATTTAAATATTTCCTTTCTCTTTAAAGCTATAATACATTTCACTTGAACCTACTATTATATGGTCAATTAAATCTATACCTAATATTTTCCCTGATTCTTTTAACCTTTGAGTTATATTAATATCATCCTTGCTAGGCTTAACATCACCTGACGGATGATTATGATACACAATTATTGAAGCTGAATTGCTTAATATAGCCACCTTAAAAACTTCTCTAGGATGAACTATTGATGAGTTTAAACACCCTATGCTAACAGTATTAATAGCTGTTGGTTGATTTTTACTATCTAAACAAAGTAAAATCATTTTCTCTCTATCAGAATCCACTAAAAACTTTTTCCCTAAATCAAATGCTTCTTTTGGACTTAATACTCTTCTTTGACCATATAAAATAGATCCTTCTTTTATAAGCTTTACTGAAACCAAATTAATTCTTTTTTTCACTTTTCATCACTCCTTAAAATTAAAAAGAGAACTAATTATTTACTATTTAATAATCAGTTCTCTTTATTCCATATAAAACAAAAACTATTACCTAAATATATAGGTAATAGCCCCTTTAGATTAAACTTCTATAAAATTCTTCTGTTACATCTTCATTATTTATTAATAACACTAACTTATCATATGTCTTATCATAAAAACCATTCTCTCTTGCATAATTAATGGCTTCTTCATAAGTTAACTCAAAAATATTATCTACTATATTATAATAAAAGTCATCATTTAATACTCCGAAGAAATACTTAACTGCCTCTTCATAAGTCATTCTAGGTTCTTCTTCTAAATCACATTCTTCATCTGTATAATAACCATTTTTATCATTCCATTGAAGAAACTTTGTTATTTTAATACGTTGATTATCTTTATTCATATATCCAACCCCTCCACTATAAATGTATTTATCCATATCACCATTATAATATATATTTAAAATTATAATAATTACTATTTGTAATCTACAATTTTAATAATTAGTAGAGTCTTTATGAATCATTTCTATAATATATATTTCTAACTACATTATTTACTCAATTTGATTTATAAGTTTTCTCATCCACCTTTCAGAATAATCTAATTCTCTAGATAATTCAGTTAAATTGTTACCATTATATTTATCTTTTATAATCCTTAAAACATATTCTTTAGAATACAATCTCATAGGAAACGTTATTTGTTGTCCTTTATAATTTTTATATAACTTTATAGTAGCCTCTTCTCCTAACAAATCAGCAATATTTTTATATATGCCTTTAAAATCTTCATTTGGCTTTCTCATGTCATCCTACACCTCAAAAATCAATATTCTCTTAAAATCATATGCAATATTCAATGTCTTTTCATGTGAATTATTACTTGTAAAATTCTTAATTATATAAATTAAAAGGAAGCATAAAAATTTATGCTTCCTTTTAATATCTAAAAATTACCCATATTATTTATATTTCCAAAAATAGCATTAAATAAATTTTCTATTCCTAATCCATTATCAAAGCTGAATTTAACTTTATTGTCAGATATACTATATTCAGTAGTTATATCTAATCTATTTTCTATCATATCAAATTTTTTATTATTTAAATAATCACTAATTAACTTAAATGATACTTCTTCAGCATTTGTTTCTGTAGCCTGATTCATAAATTTTTCTTCCATGTCATCATAATTATCTTTATATAGTTTACAAATATCAGGAGATTCAATTGTTGTGTTTATACTCAAACTATCGTCTTCTACTTTGTAATCATTAAAACTTATTTTATCACGCTTTGATATATTAACTAAGTATTTCATATATTTTTTACTTTCTTCATCTATAGATTCATTTTTAAATCCATCACTATTTTTCTTAAACCAATCTACATCTAGATTTTTAAGAGCTTTCAAACCCTCTATAGTATATTTAGTTCCATCACAAACAATATATATATCATTAAGAGGCTTACATAAAACAGAATCAAGGTCTTCATTAAATTTAATTAACCAATCATCATTTCCCTTTTCAAAGTCTAAATCTATCTCCTTATCTATTTTCTTAAATGAGTCATTATTAAGATTATTTACTATATTTTCAACTATCTTTTTGTTTGAATCATCTACACTAATAGCTTCCTTATCTTTAAAGACCTCTTTAAAAGACTTTTGATTTAAGTCATTCATATCAGGATATTCAAATTTAACTTTTGCACTGGCTGTTTTATCTTGCTCATCCATTTTTACAACTTTAAAAGTTATCTTTTTATAATAAGCTTTTTCAATATCACCTGATATTGAATCTAAATCATATAACTTAAAACTCTCATCATTAGATGATTTAATCATTAAATTTTTTGCTTTACTTATATCTCCATTTTGAAGATTTTCAAGTAAAGAGTCTAAAGATAAATTCTTACTTGAACCACACCCAATAAATATTGAACTTAAAATCCCAATCATAATAAACGCAATTATATGTGTTTTTTTAAAAAATTTCATTCTAATTCCTCCTTTAAAATATAATCTTTTTTTATATCTCCTTCCTAAAAATTCTATTTATACAAATTTATAATAATTAAATTTGTATATTTTTTCATTTGAATTAATCCTTTTAAAATTCATTATTTTTTATATAAATAAAGAGGATGAATAAAAATATTCATCCTCTTAATTAATACCATTTTGGTATTCGTATATTGTTTCATAAGCTCCCTTATCGCTCCAACCATAGTTCTTTAATATTTTAAACGCTTCATCAACAGGTAATTTACATATTTGGTTTAATAATTTCCCTGATATTTGTGTTGGATCTCCATTTGGTAATGGTAATCTTATTCCCTTATAAGATGTATATCCATCTTTTGACCAAGGAGTTTTTTCTCCAAATACTGGACTTTTAGATTCTGGAATCTGGTTTTCTTTAGCCTCTTGTTCTTTTTGCTTTTTAGCCTTTTCCTCTTCTTCTTTCTTAATATTTTTATCTACTATTTCATCTAATTTAGATACTTCTTCATTATATTTATCATTTAAATCCTTTTTCTTTAAATCATTTATACTATTTTTAGCTGAATTATAATCCTTTTTATCAATAAGTTCTTTTATATTCTTTATTGATTGATTTATTTCATTTTCTTCTTTTATATTTGTTTCAATTTTACTTTTTAACGAATTAACATCCTCACCTAATCCTTTATACTCTGATATATTTCCAATTTTATTTATATCATTTAAAGCTTCATTATAGTTCTTTGAATCATAAGCTTTTTTAGCATTTAAATAATCATTTATTAATTGTTTTTCTTTATTAGCTTTTTCATTATCTGTTTCACTCAAAATCACATCTAGCGTTGCAAGAGCCTTATCATATTCTTTATTATTAATATAAGTTGTTGAAGTACTTAATAATTTATCAATTTTTTTATCTTTTACAATATTGATTCCTAATACCACTCCTCCTATTCCTATAAATATAATAGCTATTACTACTAAAACAATCATTTTTTTCTTTTTCATTTTAATACTCCCCTTCCTATAAATACTATTTATTACAATATAAGATATAACAGTTTTATATTAATCCAAATTTTATATTAATTCAAATTTTATATCTTTTCACTTGAATTATCTCTTGTAAAATTCTCTTATATATTAAAATTCTATATAAAAGAAAAAGGGTGAACCCAATGGCTCACCCTTATTTATCTTAATAAATTTTTCATTTACTTCATCATTAAATTTTATACTTATAGACTTAATTTCTCTTTTCTCATTTATTGTTATCTTATCAATCAATAAGTGTAATAACATCTTTTGATTTTCCTTACTAAACTTACTAAATATATCAGCTATTTTATTTAATACTATTTTCACATCTTTAAAATTAACTTTTTTAATAGTATTATCTCTTATCTTTTCCTCTAACTCTTTTTTTCTCTTAAAATTTAATTCAATTGATTCCTCCAACACCTTTATTCTTAATTTCAGAATTTCTTTCTCTATTATTCCATCCTCATATAATTCAAAAACCTTGTTCTTCTTAAAATTTAAACTATTTAGCTTACTGTCAACTAATTTTATTTCTTCTTCAATTGGCTCTGTTCCAACTAAACTTTTATTATTAAACTTATTTACTGCCTCATTCAATAGATTTTCATTTTTAAGAATATTATTTATTTTATTAATAATAAACTCTTCTGCCTTATCAGCACGTATTCCATTACTTTTACAAACTGCACTCCCTTTATTTCTCCAATTTCCACAATGGTAATATCTTATTACCTTTACTTCTCCATTTTTTGATTTAGTTTTCACTCTTCCTGCTACCATTGACGCTCCACATACTGGACATTTTAATAATCCTGTTAATAAATAACTCCCATCAAAAACTCGTGCTGGTCTTTTACTTTTGCTCTTAAAAAGACATTGAACTTCATTCCATTCTTTTTTAGAAATTATAGCTTCATGCTTTCCTTTTACGATTATAGGGTTTTTATTTATACCTCTTCTTCTCTTTTCACTCCAATTTTCTCTGTAGTTATACCTAATATCTCCACAATATAGTGGATTTAGTAATATTTCTTTAATTCCTGATATACTAAAGAAATTATTCTTTTTTGTTTTATATCCTTCTTTATTCATCTTATTTGTAATTGCTTTAAGTCCTAATCCACTTAAATACAAATCATATATTTTTTTCACTACGATAGCCTCTTCTTTATTAATAACAAGAACCTTCTTTTCTTCATCTCCATTTAAACTTATACTGTCATACCCTAAGACTCGTCCACCATTCCATTCTCCTCTTTTAGCACGTTCTTTATGACCCATTTTTACATTATCTACAATTGTTTCACGTTCAAATTCTCCAATAGAAGCTAGTAAATTTAATAATAATTTACCTGTAGCTGTATTAGTTTCAAATGGCTCAGTACAACTTTTAAATGAAACATTATATTTATCAAATATATTTATAATATTAAGCAAGTCTAAGTGATTTCTTGCTAATCTATTTGTCTTCCAAACCCAAACTTCATCAATTTCTCCATTTTTTATATCTTCAAGTAACCTTTGCAAAGCTAATCTATTCTTTAATGACTTACCACTTATACCTCTATCCACATAATTATCAACTACAATTCTTCCTTCATTTACACACTTGTTTTTAACCATATCAAGTTGAGCATCTATACTATAACCTTCTTCTGCTTGCTCTACAGTACTTACTCTTGCATATATAACAGCTCTTTTCATGTTGTTTATTCCTCCACTTCAATAATATTACCTATAACCTCACTTATCATCTCAATGATAATTTCTAAACTATCTGCCTCCATAAAGTACCCTTCTTTCATCATCACTTTTATAATATATATTTAAAAATCTATTTAATCCGTATTCCACAATTCCAAAGTTCCAATATCACACTAAAAGTTTTAAATTTAAAAAGCCATATTTATTTTCTCCATCTCTATTAATTCTTTTATATAAATAATCTTTTCTTAATTTTTCTATTAACTCTTTTATTTCTGATTCTTTAGGCATTGTTTCCTTTTTATGTCCATAATAAGCTATAAATAACTCTTCAACTTCATATTTAAAACTATATTCTCCTTCTTTATATTCACAAAGCTCCTTTATGAATGAATCTACCATGTTTACTGATGCTACATACTCCATCATAAATTTTTTAGTAAGATTAGGTTCTATAAACTGATTCCCATTATCTATATACTCTTGTAACCCACCCATAGCCCAAGTAAAAATTAAATCTTTCTCTTTTAAAAGTTTTTTGAAGAGGTTTTTATCTTGCTTATGTGAAGGAATACTATTCAAACAAGGAATAATTATTAGTCTATTAAAAAATGCATTGTAATCTAAACTTTTATTAGAGTTTAAACTTGGCATATTATTACACGCAAAAACTAACTTTGCTTTGTTATAAAACGCGAATGGGTTACTATACAACGCTTTACCTGTAACTTTATCATTATCACTAACCAACGCTTTAAACACACCTGTATCAGTCATTTTATAATCAGGCAACTCATTACAAACATTTAATTTTTTACCATATAAAATTGCTATATTTTCACGTTTATTTAAACCTTGCATTTCTATATTAGAAACATTATTTTCACCACATATGTTAATTAATAAATTTAATAAAACACTTTTTCCTGTATTAGATTTTCCATAGAATATAAACGCTTTCTTAGCATTATTTAAATTAGAAAAACAATAACCCATAACTTGTCTTATTAACCTCATTAGTTCTTCATCATTATTAGCTAATGATTCAATAAAAAATCTAAATCTCGAATTTTTAAAATCATATTCATCATCTTCTAAATATTTAGCATTAATAAAATTTAAAAACAAATATTTTTTACTATGTTCCTTAATCTCTATCTCTTTATTTTTACTTATTTTTAAAACACAATTTTGGCAATTTATAAGTTTTTTATTTCTATCCTCACTATCATCATAAACTTGAATAGCTGGGTGTATCTTTAGCAAGTTTAAAATACTTACAATATCATAATCCTTAAGAACTTTTAATCCATATTGTGGAATTTTGGAATAAATGAATACTCTAGCTCTATGATTATCTAATTTGTCAAAATATCCATAATCATCATTGTACTTCATTAAGTAATTATTAAATATAACTTCTTTCTCAGAAATTATTTTCCAAACTATACTATTATGACTTATCCCTTTATGATCCTGATTTTTTAAATAACTGATTTCATTTAATTTATCTTTTTCAAAATCTAATTCTGAAAATATACTATTACATATATTTTTATCTTTCTTTTTCTTCTTATCTTTCTTTTTTTCTTTTTTACAATAATCTAGTTCTTTTGAATTATTATTTATAGGCTGATATAATTTCTTTAACTTTTTTTTAGCTTTTACTTCTTTAACAGCTTCTTCATCTAAAACTTCACCTTTATTTTTAAATATTTTTTTTAAGTGTTTATCACTCATTTCTTATCCCTCCATTTATTCTAACTTTATACTTTTAGGATAATATATATTTCTAATAGTAAATTTACTGTTTTTAAAAATTATTATTAAATTAAGTAAATTTCAACCTTTATTATCATCATAAATGGCTTATATTCTAATTTTAAATAAAAAAAGATATTGATTTATAATCAATATCTTAATCTTATTATTTAATCAATCTATTCAAAACAATATCTTTAAATCTATTGTCTAAAATTTTATTAATTTCTTCTTTATTTAATTCATTGTTAATAGCTATACATTTATTGTTTTTATATATTTCTTTTTCTAAA
The DNA here is from genome assembly GCF_050509515.1 of Clostridium sp. B9. Taxonomy (NCBI): domain Bacteria; kingdom Bacillati; phylum Bacillota; class Clostridia; order Eubacteriales; family Clostridiaceae; genus Clostridium; species Clostridium sp. B9. Next base: position 3,883,082 of record NZ_JBNWKA010000003.1, read on the forward strand.
AATTTATTAATTTTTTCTTTTAATATACATTTACTTGAATAACTCATACCACTTATCATTAAAAATTCATTAGCTAATGCTATATCAATCCATCTCATTCTAAATCTTAAAAAATCAATGTAATACATTATTATTCTAAATGATATATCCATTCCTTTATCTAAAAATTCCCTAAAAGTTATTTTTCTTATTTTTCGCTTTCCATTTATTTTAGATAATTTAGTATTCTTTTCTACTTCACTACAAAGTCGTTTTATTTTCTTTCGTTTAACTCTTCTTCTTCTAGAATCTTTAAAATTGTTGCTACAAATATTTTTTACAATATTTTTCTTTTTATAAACTTTATTTTTTAATAATTCTTTATCTAAGTCATCTTTTATTATTATATCTTTGTTAATACCTTCAATAATACTATGTTCTTCACGACTAATTATCATCATCGTAATAATTAAACAAAATGTTTTATATTTAAATTTTGTCTCCTTATTTTTTATAGGTTTTATTGCTTTTTTAAAAAATTTCAGTTCTTCTTCGGCATTTAATTCTTCAATAGCTAAAAAATTTTTAAAATTTTTATTATCTATCTTTAAAGCCATTCTTCTGACCTTCTCAGTTACTACTTTCTGTTGTATTTTAGAATAACCATCATTAAAATATATCTCATTATAAATTTTGGTTATATCAGCAAAATTTATTAATTTTTTCCTCAAATCTTTATACTCCATATCTTAATATATAATTAATTCATAAAGTTCTCTCATTAACCTATATACTATTCTTTAAATCATATATCAATGCTAATCTTCTTAAACCAGTATCTATAGTAATCTCTCCACTATCCATACTCATCTTTACTTCTTTAAGTATATATTTTTTTATATTATCAATCCCTATTTTATCAAAATTATAAGCTATTAGTGAGTATTCCTTATATTTAGCAAATTCTCCATTTATAATTTCATCCAATCTATTATAATCCTTTTTGTATTGTAGTGCATCTAATTGAACAGATAAATCTGCTTGTTTGCTTAATCTTTTTCGTAATTTTGCTTTTTCTTTTTCATGTAAACTACTTTTACTTATATTATCTTCATTTACATATTTTAAAATCGGTAATATAGAATTACATTGTTGACTTGCTATAAATCTTAACATAGTATCTAAATTTTGTTCATTATTTTCCGAAATATAATCATATATATATTCAACAATATTAGGCATATTAAATATTATTTTACTATCACCAATAGCTACAACTATATTTTTATTCCCAATTACCTTTTCAATATCATCTAGCTCACTTGGTGAAACTAGCATTGTATTAAGTTGTCCAGCCTTTCCACGTTCTACTATTAACTGCTTAATTACATGTTGATAACGTCTCACTTCAGAAGGAGCTACCCCTTGATTTATTCTTGCTAATTTTCTATATATTTCTATAAAATTATCAGTCTTTATAACTGTTAATCTACATCCTAAATCTTTATCTATTATTACCTCTTCTTTTATATCTTTCATTCCTGATTCCCATTGTACCAATATCAATCTCTTTTCTAGCTCTATTTTTTCATCTTCACTTAATGAGCTTGTAAAATCTCTTATTATTTTTCTAATATTTCTATCAGTTAGAGAATATCCTAAAAATATTATTGGAGAATGTAACAACATAGATATAATCTTTGCACTTATTAATACAGAGTCCTTATCAAATCTTTCATAATCAAATTGATTTATTATTAATGAATTTGGTTCTAAGGTACATCCGTGGATCTTGTATAATTCTGCATAACCTAATGTTTGTTTAAAGAATCCTTGCTGTCCAATATATTTTTTAACTCCATATTTACTTGAAAGATTATATTCATCCTCTATAAAAGTATCATAATTTGTTGATAATATTATTTGAGATTTCATCAACATATTTCTAAATTCAACTAATTCATCTTTAAAACTTTCTCTAACTTGATATTTTGAAAATCTATTAGATAATATTTTTTTAAATGGAGATATCATATTTTTATAAGCTTCTTTTTGTGTTAACCCATAAATCTCCAATTTATCACTGAAAAATTTTTCATTAATTTTCTCTTCTATTTCTGTTGCAATTAATGTATTTACTAAAAAATCTAATTCACTTTCTTCTGTTATTCCATCTTTTTTTAGTTTTTCTCTCATTGTACTAAGTCTACCAAAAAAATTATTTTTCCCTGTCTTGTTCCATAATTCCTCAAGTAACTCTTCCCAACTTGGATATCCAATAAGATACCTTTTTGAAATACCTGAACCTATAAATATGACTGGAAATTCATTTTTTTTAATTAATATATCCAATATTGATTTACTCAAAATTTTCCTCTCCTTAAAAAATAATGTTATTATAATAATATTTTATCATACATAATTATTCCAATTATACAACCATTTAGAATTTATTAAATTAAACCTAATTATTTTAAAATAAAAAAGCAATACTTGAAGTATTGCTTTCTATTATTTACCGTTACTTATGGTACGGTTCATTCTTCATTATTCTAAAAGCTCTATAAATTTGTTCTAATAGCATAACTCTAAATAATTGATGTGGAAATGTCATTTTAGAGAAACATAGTTTATAATCTGCTCTCTTTATAACTTCTTGTGATAAACCTAAGCTTCCACCTATTATGAAAGCTATGTTTGAATTACCCATTACTCCACAGTTTTCTATGTACTTTGAGAACTTCTCTGAAGTTATTTGGTTTCCTTGTAAGTCCATTGCAATTACATGCATATTATCTTTTATTTTTGAAAGTATTAATCTACCTTCCTTTTCTTTTATTTGAAGTTCTTCTTTTTCAGATGCATTATCTGGCGTCTTTTCATCTGGAAGTTCTATTATTTCTAATTTGCAGTATCTACCTAGTCTCTTTGAATACTCATCAATAGCTTGCTTTAAATATTTTTCTTTTAATTTTCCTACTGAAATAACTGTTATATTCATTATTATCTCCTTATTAACTTACTACTTTATGATTAATTATCTTATTATTTTTCTACAAACTTACCATTACATATAATAACATAAATAAAGACTTAATTAAGAATTTAATCTTAATTAAGTCTTTATTTTTACTCTAAGCTTTTTATTTATTACATCATGTGCATTGCAGCACCAGTAATGAATGGGATCAACCAAATAACCCAAACTACTATACTGAACTTATGGAATTTTGCCATCATATTTTTATCTTTTTTCACTAATACTACAGTTGCACAAACAGCATGTACTAACATTAATATTAAAGCAGTTGCTCCAGTAATTGTGTGGAAGCTTAGGTTTATTCCACCTGCTATTTTTTCCATTGCTCCAGTTCCTGTTGTATCACAGATTAAACCTAAATAGAAAAATCCTAAGTGCCATGGTTTTAGAGTTTTTTGTATTTTCTCTGACCATACACCGATACTATAAAATATTAACGCTAAATTCATAAATATTATTGCTATCATTAATTCTTTTGACATTATATTCATCTCCTTATTATCTGAACCATGTTCATATTATATTATGGTATAAGTTTATTTACAATACTTCACTATTAATTACTTATCAATAAGTGTATGTTTACATCAAAAATTTATTAATTTATATAAAAAAGCTTAGCTAATAACTGATTAAAAAGTATTGTTATTAATCATTTTATAAAAAAAATAAAAGTAGGAGCAAATAATAACTCCTACTTTTCCTCTAAAGCTTAATATCCTAAATCTTCATTTAAGAATATAACATGTATTCTATCTGGATTTCCTTGGCTTCTTATTAATGTATATTCTCTACATATCTTTTCTGGACTCTTACACTCCATACAAGTTCCTACTCTAGTACAAGGAGTTTTTCTATCTAATCTCTTTGCATTAATTGGTGCTGCAATTTTTCTATTTCTCTCTATAGCCTCTTCTAAGTCTGCTACTATCTTATTAAATCCTGCTACTACTATAACTTTATCTGGTCCATATAACATTGCTGCTACTCTATTTCCATTACCGTCAACATTATATAATTCTCCCTCTTCTGTTATAGCATTTGCACTTGAAAAATAAACATCAGCTGAAAATGCACCTCTATAAATAGCCTTAATCTCTTCTGGAGTTAATCCTTCTTTATATCTATCTAAAAACTCATATCTTCCACATCTAAGATGATCTATAACTCCAGTTTCAAATAAACTCATTGAACCACCTGTAGCTACAACATCACCTTCATTAGTAATCTCTTTAATCTTTTCTATTAATTCATCCTTTGAATTAACTAAGTATCCATTCATATTATTGGCTTTTAAAGCTTCAATAGTCTTGTTAATTCTAGTTTCTCTTAACCACAAAACATTATTATCCATAATAAAATCACTCCCACTTCTTTATTACTTTTAATTATACCATTCCCATACTTTAACTATAACTTACTACCTCATATTTTCAACACTCTATCTTAATTACTCTTAAAATATAATCATGTTATCTATTTAATATATCTAAAAATTAATCTTAATTAATGCATATAAAAAAGCAAAAAAATAGGTAGATATAAATATCTACCTATTTTGAAAAGTGGACTATTTTCCACAACATTTCTTATATTTTTTACCGCTTCCGCATGGGCAAGCATCGTTTCTTCCAACTTTAACTTCTTCATTTCTTACAGTTTTTGAATCTCTGTATCTAACTTGGATTTCTCTTCTCTTTTCTCCTGAGAATATTCCATCCCATTGTGGTAAATTGAATAAGTAGTCAGCTTTTGCGTCTAACATATTGTAGTATAGACTTTCGAAATCTATATCAAATGCTAATTCTGTGCTTCCTTCAACTTTTTCTAAATCGTATGGATTTCTTAAACTATCGTTTATTCCATCGATGAATCCCATTACGAACTCTTCTGTAGTGTTATACTCTTTAGCTAAGTCTGCTATTGTAGCTTTCTTAACTTCTGCGTGATTAGCTAATAAGTCTTTGTAGATTCTAGTTTCTACATCACTATATTCTTTCCAGAATGCAGCTTCTCCTTTAACTTTAACATATTCTACAACCATGTCTGTCCATTGCTTATATAAACTCATACTTCCTTCTCCTTTTTAATCAACTCTATATAAAAATTATAATAATTTAGCCAATATTTTTCAATATTTTACTAATTAATATAGATATAAATCTATATTTTTAATATATCTGAAATTGTTTGTTTACATTTTTTTGCAAAATAACCTATTTACTTAACTTAAGATTCACTATCTCTTGCATAGTAAATGGCTTACTCACATCAAAATTTCCTCCTAAAGAGTTTATCATCTGATTCTCTATAAGTATATTAACCTTTTTTATATTAGGTATCTGAGTTATGGTTGCTGTTATTCCTTCTAATGCTGCTTGTTCTTTAGCTACACTCATATTTACAACTGCTTCCTTACTTAGATTTATGATAGCTATATCATCCTTTATATCAAAAGATAACAACTTAGTATCCTTAGGTAGTATAGGCGCTAAACTTCCTTTTTGCGAAGGTCCTTGAATAAGTGCTTGTATTAAGTATTGACCTACAATTTCTTCCCCATTAACAGGAATCTTTTGCTCTTCAATCTTAGGATAAGCCTCATCTTTAGTACCATCAAAATATAAAGATAAATCTATGTCGCCAATTAAATCGTTAGCTATTGTTTTTACCCTCTCGTTGTTGCTAGCGGCTAATTTATCTTCTCCTATCTTACCACATGAAACTAATAAAAGTGCTGATAGAATTAATAAAATCATCCCTTTTTTCATATAAATTCCCCTTACTTAAAAACTTATATAACTACTTGGCTTATGTCTATCTGCTAGCTTAAGCTCTAAATCTTTACCTATATTTATCTTATGTGCATTTAACACATTAATAACTGCTTGCTCAGCTAACTCTGGTACATTGTTAGTATTGCTTAAATGTCCTAATATTATTTTTCTGTATTTATCAGTTTTCATAATATCTACTATAGCTTTACCACAGTCTTCATTTGATAAGTGGCCTACTTCACTAAGTACCCTTCTTTTTAAGTCATAAGGATATGGGCCAAACTTAACCATTTGAACATCATGATTAGCTTCTAGTAATATTACATCAGATTCTCTAATGTTTCTTAGAATTTCTTCTGTAAATGTTCCTATATCTGTTGCAATACTTGCACTTTTACCTTTGTGTTTTATAGTATAGCCTGTTGAAGCCACTGAGTCATGAGGAGTATTAAAAGATGTTATATCTACGTCCTTTATACTTAGTGTGCTTCTTTTAGGCATTATTTTTATATTTTCTTCTTTTATTTTACCTAGGGATTTCTCCATAGCCTTCCAAGTAAGTTCATTAGCATATATAGGAATATTAAACTTTCTTGATAATATTCCAGCTCCCTTTATGTGGTCACTATGCTCATGAGTTATGAATATACCATCAATCTCACTAGGGTCTTGCCCTACTTCTTGTAAGCCTTCTATTATTTTCTTGCCTGATAATCCTGCATCAACTAATATTTTTGTGTTTTTTGATCCAACTAAAATACTATTTCCGCTACTTCCACTATATAGTGAGCAAAAAATCATATATTTCCCCCATTTAATATTTATTTTCTGATTATATCAGCACCAAGCATTCTGAACTTCTCTTCTATATGAGGATATCCTCTATCGATATGTTCAATGCTTGTTATTTCTGTAACTCCATCAGAAATTAATCCTGCTATAACCATTGCAGCACCTGCTCTTAAGTCAGTTGCCTTAACTATAGCTCCTGTAAGTGATTCTACTCCATCTATTATAGCTGATCTTCCCTCAACCTTAATAGTAGCTCCCATTTTCTTAAGTTCATCTACATGTTGATGTCTATTCTCCCATATAGTTTCAACTATTGTACTTCTACCACTAGCAGTAGTTAATAAAGTACACATAGGTTGTTGAACATCAGTTGGGAATCCTGGATATGGAGCTGTTTTTATGTTTACTCCTTTTAAAGGTCCATCAACATATACTCTAACACTATCGTCTCCCTCTTCAACTTTTGCTCCCATTTCTAAAAGCTTAGCTGAAATTGACTCTAAATGCTTTGGTATAACATTTTGTATAGTTACGTCTCCTCTAGTAGCAGCAGCAGCTATCATGAATGTACCTGCCTCTATTTGGTCTGGTACTACACTATAGTTACATCCTTTTAATTCTTTAACACCTTTGATTCTTATTACATCCGTTCCTGCACCTTTAACATTAGCTCCCATAGCATTTAAGAAGTTAGCTACGTCAACTACGTGAGGCTCTCTTGCTGAGTTCTCTAATATAGTAGTTCCTTCTGCTAATGTAGCTGCTATCATAAGGTTTATTGTAGCTCCTACACTTACAACATCAAAGAATATATTTGTTCCAACTAATTTTTCAGCCATTATATTTACAACACCGTGTTCTATTGAAACTTTTGCTCCTAAGGCTTCAAATCCTTTTATATGTTGATCAATAGGTCTAACGCCTATTGGACATCCTCCTGGAAGTTCAACTTTAGCCTCTTTAAAACGTGCTAAAAGGGCTCCTATAAAATAATATGAAGCTCTCATTCCTCTTACATCACTTCCACAGGCATCAACAGTTTTAATTTCTTGCGCATTTATTTTTAATGTATTGTTATCTATTTTTTCAACTTGGCATCCTAAGCCTTTTATTATTCTTTCTAAGCAACGTACATCAGCTATATCCGGTACATTATCTATTATACATTCACCTTTGCTAGCTAATACAGCTGCTGGTAATATAGCTACAGCAGCATTCTTCGCTCCGTTTATGTCTATAGACCCTTTTAACGCTTTACCGCCATTTATAATTAATCTATTCATACAATTCACCCTTGCTAATTTTTTATATGTATACAATTACCATTTTCTTCTTTTTTTATTCTTGTTTAGTTAATTTTTCTAATTCCGTCTAACCACATCTAAACTGTTTAAACGGTGAAATTTAAAGTATTACTCATAATTTTCATTATATCATAATAAGCCAATATTTAAAGATTTTTTTTTATTCTGAACACTCTATTCTTATGCATTTTACAATATCTTAAAATACTTTTTTATTTTTAATTTTTACCTTGTTATTTTTTTTAAAAATTCTATATGTTATAATTTATAACAAAGTTTGTATTTATTTGGTACAAACTAATATTCAAGAGAGGTTTTGTTATGAAATATTATTTAGTAGCATTGTTTGATGAGGAATCTAGTAAATCACTTGAATCACTTCAAAGAGGCTTATTGAGAAAGTATAAACTACCTAGAAATCACATAAGTTTACACATTCCCCTTGAAACAATAGATAACCCTGATCTAGATAAATTAGACGAGGTTGTTCTCAAGTTAATTAAACCTTATAAAAAATTCAAGATAGAATTAACTGGTAGTGTTCAATTCAATGAAAGCACTAATAAAGCTCTTAATTTACAAATTGAAAATAAAGGTTATATAAAAAAATTGCATAGATTATTTAATGATATGTTAAAGTTGCATAAATTTAATGTAAGAGAACGTATAGATTCACCTCTATATATACCTATTAATAATACAAACTTTAAAGATAATCATAAAAAAAATAATGCACAGCCTACAATTTTCAATCTAAGAGAATCTTCTAAGAAGAATATCTTAAAAATTTCTAAAATAGAGCTTTGGAGATTTCAAAACAACAAAAGAGAAATCCCTGTAAAATCATATGATCTAAGAAATTACTAAATAATATAATTCGTGTGTATTTATATTAGTATTTTTCGGGCATATATACAATTATTTTAGGTTAAAATAGTTGTATATTGAACATTTCGTAACTTTTTAGATTTGTATTCGTTTTCTAATCTTTTCAATTGTGGAAAGATTCTGTAAAATTATTTTTATAAGCATTTTTTGCTTAAGAAGATAGGGGGATATACCAATGGAGTTAAATAATTTTTTTATTCAGCAAGATAAGTTTAACAAGGAACTTGTTATTGATAAAAACTTAAATAATTATAAAGTCACTACTAGAATGTACTTATCGCTTCAAATCAAGATAAGCGAATTAGCCGATGAAACAAAATGTTTTATTTATTGGAACGATGGCAATAAGTCTAGAGCTTCAAAGCAATTAGTCTTAGAAAAGTATGTCGATTGTTTAAAACAAATCCTTACTATAGGTCTAAATAGAAACTATAATTGTTTGCAAAAATTAATAGTTAAACCAAATGACTATTGTTTAAGCGACCAGTTTTTAACTTTACTTATAGACGTGAATGACTTAATAATATCTCCATCTATTGATCACTATAAAACATTATTTGAAGATTTTATAAGCTTAGGAATTAGCTTAGGTTTTTCAATAAATCAAATAGAAGAAAATTTTTTTAAAAATGAATGTTGTAAGATAGCTCTCTAATTTAGAGAGTTATTTTTTTTATATTTGGAATACTATACTTGAGGTGATTATTATGTTTGGTATTATTTTAGCAATTATCTCAGGTGCAGCTATGAGTATTCAAGGTGTTTTTAACACTAGAGTTTCTGAAAAAATAGGTGTCTGGGAAACTAATACTATTGTTCAAGGCTCTGCCTTTGTTCTAGCTTTATTTATTATGTTAGCTTTAAGACAAGGTAATTTTGGAGAGGTTCGTTCAATAAACAAAATTTATTTACTAGGTGGAGCTATCGGTGTTGTCATTACTTATACTGTAATGGCTGCTATAGGAAACTTAGGCCCAACCTTTGGAGTTTCTATAATCTTAATATCTCAACTTTTAACAGCAGGTATAATAGATGCCTTTGCTCTTTTTGATACTGAGAAGATTAAATTCACTGCAAACAACTATCTTGGAATTATACTTATGGTAATTGGAATTATCATTTTTAAGTGGAAAAGTTAATACATTGTCAAAATCATACTCCCATTCATATATTATAAAATAATAAATAATATGGGAGTATTTATTATGTTTTCAATGAAACACAAATTGGATAGCAATCTAAAAATTTATATAAATCGCTCTTATTATACTAAGTATCGGGTTTTAATTAGATGTAAGAAATTTATGAAAGATATGATTAAAAAAATACCCCAACTTAAAGGTACAGTTGTAAGAGAAATTAATTCCCTAAATTTGATTTGCGCTATTCTTACACCAAAAGCTATTAATAGATTAATTGAATATCCTGAAATAGAGTTTATTTCTTTTGATGAACAGGCTACTTTATGTGGTTTAAGCATAGGAACTGCTAATAGAATTTCTGCTAATAAATCATTTAATTTTACTGGTAGGAATGTATCGATAGGCTTAGTTGATAGCGGGGTTTATCCTCATCAGGACTTATTAAATCCACGAAACAAAATAGAAGTTTTTCTAGACCTTTTAAATAATCTTTCTTATCCATATGATGATAATGGTCACGGTACAGCAATTAGTGGAATTTTATGCGGAAGTGGTTATTCATCTCAATTTGTATTTAAAGGTGTTGCAGAAAACTCTAAACTTTCATGTGTTAAAGCCTTTGATGCTAGCGGAAAAGGGTTTGTTTCAGATATTTTATTTGCCATTGAGTCTTTAATTACTCAAAAAATTAACCCTATAAAGGTTCTTTGTCTTCCTTTTGAGCTTACAAGTCATAATACTATTATCGCTGATTATTTCAATGAAATCTTTAAGTTAGCTGTCAGCAAAAATATTATTCCTGTAGTGCCTTCTGGAAGCCTTAGTGGAGAAGATACTATTAAAGGATTTGCTCTTTCTCCATGGTGTATAACAGTTGGTGGCTTTGATTCTACTAGAACACCAACTACAATCTTTAAATATTCTTCTATGGGAAGTAAAAATTTAAAAAAACCTGACTTTTCAGCGGCTTGTGCTAATATAATGTGCTTAAACTCAGATAAACAATATATCTCTGAAAGAAATGGATTAAAATTATATCCTCATAAATTAGATACTAGCTATGTGGTATTCCAAGGAACCTCTTTAGCCTGTGCCTACATATCTGGAGTATGTGCACTACTTTTAGAGTCAAAGCCAGACCTAACTTATAAGGATTTATGCTCATTACTTAAAATCGCTTCTAATAACAAATATGAACTTCCTTCATCAGCTGTTGGCGAAGGAGTTATAGATTTATCTTTCTTGCTAGAAAATATTTAAATTATATAATCTACAGGGTTAATAGGATTTCCTTTATATATTAACTCTAAATGAAGGTGAGGCCCAGTACTCCTTCCAGTACTACCTACTTTGGCTATGGTCTCTCCTTTTTTCACTTCTCTTCCTACCGTAGTTAAAATCTCACTAGCATGAGCATATAGTGTTTCAGTATTATCATCATGTCTTATTTTAATCATATTTCCATAGATATCATCATACCCAACATATGTTACAACACCATCACAGGCAGCGCCTATAGGTGTTCCACTAGGTACTCCTATATCAACACCTCTATGTCCTCCTCTACTTCTTTCTCCAAAGGCTGATGTTACAACTCCCCCTCTTGTTGGATGCTTTAGAAAAGCCATATTTGAAACTATAGGATTTTTTATACCTTTGTAAACCCTTGTACTCTCTGCTTCTTTTATAACGTTTTGATTTACAATCTCACTATCAATTTCTTTTCCATTAACAAATGTCAACTTCTTCTTAACTACTTTTTCTCCTTCTTTTCCTTCTTCAACCTTTTTATCTCCTAAATACATATCATCTACTTTTATTACTTCTACTGCTGGCTCAATGGCAACAGTCTCTTCCTTCTCTGCCTCTACAGTTATTTTAACCAAGGGGTCAGGAATACTGTCATTAACATCTAATATCATCTTTGATATCTCCTCAGCAGAACTTATCTCACTTGTTAAAATACTATTTTTTCTTAAATCTATTTTTGTATCAAAATCAATGTCCTCTACTGAAAATCCCTTATTAGAAGCTCTTGTGTAATATTTATCTTCAATATTTTTGATTACTTCATCAACAATATCTGGGCTTGATATATACCCAACAACATTATTATTAAGAGCTAACTCGTAGGCTTCTACATAAATATTTGCCATACATTCTACATCTTCAACAATATACTCAAACTCTCCCTTTTCTGAATAAAAAGAGTTAGCAAAAACCTTTGTATTGAATGTAGTAAATAAAATTATTAAGGTAAAAAGAAAAACAAAAACTTTACTTTTCCCCTCTCCCTCTGAAATATTCATCGTAAAATTCTCCTTTTAATAAAAATTTTAGTTTAAAATTAAACACGTAAATTAATGTTTCCATTATCGCCAAAATTATTCATTAAAATAAAATATTTTTTATATTTAATGGAAGTTTACTTTATTGTTATAGAAAAGACACTTTGATATAATTAAACTACTTATATAAAACTAGAAAGGTGGTTATTTTGTTGAGTACTTTTATGTTAAAAAACTCAGCCACTAAGTTTACTCCCGTTAGTGATATATTCATAGAAGAATATATGCCTAAAGCTAGAGGAGAATTTGTTAAGGTTTATTTATTAATGCTAAAATATAGCTTTTCTGGAGAACTTGGAGTTAATTCTTCAATTTTAGCAACGAACCTAAACCTTTTAGAATCAGATGTAATGAATGCTCTTAATTATTGGCATGAAGAAGGCGTTATAAAATTAGTTCCTATAGATAAAATGAATAACTTTAGTATAGAATTTATTGATCTTTCAGAAGGTAATCACTCATCAACTCATAATTCGGTTGATTTATTATCAGCACTAGATGAGAGCAACACAAAGGATATGCTTAAAGATATAGAAAAACTTATTTGTAGACCATTGTCAACTAAGGAAATGACAACTTATCTTTCTTGGCAAACAGAGCTTGATTTCTCTTCAGAGCTAATACTAATACTAATAGAGTACTGTGTATCTAAAGGGAAGAAAGATGTTAGATATATTGAAACAGTGGCACTTGGCTGGCATACAGCTGGTATAAAATCAATCGATGAAGCCCAAGCTTATATAACTAAAACAGAAGATAAGTGGGTAAAAATAAGAAAAATTCTTAAATATTTAGGAATTCAAAATACAGAAATAATGAAACCACAAGAAACTATGATGGAAAAGTGGCTTCTAACTTATAACTTCTCTGTGGAGTTAATTTTTAAAGCTTGTGATATATGCTTTGAAAGACTTAACAGAGCTGATTTTAAATACATAGATGGTATTTTGTCAAAATGGTTTAAAGATGGAATTAAAACTTTAGATGATGTAGCTAAAAAAGACGTTAAAAAGTCATCTAACATACAAAAGCCATTTAATAATACTAATCAACCTATTCAAAAGAAACCTGCTAGAGCAGCTAATTTTACTCAAAGAGATTATGACTATGATTCCTTAGAAAAACAATTGTTAGGATGGGATACTGAATGATTAAAGGTTATAAAACTCAACTGATGGATATTTATGAAAAGATTCGTCAGGATGAAAAGAAAGATTTAACTAACAGACAAAAAGAAATTAAGGAAAAGATACCTCAAGTCTTTGAATACGAAAGAGAAATAGGCAAATTATCTATAAAGTTATCAATGCTAGCTTTAAGAAATCCAGATAAATCTGTATTTGAAAAAATGAAAAAAGACATTAATAACTTAAGAGAAGAAAAAGATCAGTTATTGGCTATGTATGGCTATCCAAGTGATTATTTAGATATGCATTATAGATGTCCTAAATGCAAAGATACAGGCTACATAGTAACAGAAAAATGTGATTGTTATAAAAAAAAGCTAGTTGAAATTTACTATGAAAATTCTCATATGGCTGATGCCTTAAGATCAAATAACTTTTCAAAGTTTGATATAAACGTATTTTCACCAGTAAAAAGAGGGAATGAAAAATATTCTCCTAGAGAAAATATGCAAATAATGATTGATAGAATAGTTAATGGGTACATTCCTAAGTTTGCTTCACATAATGAAAATATTCTTTTCTTTGGAAGTCCAGGTACAGGGAAAACCTTCATGACTTATTGCATATCAAAAGCTTTATTAGATAGTGGTTTCCTTGTTGTTTATAGAACTTCTGATGAGCTTATGAGAGATTTAAAAGATATACGATTTAATAACAACTTTGAATTAGAAGATTTACTATTAAATTGCGATTTACTCGTTATAGATGACTTAGGTGCTGAACAAGTAACAGACTTCTCTACTACAGAGTTATTTACTTTATTAAATAAAAAACTTTTATCTAATAAAAAAATGCTTATCTCAACAAACTTAAACTTAGAAGAACTTAAGCAAACTTATGCTGAGAGAATAACTTCAAGATTGCTTGGAAACTTTGTTTTATTTAAAACTTATGGTGATGATATTAGAATAAAGAAAAATCTTGAAAAAACAAAAAGAAAAAATGCAACTTATCTTACTTAAAAGATAAGTTGCATTTTTTTAGCATAAATAAATGAATGTAAATTACGATAAAAAAAAGAACTTCAGTCGAACTGAAGTTCCTTTGGAGCTGATGATCGGACTTGAACCGATAACCTGCTGATTACAAGTCAGCTGCTCTGCCAATTGAGCCACACCAGCGCGTATGGCGACTCAGAAGGGACTCGAACCCTCGACCCCCGGCGTGACAGGCCGGTACTCTAACCAACTGAGCTACTGAGCCATTTAAAGTTTATGGTGGTCGCAACAGGGATCGAACCTGTGACCCCCTGCTTGTAAGGCAGGTGCTCTCCCAGCTGAGCTATGCGACCTAATATGGTGACCCCTAGGGGAATCGAACCCCTGTTACCACCGTGAAAGGGTGGTGTCTTAACCGCTTGACCAAGGGGCCAAAACTGGCGACTCAGAAGGGACTCGAACCCTCGACCCCCGGCGTGACAGGCCGGTACTCTAACCAACTGAGCTACTGAGCCATTAAAAACTTTAATGGTGGTCGCAACAGGGATCGAACCTGTGACCCCCTGCTTGTAAGGCAGGTGCTCTCCCAGCTGAGCTATGCGACCGTAATATATGGTGACCCCTAGGGGAATCGAACCCCTGTTACCACCGTGAAAGGGTGGTGTCTTAACCGCTTGACCAAGGGGCCAAAAATGTGGCGACTCAAAAGGGACTCGAACCCTCGACCCCCGGCGTGACAGGCCGGTACTCTAACCAACTGAGCTACTGAGCCATTAAAAGTTTTATGGTGGTCGCAACAGGGATCGAACCTGTGACCCCCTGCTTGTAAGGCAGGTGCTCTCCCAGCTGAGCTATGCGACCATGTTGGTGACCCCTAGGGGAATCGAACCCCTGTTACCACCGTGAAAGGGTGGTGTCTTAACCGCTTGACCAAGGGGCCACATTAACTCTTAAAACCACATCATTTTTGACCAGTTTTAGCTTTAAACTAAAATGTTTATTTTGTTTTTGTCTTTCGCACTTGGCGACCTGACAAGGAATATAATATCTTAATCTTAAACTTATGTCAACACTTTTTTAGTTCATTTTAGGTCATATTAGCTTATTTTTTAAATTTAATTCTTTTATTCGCATTTTTCCTCAAAATTACTCTCTTTTTCTATTTTTTCAACTATTTTTTTATAATTATCTATTTGATTGCTTCTCCAGGCTATTTGTTCTTCTAATTTTTCCACGTTAAAATCGCATGTTTCCAAGAATTCTGGCTCTTCTATGACCTTAATATTAAACTTATAGCTTTCTTCTCTAAAATTCCTTCCGCTAGCTTCTATTTTTATCGGATAGCTATCATTTAGGTATAAAAGTATATTCTTATCCCAAATCCCTCTCTTATTTGCGCCTCTAGAAAAATCATTTAAAACAATTATTTTTTCAACCTTTTCAAAATTATCTTCTAAAGCGTCAATTAAATCTTTATAAAATAACGCAGATGTACCTCTATTTATTTTTATTTTTAATAACTCTAAATGTTTTTTTATAATATCATCTACTTCTCCATCTGAAACTAACTCTCCACTTTCCATTTTAAAAGTTTTTATTCCTGCTTTACCTGGATAATCAACAACTACTTGATTAAAATTCATTCGTCTTATTTTAAACTCATTATTATACTCTTCAGTATTTTCATCTGTAATTTTAAACTTCATAAGAACCACCTCACACTTTATTATTACTCCATTTAAGAATAATATTAATTGTGTTAAAATCTTATTATTATCTAATTGAATCTATTTATAAAAGGAGATTAGAACATGATATATCACGATATAATAGTTTTAGGTGGTGGAGCTTCTGGCTTAACTGCTGCTATTTCAGCTAAGGATTTTGGATTAGATGTAGCTGTAATAGAAGGAACTGATAGAATAGGTAAAAAAATTCTTACTACTGGTAATGGTAGATGTAATATAACAAATTCTTTAATAGGATTTCCATTTTCAAATTATCATAGTCAAAATGATGGGTTCTTTATTAAAACATTAAGTAAATTTTCTGTTGAGGATACTAAGGCTTTTTTCTTAAACTTAGGATTGCCAATAATAGAACTTGAAAAAGGTAAAAATTATCCTCAATCATTACAAGCTTCTTCCGTTGTAGATATTTTAAAAATTTCTTTAGAAGAACGTGCGATTCCACTTTATAGTGCTTATAAAGTAAAGAGCATACACAAATCTAAAGGAAAATTTGTTTTATCAACAGGAAATGAGGATTCACCTATAATTAAATGTAAAAAATTAATTATGGCTTGTGGAGGAAAATCAGCTCCTAAAACAGGTTCAGACGGATCAGCATATACTTTAGCTAAAAATTTTGGTCATTCTATAGTAGAACCTAGTCCAGCTATAGTTCAATTAAAATTAAATCACCCTAGATTAAAAGCTTTATCAGGAATCAAATTTAACGGATTTGCTGAAGTAGTATGTGATGGAAAGAGCTTAAGGAAAGAATTTGGAGAGGTTTTATTTACGGACTATGGAATTTCAGGTCCTCCAATTCTTCAAATTTCAAGAGAAGCTTCTTTAGGATGTCTTAAAGGAAAAGATGTAAAAATAATAGTTGATATGATGCCAGAAAAATCACAAAAAGAAGTAGAAGACTTCTTAGAGGGTCACTTTGCAGTATTCTCTTGTAGAGAAGTTATAAACTCACTTATAGGTGTTGTTAATAAAAAAATGATTCCTATAATACTAAAAGAAGCTGGTATAGACGATTTACATAAACCTTGTTATGAACTTACATGGCAGGAGAAAAAAGCTCTTATAAAACTTATGAAAGCTTGGGAATTTAAATGTACTGGAACAAATGGATTTAACGCTGCACAGGTTACAACAGGTGGAGTAAATACTAAGGAAGTCGATTCAGAAACACTTCAATCAAAATTAGTAGATAATCTTTACTTCTGTGGTGAATTACTAGATGTAGATGGAGATTGTGGTGGATTTAACCTTCAATGGGCTTGGAGTTCAGGCTTCGTTGCTGCCCTTTCTTGTACTTTATAATCTATATTAATTATATATTTTAACTAAAATAGATTATATCAAAACTATATTAATAGAACTTACAAACTATTCTCTTCATACTGTTTGTAAGTTTTATTAAAATGCTTTGTTTTAAACTAGTGATTATTTCTAGATATAAATGAAAGACCATCTTAATAAACAATAGAAACACTTTGCGAAATTAAGTTAGGTCTGAAGATATAGCTAGAAATAATCACTTACTTAAAACATAGTTTATTTTGATATAACCTAAAACTCTTTTTTCCAGATAGTTTCTATTAATGCAGCTGTTTCATGTTCACCACATTTTTCTATTCTATAAAGGCATCTATAACCTTCCTCTATTTCATCCCACTGACAAAGCACTTTAACTTCATCACCAAGTCTAACTTCTTTTTCATACTTTATTTTAGACTCTATTAAGCTATAATCATCTAAAATACACTCTGGAGTAGCTTCAATAACCCACTCTAAATATTTTGTATTGTTAACATGCTTATTGTAGTCTATATCATTTCTTCTAACTAAAACTTTTGCCTCTAAATCTTCTCTTTCTATCTTATCAATCTTAGTAGATTTTAATTCCACTTCTCCGCCTTCAGGCATGTTTATTAATTCGCAGTATTCTTTTGGTATTCTAACAGCTCTACGCTTTTCTAAATCTATTAGAAGGAATATTATCCTACCTTCAGCAATAAGTTCTTCTTGCTCGTTATAAACTTTATAAACCCTACAAGCATAGAACTTTTTTATTCCGTCTAGGTAAGTTTCCACTTTTATAGAGCTTTTATATTCAATAGGCTTTTTAACATCTATAGAATAACTATATATTATCCAACTCAATCCATGATCTTGAAGATATTTCATTCCTTCTAAAGCTAAAGATTCCTCATGTGCTGCTGAAACATCTCCAAATATCTTCATTAAAGAAACCATTTTTATATTCTTGTTAACATCTGAATCATAATATAAGACATCATATTTTTTTGAAAATTTATTTTCACTCATACCTTTTATCTCCTAAGTAATTATTTTAATACCAATAAGTTTCTGCTAGAGTAATATTTTTTCCTTCTTCATCTTGAACTTTATGAAGAACTTTTATTCCCTCATCAGTTCTTATTATTTTTGATTTTATATTTACATTATGACCATATGTAATTTCTTTTTCAAATTTTATTTTTATTCTCTTCATTCTATATTCAGAAACAATATGAAAAGGAACAGTTTCCAAAACCCATTCTATATATTTTATATTACTTACATGTCTATTTAAATCTATATCTAAATATCTTATATTGAAGTTTAGCTTTACTTCGTATTCATCAAAATTTTCAAACTTAAGCTTGTCTCTTAATAATTTAGAAGATTCTTTAGTTAGTCCATGAGCCTCATATTCAGCTTCACTTATCCTTGCTGGTCTTCTAGTATTCTTATTTATTAAAAAAGCTAATACACTAGCTTTAGATACTAAATTACCCTCCATATCATAGGCTTCAAATATTCTTGTAGAATAAAATTTTCTTATTGCTTCTACATAAGTTCTAATCTTTACTTTTTCTCTGTATCTCGGATATCTATACATAACTATGTCATAATCAAAAAATACCCATGTTGTTTCATTTTCATCACTATTTAAGTTACCTAAGTTATCCTCTTCTTGATTTAAACAACAGTCTGAAAAGAAACTCATCATTGATGTTATTCTGCAATCTTTTCTTGCATCAACTTCTCCATAAGTAATTTCATATATTTTTTCATATATAATTCCCATTTTATCTCACTCCTCTATTGGAGTATAACAAATCAAAAAATTCCTTTCAAACACAAAAACACCGCTGAGATATCTAACTCAGTGGTGTTTTAAATCTAATATATCTGTACAAACAAATTACTATAAATTGTGGGCTTTATCTTATTGGAAGTATCTGTTTAATAATCCAGCGAAAGCTTTTCCATGTCTAGCTTCGTCTTTACACATTTCATGAACTGTGTCATGGATTGCATCTAAGTTTAATTGTTTAGCTAAAGTAGCTAAATCTTTTTTACCTTGACAAGCACCATGCTCAGCATTTACTCTTGCAGTTAAGTTAGCTTTTGTATCAGCTTCAACAACTTCACCTAACATTTCAGCGAATTTAGCAGCGTGCTCAGCTTCTTCGAATGCTATTCTCTTATATGCTTCTGCAACTTCTGGGAATCCTTCTCTATCAGCTTGTCTTGACATAGCTAAGTACATTCCTACTTCTGTACACTCACCCATGAAGTTAGCTTGTAATCCTTCTATTATTCTCTCATCTACACCTTTAGCAACTCCGATTCTATGCTCATCAGCGAAAGCTAAATCTCCACTTTGCTCCATGAATTTGTCAGCTCCTACTCCACATACTGGGCATTTTTCTGGAGCTTGCTCTCCCTCATAAACATATCCACATACTGTACAAACAAATTTTTTCATAATATATTCCTCCTACAAACAAACAATTTTTTTTATCTAAATTCAATTAAAATCATATTTAAGTCTTTTAAATTTCTGTCATTTATTTGTTGATGTTTTATCTCCATCAACCTTATGACATTATTATATAATAATAATTATTATTTAGCAATAGTTATTTTTATTTTTTTAAAATTTTTAGTAAAAAAATAAGAAGTATTCATAATGAATACTTCAAAGGATAATCTGATTACAGAAAATTAATATTCTATGTTGTTTATAGCAGCTACTAAATCATCTAAGTTTATTCCATGAACCATAGCAGCTTCTTCTAAAGTTTCAGCTTGAGCTGATGGACATCCAACACATCCCATTCCAAAGCTCATTAGAACCTCAGCAGCTGTTGGTAATTTTCTTATTATTTCTCCGATTGTCATATCTTTAGTTATCATTTAACTACACCTCTCTTAACTATATTTAAATTAAAAGTCTATATTTTTTATTATACTCTCACAATTTTTTAAAGACAAGTGTTCTACTCTGAATTGGACCTCAAAATAAAAAACCTTCTTATATATACTTATTTATTTCTAGCTTTTCAATTATATCTTTAATAATAACTCTATCTGGTGGATTTATATTTTCTAAATTAGGCATTTCATGTTTATAAAAGAAAATAGCGTTAGCACTCTCCTCCTCATCTAACACAACGTCACCTTCATACTCTGATGTGACAAATATTGATGAAGCATTATAAATCTCATCTCCATTAGGATATTTATTGTAACAACATTCTCCAGAATAAACATTAAATAATTGAAGATTTCTAACTATTAAGCCAACTTCTTCATAAGCTTCTCTCGTTGCAGCCTCTTGAAAACTTTCACCTAACTCTAAACTTCCTCCAGGAAGTCCCCATTTATTATTATCTGTTCTTAACTGTAATAATACTCTTCCTAAATTATCAATTATTATAACCCCTGCTGAACACATTATAAGTGGTCTATGAGGATTAGGAAGCTCTTTTCTTAAATCCATTATATAACCCATACTGTTCTCCTTTTAAACCTAAACTTATGAATATTTTTATATTAAGTTAAGTATATTATACTTCTTTATAAAAAAATAGCTTAGGACTCATCCTAAGCTATTTTTAGATAGTATTGTTAAGTATTATATATTAAAGTTCAGCTCTAACTCTTATAGTTTGATCTCTCTTTGGTCCAACACCAACGATAGAAACTTTAGTTCCTGTTAACTCTTCAATTCTTCTTAAGTATTTCTTAGCGTTCTCTGGTAATTCTTCGTAGCTTCTTGCATCAGCAACTTCTTCTCCCCAACCTTCGAACTCTTCGTATACTGGTTTACATCTAGCTAAATCTTCTAAGCTAGCTGGGAAGTAATCTATAATATTTCCGTCTAACTCATATCCAACACACATTTGGATTTTATCTAATCCAGCTAATGTATCTATTTTAGTAACTACTAATGAAGTTAATCCACATACTCTAGTAGTTGTTTTTAAGATAACTACGTCTAACCATCCACATCTTCTTGATCTTCCAGTAGTTACTCCATACTCATGACCTTTTTCTCTTATCCACTCACCAGTTTCATTCTCAAGCTCTGTAGGGAATGGTCCTTTACCAACTCTTGTAGTATAAGCTTTAGCTATACCAACAGCATTAGTTACCATGTTAGGTCCTATACCTGCTCCACTTGGAACTCCACATGAAGTTGTGTTTGATGATGTAACATATGGATAAGTACCATAGTCTATATCTAGAAGCATTCCTTGAGCTCCTTCGAATAATACGTTCTTATCAGCTTGAATAGCATTGTATATTTCAACTGAAGTATCCTTAACGTATGGTCTTAATCTCTCAGCGAATGCCATATATTCATTGTATATTTCATCGAAGTTTAATTCTTCTCCACCAAGTAACTTGATGTATCCATTTTTCATTTCGATGTTTATTCTTAATTTCTCAGCAAAAGTATCTTTGTGCATAAGGTCACAAACTCTTATTCCTGATCTTTCATATTTATCTGTATAACAAGGTCCTATACCTTTGCAAGTAGTTCCTATGTCATTTTTTCCTCTAGCTTTTTCTTTTAATTTATCTAAAGTTATGTGGTATGGCATTATAAGGTGCGCTCTATCACTAACTATTAATTTCTCTGGAGTTACTTTTACTCCTAAATCTTCTAAATAATCTATTTCTGTAAATAGTGCTTTAGGATCTACTACAACACCATTTCCTATTACGTTTAATTTATCGTCATGTAATATTCCTGAAGGTATTAAGTGTAACTTATATTGTTTGTCTTCAACTTCAACTGTATGTCCAGCGTTATTTCCTCCTTGGAATCTAACAACTACTTGTGCCTCTTCTGCTAAGTAATCTGTCATTTTCCCTTTTCCTTCGTCTCCCCATTGAGCTCCTAATACAACAAATGCTGACATTATCATTTCCTCCTCATAAAAAGAACATTAACATTCTTTTATTATAAACCATAACGGTTAATACACATTTTTCAAAGGAACAATATTCGTATTTATAGGCATTTTTACTATAAATTTCATTGTCCTATACCATATTAACAGAGTGAATCACTTAGGTCAAGGCAATAAAAACGAATGTTTTAACATATTTTCATCAATAAAATTCATTTTATTTAATCAAATTATATATTCTTTAATTAAATAATACTTATCCGTCAAATTTTTCATAATAACCTAAACAAATACCCTATCTTTATTCTTAACAACAAATTAGTATTTTAGTAAATAATTTTTTGACTTATAGAAAAATACTAAAAATAAATAGTTATTTTAGCTATTAAATTTAAGTTAAATCTTTAAAGAAAATAATAAAAAAATGCTATACTATAAGTAATAAAACAATTACATATTTAAAAATAAATTTACCTTATTTTATTACATATACAAAGGAGAATAAAAATGAATACTTATGGTGTTTTCGATATACTTGGTCCTATTATGATTGGTCCATCAAGTTCTCATACAGCTGGTGCTGCAAGACTTGGTAAAGTAGCTAGAGCTATTTGCGGTAAGCCTATGAAGAAAGTTACTTTTTTACTTCATGGTTCTTTTGCAAAAACTTATAAAGGTCATGGTACTGATAAGGCTTTAGTTGCAGGTATCCTAGGTATGGAACCTTCTGACACAAGACTTAGAAACTCTTTAGAAATCGCTAAAAAAAATAATATCCAAATAGAATTTAAAGAAGCTAACTTAGGAGATGTTCATCCTAATACAGTTAAATTCATAATAGAAGATATTGATGGTGACTTCCATGAGATAGTTGGGTCATCAATAGGTGGTGGAAGCATAAAAATCACTGAAGTTAATGGAAGTGTTGTTGAATTTACTGGTGAATATCCAACATTAATAATATCCCACAAAGATGTTCCTGGAGCTGTTTCAAAAGTAACTGCTATAGTTTATGAGCATAACGTTAATATAGCCTTCATGAAGGTATTTAGAACAGAAAGAGGCAAAGCTGCAAGAATGGTCTTTGAAATGGATAATCCTCTTAATAGAGAAGTAATAGATGAAATCAAAAAGGTTGAAGCCGTTGAAAAAATAGTTGTTATAAACCCAGTAAAGGAGGAAATATAAATGATTGCTAGAACAGGTGCTGAATTATTAGAAATATGTAGAGATAATAACTTCTCCTTAGCTGAATATGCTATACAACACGAAATGGAAAATAAAAATTGTACTAGAGAAGATGTAATTAAAGGAATGGAAAAAGTTCTTCATGTAATGAAAGATGCTGCTAATGAAGGACAAGAAAAAAAGGTTTACTCTGTAAGTGGTTTAATAGGTGGTGATGCCTATAAACTTAGAAAATATTTAGAGAAAGGTAATACTTTAACAGGAAATGTCATGGTAGGTGCTATGGCTAGAGCCTTATCTTGTTCAGAGGTCAATGCTTCTATGGGAAGAATAGTTGCTTGCCCAACTGCCGGTTCTTGTGGAATATTGCCAGCTGTTATTTTAACTGTTGGAGAAAGACTTGAGCTTAATGATGATGAACTTATAATGGGATTACTTGCCTCATCTGCTGTTGGTATGATTATAGCTCAGAATGCTACATTAGCTGGAGCAGAAGGTGGTTGCCAAGCTGAATGTGGATCAGCTGCTGCTATGGGAGCTGCTGCCACAGTAGAAATGATGGGTGGAACTCCTGAAATGGCTTTAGATGCAGGTGCTATTGTATTAAAAAATATACTAGGATTAGTATGCGATCCAATAGCTGGCCTAGTAGAAGTTCCTTGTGCTAAAAGAAACTTTGCTGGAGCCGTAAGCGCATTAACTACAGCAGATTTGGTTATGGCAGGTGTACATAGTAAAATTCCATTTGATGATACTGTAGAAGCAATGTACAGAGTTGGAAGATCCTTACCAGCTGCTTTAAGAGAAACTGCTCTTGGTGGATTAGCAATAACTAAAACTGGTCTTGAATTAAAAGAAAAAGTTTTTGGAAAAGAAGAATAATATAAATACTTTATAGCGTACAAATAATTTGTACGCTATTTTATTATTATTTATATTTTATTTATAATTGATTTTAAGTAAATTATTGACATTTATTCCAATATTATTGTAATATAAACTTGTAATAACATCATTATTTTTTTATAAATTGTTTCTATTTGAAACAACTGGTAATGATAACATGATAAATGGGGTGAGATTATGAATAAAATTTTTGGTTTTACACAAGAAGAGTTAGAAAGCTTAAAAGCTATTTATACAGCGACCGAAATATATCAGCAACCTGAATTATGGAAAGAAACTGTAGAAATAGTTGAAAGTAATAAAGACATGATTAATGATTTTTTAGATAAAAACTTAAATAAAGAAAACGTAAGAGTGATATTAACAGGAGCAGGAACTTCAGCTTATGTTGGAGATACAATCTATCTTTACTTAGCTAAAAAATTAGGTAAAAGAGTTGAAGCTATTGCAACAACTGATTTTGTAGCTAATCCAGATGAATACATCGATGAAAATTGTGCTACTATCCTAGTTTCTTATGCACGTTCTGGAAACAGTCCAGAGAGTGTTGGTACTTATGATTTATTTGAAAAGAAAGTTCCAAACCTAGCTCACATAGTTGTTACTTGTAACAAAAATGGTCAATTAGCTAAGAAATCTCAAGAGAAAGAAGGTAACTTAGTTTTATTAATGCCTGACAAATCAAACGATAAGAGTTTTGCTATGACAAGTTCATTTACTTGTATGACTTTAGCTACTCTACTTCTATTTGATATAGCTAATTTAGAAGAAAATAAAAATATAGTTCACGAATTAGCTGTAAAAGGACAAGCATCTCTTGATAATCAATGGAAAGCTGCAAAAGAAATATCTGATTTAGCTGCTGAAAGAATAGTTTATGTTGGCTCTGGTGCTTTAAAAGGTCTTTGTCATGAAATGTCTCTTAAAAACTTAGAATTAACTTCTGGTAAGCAAGTTACTGTTTGTGAATCAATCTTAGGTTTTAGACATGGTCCTAAGTCAATAATAAACGGAAATACTTTAGTTATATTCCTATGCTCAACTAATAAGCATACTTCTCTTTATGACTATGACTTAATTAAAGAAGTTTATAGTGATGAAGGAACTCAAAAGGTTGCTGTTTTATCTTATGAAAACCGAGAAGACCTTAAAGAAATTTCTCACAAGTATATAACTGCTGATGGTTCTAAATTAAATGATACATTCGCAGCATTTAACTATATATTATTTGGACAAATGATTTCATTCTTCAACTCATTAAGACTTGAAATTTCACCTGATAATCCAAGACCAGATGGAACTGTTAATAGAGTTGTTCAAGGTGTAATAATTCACGAATACAAATAATTTTAAAAAGCAAATTGGTGTAAAGTGGTTAACTAATAAAATAAATTTAATTATGAGAGGTGTTTTTTATGAATAAAATTAAATCTACTAAGGATATGCTTATAAGAGCTCAAAAAGGAGGATACGCTATTCCTGCTTTTAATATACACAATTTAGAGACTTTTCAAGTAGTTGCTGAAACTGCTGCTGAACTTAACTCTCCTGTTATAATCGCAGGTACTCCTGGAACAATCGACTATGCTGGTCCAGACTATATCGTAGCTATGGCTGAAGTTGCTTCACAAAAGTACAATATTCCAATAGCTATACATCTTGATCACTTTGAAGATACTGAACTTATTAAAAGTCATATACTAACTGGATTTAAGTCATGCATGATAGATGCTTCTCATCACTCTTTTGATGACAATGTAGAAATAGTTAAAAAAGTTGTTGATTTTGCTCATAGATATGATGTTACTGTTGAGGCTGAACTTGGTAAACTTGTTGGAGTTGAGGATGACCTAGTAGTTGATGAAAATGCAGGTTCTTACACAGACCCAGATGCAGCTAAAGAGTTTGTTGAGAAAACTGGAATAGACTCACTTGCTATAGCTATAGGAACTGCTCATGGATTATACAAGGGAACTCCTAAATTAGATTTTGATAGATTAGTAGAAATAAGAGAAAAGGTATCAGTACCACTAGTTTTACATGGAGCCTCAGATGTCCCAGATGAACTAGTTAGAAGAGCTATAGAACTTGGAATATGTAAAGTTAACGTAGCTACAGACTTAAAAATTCCATTCTCAGATGCAGTAAAAGAATATTTTAATGCTAATCCAAAAGCTAATGACCCAAGAAAGTACATGACTCCAGGTAAAGATGCAATGAAAGAAATCGTAAAGCATAAGATTCTTCTTTGTGGCAGCAACGGTAAGGCTTAATAATTATTAAAAATATTAAGGAGGTTTTTACATGTTACACCCAATGAAAGAAATTATAAAAATGCAGAAGGATGGCATTCCGGCTGGTATCTATTCTGTCTGTTCTTCTAATAACTATGTTATAGAGGCTGCTATGGAAAGTGCTTTAGCAAACAATGAATGTTTACTTATAGAGGCTACTGCAAACCAAGTAAATCAATTTGGTGGCTATACCGGAATGAAGCCAATTGATTTCAAAGAGTTTGTTTTTGAAATAGCTGATAAAGTTGGTTTTCCTAAAGAAAAAATAATACTAGGAGGAGATCATTTAGGCCCTCTAGTTTGGAAATCACTTGATGAAGAAACTGCTATGAACTATTCTAAATTCTTAATAAGAGAATATGTTTTAGCAGGTTTCTCAAAAATACACATAGATACTAGCATGCACATTGGGAAAGACTTAGAATCTGGTAAATTTGGTGATGAAATAATAGCAGAAAGAGCTGCTACACTTTGTGAAGTTGCAGAAGATGCTTTTAACCTTTTAAGTAAATCTGATAGGGACGCACTTCATCCTGTATATGTAGTAGGTAGCGAAGTACCTATTCCAGGTGGTGGACAAGATGAGGAAGAGGAAGAACTTCAAGCAACTAAACCAAGTAATCTTGAAACAACTATAAAAACTTTTAAAGATGCGTTTACTTCTCATGGTCTTGAAAATGTATTTAATGAAGATGTAATAGCAGTTGTTGTTCAACCTGGAGTTGAATTTAACACTGATACAGTATGGGAATATAACAGAGAAAAGGCTAAGGCTTTATCTGAAACATTAAAAAACTATCCTAGTTTAGTTTTTGAGGCTCATTCAACAGATTACCAAACTCCATATGCCTTAAAAGAATTAGTAGAAGATGGATTTGCAATATTAAAGGTTGGACCTGCTTTAACATTTGCCTTAAGAGAAGGTTTATTTGCTTTAGGCTGTATAGAAGAAGATTTGTTTGCCCATGACGAGAATATTGAAGTATCTAACTTCAAAACTATATTAGACTATGCAATGGTTAAAGAGCCTGAAAACTGGAAAAATCATTATAAAGGTACTGGAAAGATGATTAAATTTGAAAGAAAGTATAGCTTCTCTGATAGATGTAGATACTACCTTCCAAATTCTGAGGTTGATTACTCATTACACAAAATGTTATCAAACCTTGGTACAACTGAAATTCCACTAGCTTTAATAAGTCAATACATGCCATCACAATATAAGAAAATAAGATTAAATCAGCTTAATAATAATGCTGAATCTTTATTAAAAGATAAAGTTAAAGAATGTATTGATGATTACTCATTTGCAACACAATACTCAGTTGAAAAAGATTTAATTCATATATAGAACAAAAAGAGATACCATTTAATCGGTATCTCTTTTTATTTCATATATAAATTATTATAAAAATCTAAAATTCCAATAATAATCCCATAAAAAGTCTATTCTAAATTAAAGTCATTAGTGTTCTAACAATATTAATCCTCTTCAAGAATTACAGTATATTCAAACTTATCTCCTCTTGAAACACTTACAGTATATTCTATTATCCTATTATTTTCAAAAGTTACCCTTTCAATTCTCATTGCTGCTGTGCCATCTTCTACGTTAAGTATTTTTGCATCACTCTTAACCATTAATATAGGTTTAAAACTCTCCTTAGCCTTTGTAAGACTAACATTGTATATTTCTCTAAATATATCATACATTGGTCTTTCTTGAAGCATTTCCTCCTCTAACCCTACAAATCTATACTCAGGTAAATATGTGAACTCTAACATCATTGGAGTATCATCAGCTACTCTTAATCTTAATATTTCATAGACCTGTGAATTTTCTTCTACTCTTAGCTTTTCAGCGATTTTATTATCTGCTCTTATTAAATCAAATGATAATATCTCAGAAGATGGATTTTTACCAAGTTTTTTCATCTCTTCTGTAAAACTATAAAATTTTAATAATTGTTGCTTATAAACCTTTGGAGATACAAATGTACCTTTCCCATGAACCTTATAAACATACTCTTTTCTTTCTAACTCTCCAATAGCTTGTCTAGCAGTTGTCCTACTAACATTGTATTGCTCACATAATTCTCTTTCAGACGGTAGCTTATCATTCTCTTTTAGCTCACCTCTATTTATAAGATCTATAAGTTCTGTTTCTAATTGATGATAAAGTGCTATTCCTCTGCTCCTCTTAAACATTTTGTCACCCCGACTTCCTAATATTACTATTTATAGTGTTATCATATTTTTGCTATATTTTCAATAATTACCTATAAAAAATATTAACTCACAGTACTTTAATAAGATACTGTGAGTTATAAAAAATAATTATTTTCAAATTTATAGAACCCTAGAGATACAGTACCTTTCTACTGTCATAGTAATATTCTTTGAACTATCTATTACAATCTCAACGGTTTCTTTGTTAACCTTTGAAACCTTTCCATGTATTCCACTAGTTAGAATAACATTCGAACCAGCTTTTAAATTACTTTGCTGTTCTATTGCTCTAACTTTGTCTTTATTAACCCCTCTAAAGCTTATTAAATACCAAACTAAGAATAATGCTACCAATACTAATAAAATTATCATAAAAGTTTTCATAAGGTTTCCTCACTTTCTTTTCCTATATGCTTAGTAATGCTCTCACTGCACAAATACTATCTTTTCCATCGTTTTGAACTTTTTCAACTAATTCTTTTATACTATCAACACAATCTCTTTCCATTGTAGCTGTAACCACCATTGGTAAGTTAACTCCTGTAATAACCTCTACTGTCTCTGACTTATATAAGTTTAAAGCTGCTTGATTCATTGGAGTTGCTCCTAATAAATCAACAAGAACTACTACTCCATCTCCATCATTTAACTCAATGATTTTCTCACTTAACTCTTCTCCAAAACTTTCAGCGTCTTGTCCTCTTTTTAAAGATACTGCTTCAAATTTTTCTTGAGTACCACATATCATGTCTATTGCATCTGTTATTCCACTTGCCATTTCTCCATGAGTTGCTACTAATACACCTATCATCTTTTCTCCTCCTAAAATACCGTTATTTATTAATAGAGTTCCCACCTATAAAATAGATGGAAACTCATAAATTTAAACTAATTTTTTATTTTAATGCTATTACTATGCAACTATTCCTAAAGCACCTAATGTAGTGAATAGAACGAACATACATATAACAATCTTAACTGGGCTCCATTCCTTATTTCTAAGTAAGTGGAATACACCTAAAACAGCTAGAACTGGTAATAACTTAGGGAATAATCCATCTAAAGTTGTTTGAAGTATAAACTCATACTCACCAAATTTAGCTTGAATTGGAGTTGTAATATTGATGATTGAACCTATCATACCACCAACAACTACTAATCCTAATATACCTGCTCCAAAAGTAACTTTTTCCATCATTCCAGCTGAACTTGTAGCGAGATCAGCACCTTTTTGATAACCTAATTTTATAAGATTCCACTTAACAAATAAGTTCCAGCTTATGAATATTACTTGAGTTATAACAAGAGCTATTAAAGCACCAGTAAAGTCTTCAGTTAAAGCCATAGATGCTGGTATAGATATTAGTAATGGTCCTAAGATTGCGAACATCATACTATCACCGATACCTGCTAAAGGTCCCATCATACCAGTTTTAATACCTCTGATAAGATCTGGATCAGCCTTTTGTTCCTCTAAAGCTGCAACGATTCCTAAGATTACAGTTGCACCATAGTTAGGACAAGTATTAAAGAACTCCATGTGTCTAGTTAAAGCTTTTTTCATACCCTCTGGGTCATCTTTATAAACTTTCTTTAAAATTGGTGATATAGAAATAGCAAATCCTAAAGATTGCATTCTTTCATATGACCAAGAAATTTGTAATAATAAATGGTTTAAAAAGACTTGCCACAAATCTTTTTTAGTTATTTTAGATTCCATTAGAATTCGCCTCCTATCTGCTCAAAATCAGCCTCGTTATTAGTTGAAGCTCCTTCATTTTTATGATATAACTCAACATAAACTATAGCAGTTATAAGACCTACTAAACCAACTGCTAACATTGGTAAGTTTAAGAAACATACTAGTATGAATCCCATGATAGCAAAATACCATTGCTTAGTTACAGGTAGGTAGTTTAATAATATTGCAACTCCTAATGCAGGCATTGCACGCCCAGCAGCAGCAAATCCATTAGTTAACCATACTGGAACTTTTTCAATGAAAGCAACAGCAACTTCTGATCCGAAGAATGCTCCTACAAATACAGGTATAGCTCTTGATAATCCCCATGGAACTGATCCAAATAAGTGCCATCCCCACATTCCTTTTAAGTTTCCATTTGCAGCATGTGTATCAGCTTTGTGAGCACATATTCCAGTTGATAATCTTGCTAATACATCTAGGTAAGCTCCTAATAAAGCTATTGGAACTCCTAGAGCGATACCACTTTCGTAACTTCCAGTTAAGTAACCAAAAGTAACACCAAGGATTGCTCCTGTAGTATAATCCGGTACAACAGCTCCACCATATGAGTGAACTCCCATAGACATCATCTCTAAAGTAGCACCTACAAATAGACCTGTGTTAATATCTCCTAAGATAAGACCAGCTCCAACACCAGCGATTAATGGTCTGTGCCATAAACCAAGGTAAGGACCTAACATCTCATTGATACTTAGGAAAGCCCATACAGAGAGTAGTAAGATTTGAATAATTCCTAGTTCTTGCATAAACATATCCCCCTAATTATTAAATTTTAATGATTCCCTTTAATTTATTTATAATTTTCTACTAAAGGTCTAATATCTTGCTTCCCATCAGCCGGAACCATTTGGAAATAGCAATTAACATTCTTAGCCAGTAAGCTTTCTAAAGCTGTAAACTCAGCCTCTGTTACAAATAACTTCTCGCTTAACTTTCTAGCATTTGGTTTATGAGTCATATTTCCTATATTTAAGTCCATATGCTTGAATCCGCCCTCATAGATTCTATTAGCATCTACAACATCCTTAACTAATAAAAATACTTTCTCATTTGGAGCAAGTCCTCTATTTAAGTATGCTATAAC
Source organism: Clostridium sp. B9 (assembly GCF_050509515.1). Classification (NCBI taxonomy): domain Bacteria; kingdom Bacillati; phylum Bacillota; class Clostridia; order Eubacteriales; family Clostridiaceae; genus Clostridium; species Clostridium sp. B9. The sequence continues at coordinate 3,914,894 of NZ_JBNWKA010000003.1, forward strand.
TTTGTCTACAGGCTGCATTGATAATCTAACCTGTTTTGGTGCAGCTAATTTTAATATAGCTTGCTGATTTGGATCACTAGCTACCATATCGTTCGCTACTATAATATGGTTTGGATTAGTCATTTTAGACCATGCTAAAGCAACTTGTCCATGAATTAATCTTCCATCAACTCTGAAATGTACTATTGGCATTTCTAAATCCCCCTTTTTCACTTATCACTTTTATATAAGTATGTAATTAAAATTAGTAATACCTCCTTGTTGTAAATTAATGTTGTAATTACCAATTTTTTCTTACAATTACATTTTAAAGCTTTTAATATTCTTTTGCAATAGTTTTCATTATTATTTAATTTTAACTTTTTATGTATTTTTTACTAATTTTTCTATATTATTGTAAAATCAAATATAAATAGACATAAAAAAAACTCCTATGGCATATAGGAGTTTTTTGTAGGAGTTTTATTATGTTTGTTATGTTTGTTTGTTATGTTTGTTTTTATCTATCCAGTTAATGAATAATAACCAATTTCTAATTGATAATGATTATCATGATTAAATTATATATGTTCTTTTAATTTTTGTCAATAAAAAAAGCTTACATTTTTTTAGATTTTTTTGAACAAACCTTCATTGCACTCATTACAGAGTTTCTAAATCCTTTTTCCTCTAATTCTAAAACAGCCTCTATTGTTGTTCCTCCTGGTGAGCAAACATTATCCTTTAGTTTAGCAGGATGTTCTCCAGTTTCTAGAACCATCTTAGCTGAACCTAATACTGATTGGGCTGCAAGTTTATAAGCTTTATCTCTAGTTATCCCTTCTCTTACAGCAGCATCTGCCATAGCTTCTATGAACATATAAACATAGGCAGGTGATGAACCACAAAGAGCTATAAATCCATGGAAGTCTTTTTCGCTTAAGATTTCACATTTTCCAAAAGCATTGAATATACTCATAACCTCTTCTAACTCTTCTTTTGAAACTAAATTATTTGGACAAATCGCACTCATTGCCTCTCCAACTAAAGCCGGTGTGTTAGGCATAGTTTTTACTATTTTAGTATCTTTATCAAACCATTTTTCAACATCTTTTAAATTAATACCAGCTGCTATTGTAACTATAACTTTATCAAGATTTATATCATCTCTTATTTCCTTTATAACCTTCTCATACATATACGGCTTAACAGCAAGAAATATTATGTCGCTTTCCTTACAAACCTCTTTATTGTTAAGAGTAGTTTTTATTCCTAAGCTTTCACTTACTCTTTTAGCACTTTCTTCTCTAGAACATGAAGCTATTATGTTCTCTTTATTAACTAAACCAGAATTTAATATTCCTCCAACCATAGCGCTACCCATGTTTCCACAGCCCACAAATCCAATTTTTTTATTCATATATTTTCTCCTCTCCAAATAAAAAATAACATTGTACTTATTATATACCTTTTATATAAAACTCAAAATAAAGTAAATAAATTATTTCTCGTATTTTAAAACAATAAAAAAGAGTGCATTATTAAAATACACTCTAACTAAATTATTTACTTAATTAATAAATTCTATTATACATCTCTATGAATAGCTTCGTAATCAGCAAATTTACTGTATTGACCAAGCCATGAAAGTTTAACAGTACCAACAGAACCGTTTCTTTGCTTAGCTATTATACATTCACCTACGTTTTTATCCTCTGTTTCCTTATTATAGTACTCATCTCTATATAAGAACATAACAAGGTCAGCATCCTGCTCTATTGACCCTGATTCTCTAAGGTCCGATAACATAGGTCTATGATCTGCTCTTTGCTCAGGTGCACGAGAAAGCTGTGATAATGCTATAACTGGACACTCCATTTCCTTAGCTATAGCTTTTATATTTCTTGAAATCTCAGAAACCTCTTGTTGTCTACTTTCTCCAGTACCACTCATAAGCTGAAGGTAGTCAATAAGAATAAGGTCTATGCCATATTCCATCTTAAGCCTTCTACATTTAGATCTCATTTCCATTATTGAAACCCCTGCAGTATCATCTATATATATTTTAGATGAAGCAAGTGGTCCTGATGCTCTTGCTATGTTGTCCCAATCTTCATCAGTTAATTGACCTGTTCTAAGCTTTTGCATCTCAACATTAGCCTCTGAACAAAGTAATTTATATGCAAGCTGTTCCTTTGACATCTCTAGTGAGAATATAACAACACTCTTCCCTTCTCTTAAAGCAGCATGTTCAGCTATATTAAGAGCAAAAGTTGTTTTTCCCATAGAAGGTCTAGCAGCTATAAGCACCATATCTCCTTTTTGGAAACCTGTAGTCATTTCATCTAAATCCTTAAAGCCTGAAGCAACTCCACTAACCTCACCTTGGTTATTGAAGATTTCTTCTATGTGCTCAAAACCTCTTTCAAGAACATCCTTCAAAGATTCAAAATCACTTGAGGTTCTTTTTTCAGCTAAATCAAAAATTCTCTTTTCTGCCGAATCTACAACCTTTGAGACATCATCTTGATTATTATAACAGTCTTCTATAATTTCAGTAGAAGATTTTATAAGCCTTCTAAGCATAGCCTTTTCTTCTACTATTTTTATGTACGATTTTATATTAGCTGTACTCAATACAGCTGCACTTACTTCTGTTACATAACTAATACCGCCAGCCTTCTCTAATCTATCTGTAGATTTTAAATATTCTAATAGAGTAAGTTGGTCTACAGCTTCATCCTTTTGATACATATCTAATATGCTTTGAAATATTATCTTATGTGCATCTCTATAAAATGAATCTTTATTTAAAACCTCAGCTGCTTGAGCTATGGTAGTTCTATCTATTATCATTGCCCCTAAAACAGATTGTTCTGCTTCTATACTTTGTGGCAAACTCTTCATTACTGGTGCTTCCATTAATTCTAGTTTTCCTCCTTCCCCCAAAAATAAATCTCTTATCTTATTAAAAGTTTATAGATAACCTCTCTATCTATAAACTTCAATTCACTTAACTATATATTTTTTCTAATTATCAAATTTATACTATAACATAAAGCAACTTATAAATATAGTACACAATAATACTATTATGCCTTAATTCTATCCTATTTACAATAATTTAATCATTTCTATATTGGGTTAAACCCACTTAAAAAGCCTAGAGATTTCTCTAGGCTTTAAATTTAGTTAAAAGCTATTTCCATAAGTTCTTCAATTGAACTTATAGCTTTAACTTCTATATCTTCTAATCCATTAGGTATATCATTTTTATTATCAATAGGAACAGTTACTAACTTGATTCCTTTTCTTCTAGCTCCATATATTTTTTCAAATATACCTCCAACTGGTTTAATCTTTCCTCTTAAAGAAATTTCTCCAGTTATAGCTAAGTCTTGTCTTATTGGCTTTTCTAATAAAGCACTCATTACACATATTGTAATAGCAGCTCCAGCAGATGGTCCATCTATCTTTCCTCCACCTATTACGTTAACGTGTATGTCATAATCATGTATATCTTTATCAGTAAGTCTTCTTATTACAGATGCAGCATTAAATACTGAATCCTTAGCCATAGAACCAGCTGTATCATTGAATCTTATTCTTCCAGCACCTTTTTTCTTAGCTTTGAAAGCACTTGCTTCAATCTCTATTGTTGAACCTAAGAATCCTGAAACTCCTAATCCATATACGTGTCCTATTTCCTTACTTTCTAAGTCTTCTAGTATTTCATATGGAGTAAATCTACTTATACTTATAACTTCATTTAAATCCTTTGAAGTTATTTCTAAGTCTTCTGGAATCTCTCCTTCTAGTCCAAATATAGCATGCCCATAAGCATCAGCTAATATATTGACTGCTCTTCTACCTTCTATAGTATAAGCAGCAATCTTCTTCGCTAAGCCATCTTCAAGTTTAACATTAAGCTTCTTAGCTGCATTTAAAACTATCTTTTCAATATCTCTTGATGATAGTGGTTCAAAATAAACCTCTGTACATCTTGAACGTAAAGCAGGATTTATTTCTCCTGGCTCTCTAGTAGTTGCTCCAATTAGAACAAAGTCTGCTGGTGCTCCTTTATCAAAAAGATATTTTATATACTTTGGTGTATTTTCATCGTCTGGATCATAGTAAGATGATGAGAATTCAACTCTCTTATCTTCTAAAACTTTTAAAAGTTTATTTTGAAGAATTTCATCTAACTCACCAATCTCATCAATGAATAATATACCTCCATGAGCTTCTGTAACTAAACCTGGTTTTGGTTCTGGTACTCCTATTTCAGCTAAATCTCTCTTACTACCTTGGTATATAGGATCATGAACTGAACCTAGAAGTGGGTTTGTTATTTCTCTTGGGTCCCATCTTAGAGTTGTTCCATTAACTTCTATAAACTTTGATCTATCATCAAAAGGAGTAGAATTTAACTTCTTAGCAGTCTCTAAGGCTATTCTAGCAGCAGTTGTTTTACCAACCCCTGGTGGCCCATAAAGAATAATATGTTGAGGATATGGTGAAGCAAGTTTTGAAAGAAGAGATTTTATCGCTCTTTCTTGACCTACTACTTCCTCAAAAGAATCTGGTCTTAATAATGACATTATATTCTTGCTTGGAACTTTTTCATCTAATTCTTCAAGCTCCTCAAGCTTTTTCTCTGTCTTTGCATTTTCAGGACCTTTTTTCTTTTTCATGATGTTTACTCTAAGCTCATCAACATACTTCTCTTGCTTTTCCATTAAGAATTGTTCAACTTCTTTTTCAATCTTGTTTTGAACATATCTTCTAGCAATAGCATCCGATATCATTGCACAAACATCTTCTAAAGCTTCATGTATGTTATCCTCTGTTGGAATTTCACTTAAGCCCTTTCCTTCTGAAACAACCTTGCTTAATGCAAAAAGTCTTTCATAAGGATTTGTTGAATTTATTGAATCTTGCAATTTAAATCTTATAACTCTTGCTCTGAATGCACCTTCATCTAATATATTGTTTATTATATCTTTTAGTGCGTCAACTTGAGATTCTACTCCTAGTTCACTATTCATAACGTCTTGTAGAACCTCTAATTCTCTAATTGATTTCAAAATAGAATCCTCCTCTTACTGAACAGGAACAACCATAACCTTCATTTTTGTTGAAACTTCTGGATATAGTTTAACTTCTATGTTGTAAGTTCCTGCAACTTTTATTGTATCCATAACTATCTTTTTCTTATCAACTTCTACATTGAATTGTTTCTTTATAAGTCCAGCTACATCTTTGCTTGTTATAGCTCCGAATAACTTTCCATTTTCTCCAGCTTTACCTTCTACTTTTATAACTTTATCTTTTAAATCTGCAGCTAAAGCTTGAGCAGCTTCTAATTCAGCTAACTTTTGTCTTCTCTCATTTTCTTTTTTATTGTTTAATATGTGAAGATTGTTATCTGTAGCTTCCTGTGCTAATTTCTTTGGAAATAAGAAGTTTCTAGCATATCCATCTGATGCATTTATAACATCGCCTTTTTTACCTAATTTTTTAACGTCTTGAAGTAATATTACTTTCATTTTATTCACCTTCCCTTGAGTTTTTAGCAATAGCTTCTTTTATTTTTTCTATAGCCTCTTCCACAGTAGTATCTTTAAGTTTAGCCCCAGCCATAGTCATATGACCGCCTCCACCTAATTCTTCAAGAACCAACTGTACATTAATATCTCCAAGTGATCTTGCACTTATGGCAATATCATTTCCAAGCTTTATTAGTACAAATGAAGCCTGTATTCCAGTTATATTAAGTAATTCATCAGCAGCCTGAGCAGCTACTACAGTTTCATTTATTGTGTCTGGGCAAACAGCTATTGCAATCTTATTTTCTACCTTAGCAGACTTTATTATTTCTGCTTTTGCTATATAGTTTTCTAGGTTATTACTAAATATCTTTTTAATTTCTACTGTATCTGCTCCTAGTCTTCTTAAGAATGAAGCTGCTTCAAAGGTTCTAACACCTGTTTTAAACGAGAAATTTTTAGTATCTATATAAATACCAGCCAAAAGTCCCTCAGCCTCAATTCTATTTAATTTAGGTTTATCCAACATGTACTGAACCATCTCAGTTACAAGCTCTGATGTAGATGATGCATATACTTCAACGTAATTTAATAAAGCTCCTTTTATATCTTCTGGACTTCTTCTATGATGGTCAATTACAACTAATCTCTCTATCATTTCAGTAAGTTCTCTATCTAAAACATAATTTGCACTATTAACATCTAATACAATTAATAAAGTATTGTCATCTATATTTTTCTTAGCTTCCTCAGTAGATATAAATAGTTTACTATATTCTTCTTTTTCTTTTACTTTATCTAAGAAAAATTCTATAGCATTAGTATCTTTTTCTAATACTATATTAACATTTTTTCCTAACTTCTTCACTACTGATGCAAGACCAAATGAAGCTCCAAAACAATCCATATCAGGATTTTTGTGTCCCATTATATAAACGGTACTACTTTCGTATACTAACTCTTTTAATACATGAGCTACAACCCTTGCCTTAACACGAGTTCTTTTTTCAAGCTCTTTAGCATTACCACCAAAGAACTCAATATTTTTTCCTGACTTAATAACTGCTTGATCTCCACCTCTACCTAGGGCTAACTCCTTAGCTTTAGTAGCATACTCTTGATTTTCTGAAGGAGTTTCTCCTCCTCTTCCTACACCAATACTTAAAGTAACTTCTATTTCATTTCCTAGATTGATTTCTCTTATAATATCTAGTATATCAAATTTTTTAGAAATTTCCTTACTAATAATTGCATCATCTATAGATAAAATATATTTACTATTATCATATTTTTTTATCATGGCATTTAATGAATTTCCATAGTTATTTATGGTTCTTTCAATTTCAGCTATAAGTAATGGTTTATTATCATCATCTATAGTTTTTAACACCTCACTAAAATTATCAACTTCTAAAAGCATTATACTTTCCTTAGTTGCCTTCTTAAGGTAAGTTACATCATTAAAGTAAACTAAAAAATAATTTTCATCAGTTTCCTCTAACTTTAAAGTTTCACTATAAACCTCATAAATAGAACCTTTTATTTTTATATTTTGAGAATTTTCTTTACCTGTTCTTATTACTTTGTCTAAAGCAATTCCTTTTATCACAGATACTAAATTAATCTCTAATGGTTCATCATTATTTATAAGCTTACTAAATTTATGATTATACCAAATTATTTCACCAGTTGAATTTAATATAGTTATTGGAAATACCAAATTAAAAATATTATTTTTAATCTTACCATCTATATCTATATATAATTTATCTACTTTATTATTTTCTTCTTTTTCTTCTTTTAAAAAATTTGAAATTCTATAAATTAAATAAACTATGTATAAAAAAGGTACTACTAATGCTAAACTTTTTAAATTCAATCCCCATAGTACTAAACTTAATAAAATTGTTGCTACGAAGTAGGCCAAAAATTTATTATAATCTTCAAATATTGATTTCATTTTAACAGCCCCTTACTAAATTATCATTAGTTATTTTTTAATTTTGCATTTATCTTATTTCTTAAATAAGTTCCAAAGCTATCTGGATCTACACCTCTTAAATCAAATAATACATCCACAATCCCTAAGCTTAAGATAACTACAGACATTTCTGAAGTAACCATTAATATACCCAAGAATGCTAAAAGTACACTATTCATTCTCAGTTTATTTTTTAAGAAATTAATAACTACTGATAATCCTTGAATAAGAAGAATTATATACAATACATATAACATTGTATAGAAAGCACCATATCCAGTTATAATCTTTTTAATAGTTAAGTATAAAACAATAGTATTTATTAATACTACTATTGCTACTATAATTGGTTTAAAAAACCAATTTGAAAATGGTGGTAAACTATTTACATTAAACCCAACTCTTTTTATTATGGCCTTCCCAACAACATAATTTAAAAATGCTCTAAAAACAATTAAAGAAACAACTGCTATTGGCATAAAACTTAAAACCATATCAGCATTAACTGATTTCATAATTTCTATCATCTGTGTATTTGCATTAGCAGTATTACCCAAAATACTTTCACTTATCTTTGCCGCATCATTAAATGCTCCTGCTATTTGGTCAGCAAATTGACCAATAGTCATTCCCGTAAATGCTGAAAATATTATACTTAATTCTGCAATGGTTCCAAAGGTATTTGCAATAATCAAAGAAACCAAAGTTTTTACTCCAGATATATTTTTCTTAACACAAACTCCTAAAACTATTCCTATAATACTATTCGTTATTATAACTTGAACTCCATATAAAGGTCCCATAAAAAGTCCTACTAAAGCTCCTGAAATAAGAACAGAACATAAAGAAGTTTTAAGGTCGTATTTTAAATACAGCAAAGCTATAGGTATTGGAATCGCAAATGCTATTAAGACTCCTATTGCAGGTAAAGTTGTTAATAGCATTAATACAAATATTATTGCTGACATTATTCCTGCTTCAACTATAGGCTTACTCTTAAACTTTTGTTCCATATATTCCTCCATTATCTTCTTTCTTTTAAATGGTTAAATAATTTTGTTAAATTTCCTCCTTGCTTCTCTAATTTATCTTCTTCAACTATACCAATTTTTAAACTTTTTTTCATAGTCTCATCTACTTCTATTGCAGAATGTCCTAACTTATCAGCTAAAACGTACAGTAAAATCATTAGTGATGCTATACAATTTACTATAGCATCCTTTGCTACATTGCTACCTTTAGTAAGTAATGTAAACAACTCTCCTAATATGCAGATAATCTGAGCTTTTATTTCCTCAATAACTTTTATATCTCCCATGATATTAAAATTATCCTTCTTCATATTACCCCTCCCAATTATACCCTTTTATTATATACCTTTATTTTATTTATTTTCATGACCATATGCAATAAAATGAATTTTAACAAAATTTATTAAGGAAGTAATTCACTTAAAATTTATCATTTAAATAAAAATCTAATATGAAATAATTATTTTTTTGATATAATAAAAAAACCCCTGAAAATATCAGGGGTTTTGCAACCATTACTCAGTTGTGAATGGTAATAATGCGATATTTCTTGATCTCTTGATAGCATCTGTTAATTGTCTTTGATGCTTAGCACAAGTTCCAGAAATTCTTCTTGGTAATATCTTACCTCTTTCTGTGATGTATTTTTTTAATTTAGATACATCTTTGTAATCTATTGATTCAGCTTTGTCAACGCAGAATATGCAAACTTTTTTTCTTGCTCTTCTGAATTTTCCGCCTCTTTTTACGTTACTCATCACTATTTCCCTCCTTACCTAAAATGTGAATTAGAATGGAATATCTCCATCATCAATTGGTGTCATGTCATCATTACTATTGAATGATGGCTCATTAAATGAATTATCTGGCATTCCGAAAGAAGAACCACCGAAATCATTTCCTTGATTGAAACCTGAGTTACCTCTAGCTCCACCATTTCCTGAATCGATAAAGTCGAAACCTTCAACAACTACGTCAGTAGTATATCTTCTAGTTCCGTCTTGAGCTTCATAACTGCCAGTTCTGATATTTCCTGAGATAGCTAATTGTCTACCTTTAGTTATATACTGAGCGATAGTTTCACCAGTCTTTCCAAAAGCGATACAACTGATAAAATCAGCTTCATCTTTTTTGAATTGTCTGTTTACAGCTAATGTAAATCTAGCAACAGCTGTTCCACTACCTGCAGCAAATCTAAGCTCTGGATCTTTTGTTAGTCTACCAATTAAAACTACTTTATTCATTTACGATCACCTCTTATTGCTCTTCTTTAACGATGATGTGTCTGATTATTCCGTCAGTTATTCCGAATACTCTGTCTAACTCTTTTGGTAATTCTGTGTTAGCAGTGAAGTTGATTAAAGTATAGTAACCTTCGTTAACTTTAGCGATTTCGTAAGCTAATTTTCTCTTACCCCAGAAATCAACGTTATCGATAGTACCATTTCCGTTTTCTATAACACCCTTGAATTTTTCGATTAAAGCTTTAACTGCTTCCTCGTCTAATGATGGGTGAGCTACGAATATAGTTTCATATTTTCTCATCATTTACACCTCCTCCCTCTGGACTACGGCTATGCTCTAGCATAGCAGGGATTACAATTAAATATTCTAACATTAAAAGAGTGTTATTGCAACCCTCTTTAACTATCTAAGCTTAACTTTTTAAAAATTATTTTTTAAAAATTATTATTCTTGAATTTCTTCCTCAGGAGCATTTGATTTTACTACTTTTTTTACTCCCTTTTGGAATTTCACTCTAGGAATCATAACTATTCTTGAACAACCTAAACATTTTATTTTTATGTCTGCACCAAGTCTTATAATTTCCCATTCATCGCTTCCACATGGATGAGTTTTTCTCATTTTAACTACATCACCTAAATAAAATTTATTAGTCATAAAAGTTTTTCCCCCTTAGTTATTTTTTGTTATTATTTGAGTCTTTGGATATGGTATTTCTATGTTAGCTTCATCAAGAGCCATTTTAATTCTCTTTCTAAGCTCAACCTCTGCACTCCATTGCTCCATAGGCTTTGTTTTACCCCAAACAGTAATATTTACGCTAGAATCAGCTAATTCAGTAACTCCCCATACTTTCATAGGTTCTGTTATATTAGTATTCTCTTTGTTATACTCATTACAAACATTATTTATAACTTCAATAGCATTATTTATATCTTCTTCATAAGCTATTCCTACTATTACCTGAACTCTCATACTACCTTTACAATCATTAGTTACAATCCTAATCATTCCATTAGGAATAATATGTAGAGAACCATCAAAATCCCTAAGTTCTGTAGTTCTAAGTCCTATAGCTTCAACAACTCCACTTACATTTTCAATAGTAACATAATCTCCTACATTATATTGATCATCAAAAAGTATAAATACCCCATTAATTACATCTTTGACAAAGCTTTGGGCTCCTAAACCTACCGCAACTCCTCCAACAGATGCAAATGCCCAAGATATATTTCCAAATATACTTGATAGCATTGTTGTTATACCAATAAAATAAACAGAATATCTTAATATACTCTTTAATAAAGTTCCTATTGTATTAGCTTTTCTAGAATCTATTGAAAATTTAAAATTTGTATCCATCTGTTTTTTTACAGCTTTATTTATTATTCTATCTCCAGCTTTAATAGTAAGCCCCATAAGAACCCCTATTATAATTACTGTTATTAATTTTTGTAATAGAAAATCAATTGTTGATAAAGGTATTTTTATTCTACCAAGCTTCAAATAATCAAAATCAAAATTAATTCCAAGTATACTATCTAATAACATCAAATTCCCCTTTCACATATTTTTCTTTCAATTTATTATTTATATATTTCAAAACCCTTACTTGTTATTGAATATATATTTTTAAATTTAATATCTAAAGTTTCAATTTTTTCTAACTGATCTTTATTAAAAGCAGAACTTATTCCACAACTTTTTGTTATGTATGTTGGTGTTGGCATTATTATAAAAGCTATTCCATTCTCTTTTAAAATTCTTTCACCTTCCATAGCCTCATGTGTATTATTAAAAACCATTATAAAATCTTTCATATAAATTTCCCTCCATAAATGTATTAACGATATTAGTATATATTATAAGTAACCATTATAAAAGTTCCCTCTTTGAAAATAATGGTGAAAGCTTTCCATTTTTGAATTATAATAGAATTATGTAATTTTATAAAAACAAATTATAAAAGGAGTTTGAGTATGTCTTTCTTTTATTTAAAGGCTATTTTATCCGGAGTTGTAACAGGCCTTTTAGTGTCTATACCCTTAGGCCCTGCAGCAATCGAAGCCGCAACTCAGTCATTAGATATTGGTTTCAAAAAGGGATTTGAAGTCTCTTTAGGCGCAATAGCCGCCGATTATTTATACATACTACTTATAAACTTTGGAGTAGCTCAATTATTAAATTTAAATAGGTATGTAGAATGTGCTTTTTGGATTATTTCTGGACTAGTTCTTATAATAATAAACTTAGTTTTTAAATCAACCCAAAAAAGTTTAGATGAAAAGTGTATACAAAAGATAGAGAATCATAAAACTGGAAGTGGTTTTATGAATGGTTTTTTAATAACTTTTGTTAATCCAATGACACTTTCTGTTTGGATGGCAGTAAGTGCTGGAGTAATGAGTATATGGAAGATTTCCGGTAGACATTTCTTTATAGTAGCCTTATGTTCAATGTTTTTAACAACATTATCTTGGTTTATTTTATTAAATCTTATGGCAGCTAAAGGAGGAAATTTAATCAAAAAAGAACTTACTGGAAAAGCTAATACTGGCGTTAAATATTTTATGGTCATACTTGGATTAGCATTTACCATATACGGAATATTTAAAATTTTCATGTGAGGTTTTTATTTATGAATAGAATTTATTTTGATAATGCAGCCACAACCTTCCCAAAGCCAGATTCGGTTTTAAAGGCTATGTTTGATTACATGAGTAATCAAGGTGGAAGTGCAAATAGAGGTTCATCATCAACCGCTCTACAAAGCAGTAGATCTGTTTATCAATGTAGATATGAACTATCTAAATTTTTTAATTTTCCTAAAAGTGAAAATGTAGTTTTTACAAATAATATAACTACTTCATTAAATATGTTACTTTTAGGAATAATTCAATCTGGCTGGCATATAATTACTACATCTATGGAACATAATTCTGTTTTAAGACCATTAGTAAAAATTAGTGAAGAGGTTCCTAATGTAGAATTAGATATTGTAGAATGTAATAAACAAGGGTTAGTGTCAGTTGAGAAAATTAAAGAAAGAATTAAAAATAACACTAAATTGATAGTTTTATCTCATGCATCTAATTTAGTCGGAACAATTCAACCAATTGAAGAAATAGGTAAAATTTGTAAAGAAAATAATATCTTCTTTATTCTAGATTCTGCTCAAACAGCAGGTGTTGTACCTATAGATATGACAAAATTAAATATAAATGCATTAGCTTTTACAGGACATAAATCTCTTTTAGGCTCCTCAAGGAATTGGAGGATTTATAATAGATGATAAATTAAATTCTGTATGCAAAAATATTTTTTCTGGTGGAACAGGGAGTAACTCTTCCTTAATAGAGCATCCTCAAGAATTACCTGATAAATTTGAATATGGAACTCTAAATACCCCTGGAATAATAGGTCTTTTAGAAGGTATTAGATTCATAGAAAAAGAAGGTATAGAAAATATTAAAGATAAAGAAGAATTTTTATGTCAAAAGGCTATGGATTTATTATCAGCAATACCAGAAGTAAAAATTTATGGTCCTATTGATGCAAAGAAAAAAACTTCAACAATCTCATTTAATATAGAAGGAATGGATCCTGAGTTCACAGGATTTTTATTAGATAGTGAATTCAACATAACTTGCAGAACTGGAATTCACTGCACACCACAAGCTCATAAAACTGTTGGTTCTTACCCTGCTGGTAGCATAAGAATCAGTTTCGGTTATTTTAATACATTAGAAGAAGTCTATAGATTTGTTGAGGTTATAAAAGAATTAATTTCAAGGAGGTAGACTTCTAAATATATGAAAACTTTAATTACTAAAGGTGAAAAATTAAGTGTGTTTTTTATTTTATACACACTTATATTTTTTATCTTTTTTTACACATTGAAATATACTTTACCCTTTATTTTAGCCTTTATCTTTTCTTTAATCCTTAAAACCCCAACACAATTTATAATAAAAAAATTCAAATTAAATATTGGAGTAGCTTCATTTATTAGCACACTTTTTTTCTTTTTATTAATTATAACTTTTTTATCTCTTTTTATTATGTCTTTAACCTATGAATCATCTTCATTAGCTACACATATTCAAGAAATGATAAATTCTAATTCAAAAGAATTTCAAAGAACTTTTGATAACTTTCAAATATGGTTTGAAAATATTTTTATTGATAGTGAAACTTTCAACTTAATAAAAAATACTATTATTTCTTCACTAAAAGAATTCGCTTTAGTAATTCTTTCTTTTGGAACAAACTTAATTCAAAAAATAATTTTATTAATAAGCTATCTTCCTTATACAATTATGCTTCTTGTTTTTACTATGATTTCAACTTATTTTATTTCTAAAGAATTAAATTCTATAAATTTTAAAAAAATACTATCTAATTATTTAAATGCTAACTACAGCAAAAAAATTTTAACTATTATATATGAAATTAAAAAAATGTTTTTTAATTATTGTTTATCATATTCTTTTTTAATTTTTTTATCTATGTTTTTAACTTTTATAGGTTTCTCAATTTTAAAAATAAAGTATTCATTATTACTAAGTATTTTTGTTGGACTATTAGACTTGATCCCTATTTTAGGTATGCCTCTAATTTATTTTCCTATAATAATTATTAATTACCTATCTGGTAATATTTTTACATCAATAGCTCTTATAATTCTTTATCTATTAATATTTTTTATAAGACAATTTTTAGAACCAAAATTAATGTCCTCAACCTTAGGAATACATCCACTAATTATGTTAATTTGTATTTTTATAGGTTTAGAATTAAACGGCTTTCTAGGAATTATATTTTGTATGTTTTTTATAATATTTTTTAATATTTTTAGAAAAGTTAATATTTTATAAGTATAACCTCCTTATTTATGTCAATAATTGTTAATAAGGAGGTTGTTATTATGTGTACAAGTTTTTATATAGATTCTTTAGATCCTAAAGCTTCATTTAAAATAAGAGATTATCTTTGTGAAGAACTTTCACCAGTAATAAAAGAAAATAGACCAATAATTTTTATCTGTATAGGTTCTGACCGTTCAACAGGCGATGCCTTAGGTCCATTAATAGGAGAAAAAATTAAATTTTTATCTAAAAACAATGTCTTTGTTTATGGAACATTAGAAAATACAATACATGCAAAAAATTTAAAAGAAACAATGAAATTAATAAAATCGAAGCATAAAAGACCTTTTATTATAGCTATAGATGCTTGTTTAGGCTCTGTAGAGAATGTGGGGCAAGTACTCATTGAAAGGAGACCTATACGACCTGGAATAGCACTTAATAAAGATTTGCCTCCAGTTGGAGATTTAAGCATATTAGGAATAGTTAATATATCAGGTTCATTAGAATTTATGGTTTTACAAAATACTAGACTATATACAGTTATGCTTTTAGTTAATGCTATTTCTAGTGGAATACATCATTGTGTTCTAAAATCTGTTGGCTTTAAGAAGAACATTATAGATTCAACTTTAGAAAACATCCTATAATGTTTCACGTGAAACATTTTTATAATTATCCCCCAATTAATTCAATGTTTCACGTGAAACATTTTTTGAAATAAAAAAGCTATATGAAAAATAATTATTAAATATTAATAAAATATATTTTTCATATAGCTTGATTCTATTATTTATTCATAGCAGCATTTAAAACATGTAGTTCTTCATCTGATAAGTCATATCTTGATATTCCTTTATCTATTGGCTTAGCATATGTTGTGCTATAATCTCTTCCATATATTCCAGTTAAGATAACACCATTATTTTCTCCATCTAATAAAGCTACCGAGAAGCTTAAGTCACTTCCTACGTCTTCAAAAGCTTTATATCTTATTACTGATACCTTTTGAGTGCATTTTTCAACTTGCTCTTTTAACATTTTATTTGTTTCTACAGTCTCTGCTGAAACATCTTTAACTTCTTCAACTTTATCTAAATAAGAATTTATAAGTTCTTCTAGGTTCTTATTATTAACCCCCCTCATAATTCTTCTAAACTTATTTTCAACTTTGTTTAAACTTCTGAAAGCTACAATTAATAGTATAAACTGAATTAAAACTAACACTATTAATCCTATTGTTATATAAGTTGAATACTGTCCTAGTATATTTAATACATTTTCCATGTAACTTATCATCCCTTCATGTTTTTTTAGAATGTTTCACGTGAAACATTCTAAATATTTATAATGTCTAGTATTCTTTGTAAGTCTTCTTCTGAATAGTATTCTATTTCTATTTTCCCTTTATTCTTACTTGAATTTAAATTTACTTTAGTTCCAAAATAATCTTGAAGTCTATCTCTAACATCTTTGTAATAAGGGTTAAGAGGTTTTCTTCTTTCTGATGTTTTTTCTTCAACAACATCATTTAACATCTTCTTAACTAATTTTTCTGTTTCTCTAACAGAAAGAGAGTTGTCTATTATCTTTTGAGCAACTTCATATTGAACATCATTTTCTAAAGGTAGTATAGCTCTACCATGTCCTTCAGAAATAACTCCTTCAATAACATATTCCTTAACTCTATCATCTAACTTTAATAATCTCATTGTATTAGTTATAGTAGTTCTTGATTTTCCTATTGTCTGAGAAAGCTCTTCTTGAGTTAAACTATATTCTTTTAATAATCTCTCATAAGCTAATCCTTCCTCAATAGGGTTTAAATCTTCTCTTTGTATATTTTCAATAAGAGAAATCTGTAGAAGTTTTTCATCGGAAATATCCATTAATAATGCTGGTACTTCTTCTAATTGAGCAATTTTTGCTGCTCTATATCTTCTTTCCCCTGCAATTATTGAATACCCTTTATCTTCTTTTTTTAATATTAAAGGTTGTATTATCCCATGTTCTTTAATAGATTCTGCTAATTCTTTTAATTTATTATTATCAAAGAATTTTCTTGGTTGTTTTTCATTAGCCTTTATTTCTTTAATTTCTATTTTTATTATTCCGTTATCTTTTTCTTTTTTTTCCTTAAGATTTTCCTCTGGTATTAAGGCACCTAATCCCTTACCTAATCCAAACTTCTTAGCCATCTATTTTCACTCCCTGCCTTTTTAGGAATTCCTCAGTTAATTTTTCATAAGATTTAGCTCCCCTACATTTTTCATCATATAAACATATTGGTAATCCAAAGCTTGGAGCTTCTGCTAATCTAACATTCCTAGGAATAGTAGTTTTATATAATCTATCTTTGAAGTATTCTTTTACTTCCTTATAAACCTCTGTGCTTAAGTTTGTTCTTGAATCATACATAGTCATAACTACACCTTCGATATCAAGATCTTTATTAAGAGATTTTTTTACTAAATTTATTGTATTTATTAATTGACCAACACCTTCTAAAGCATAGTATTCCGCTTGAATTGGTATTAAAACACTTTGAGATGCAACTAAAGCATTTATTGTTAAAACTCCTAGAGATGGTGGACAATCTATAAATATGTAATCAAACTTATCTTTTATTTTATTTATTTGATTTATAAGTATATGTTCTCTATCTTCTCTATCTATTATTTCTACTTCTGCACCTGCTAATTCCATTCTTGCTGGAACTACATAAAGATTTTCTACTAATTCACTTTTTATCATTATTGATTCTATATCTTCACCTTCAGTTAATAAGTCATAAATAGACTTGTCTAATTTTCTTTTATCTATACCTAAACCACTTGTTGTATTACCCTGAGGATCTATATCTATTGCTAAAACCCTAAATCCTTGCATAGCTAAATCAGAACATATATTTATATTTGTTGTTGTTTTTCCAACTCCACCTTTTTGATTAAAAACACAAATTGTTTTCATTAAGTTTCATTCAAGAATTATAACATCCTTGAACATTCACCTCCCTTCTCACTATCTATTTTATTATATATTTTTACAATACATATTAAAAGATGATATTATGTAATTTATGGTCAAAAAGTAAAAAAAGTAAGAATGTTTCACGTGAAACATTCTTACTTTTTATCTTTTGGTATGTTTATTGTTATTTGAACATATTCTCCACAATCTTTTGACTTATATTCCGCAGGAATTTTAAATTTATCAAAAATTTGTTTTATAGAATTAACATATATTTTTGTAGGAAAAACTCCTAATATTTTTTTCTTTCCCTTTGAGTTTAATTCATCTCCAGCAAGCTTTAAAAGTTCCTTATTTATAAGCTCCTCAGTTTTCTTTACATTTAAAGAATTCTTAACTACTGCTTTTATAACTTTTAATTGAAGCTTTTCTTCTGGTAAAGAGAGTAGTGCTCTTGCATGTCTTTCTGTAAGATTATTTTCTAAACAGATTTCTCTTACTTTTCCATTTAGCTTTAATAGTCTTAACTTATTTGCAATTGTAGATTGTTTTTTACCCATTCTGTTTGCTAATTGTTCTTGAGTAAAATTGTGATCCTGAATTAAATTATAATAAGCCTCAGCTTCTTCTATAAAATTTAAATCTTCTCTTTGAAGATTTTCAAGAAGAGCAATCTCAGCTGATTCTTTTTCAGTTATATCAACAATATTGCAAGGAACTTTTTCTAAACTAGCTAATTTTGCAGCTCTTAATCTTCTTTCCCCTGCTACTAGTTCATAAATATCTCCTATCTTTCTAACTGTTAAAGGCTGAATTATTCCATGATTAACAATAGAAATAGAAAGTTCTTTTAAAGCTTCTTCATCAAAGTATTTTCTAGGTTGATAAATATTAGGCACTATGTTTTCAACACTTATATGTATTATTTCGTTCCCCATTCTCTAACTCCTTATCCCCATTTATGTAATAAATTAATTTAATTATTTTTATTTTAAAGGCTTCTTAGTTACATTTCCTGCTTTTCTTGGATAAGTTTTTGGTGTATTTTTTACTTTGTTTACTATAACTAAATTGTGGTTTAAATCTGTTCCTTCTATTTCAACTTCTATTATTCCTTTAAGTTTTCCTCCTAGAGTACCAATAGCATTTCTTGAATCACTTAATTCTTCAGTTATGTTTGGTCCTTTTAAAGCAATGAAGTTCCCATTAACTTTTACATATGGAATACAGAATTCACTTAGTACAGCCATATTGGCAACTGCTCTTGATGTAGCTATATCAAATTGTTCTCTCATTTCTTTTTTTCTAGCTCCATCTTCAGCTCTTGAATGTATTGTTTCTACGTTTTTTAATCCTAATCTAGTTGCAACTTCATTTAAAAAGTTTATTCTCTTATTTAAAGAATCTAGTAGGGTAACATTTACATCATCTCTCATAATAGCTATAGGTAATCCTGGGAATCCAGCTCCTGTCCCTACATCTATTACTGTATTTGCTTTTTTAAATTCTTCTGCCTTAAAAGCTTTTATACAATCTATAAAATGCTTCTTAACTATTTCTTCGTCCTCTGTTATAGCTGTAAGATTTATTTTTTCATTCCATTCTTTTAATAAATCCTTATAAAGCATAAATTTCTGATACTTGTCTTCATTGAATTCCATTCCAACGCTATCACAAGCTTTTTTCATTAAATCAAAGTATTGCATTCTTAATCCTCCATAACCTTAAGAGTGTAAAAATTTATTTTAATATTATTTTCTACTAAAAAACTAAAGTTATCCACATGTGGATAACTTTTTAAACTGGTATATCAGCACCTTTTCAAAGTATTTAAATATACTTATCCACAGGTGCTGTTGAAAACTTCTTGATAACTAATTAATCTCAATTAATTATTAATTCTCTTTATTACCTTTGTTACTTCTATTATAATGCTCTAAGAATATTAATAAAACTGATATATCAGCTGGGGATACCCCTGAAATTCTTGAAGCTTGACCTATATTTAAAGGTCTTATTTTATTTAACTTCTGAATAGCTTCTATTCTTAAACTATTAACTTCATTATAATCTAAATCTTGAGGAAGAACTTTTTTCTCAAACTTTTTAAATTGAGCTACTTGCTCTAATTGAGTTTGAATATATCCTTCGTATCTAGCCATTATGTTTATTTGATCTCCGATATCCTTTGGTAATTCTGGTCTTTCAGGATCTAAACAAGCTAATGAGAAGTAGTCTAACTCCGGTCTTTTTATAAGTTCATACATTCTTATTGGTTTTTTAAGCTCAGTTGAACCTAATTCAGCTATTTTAGCATTATTTTCTGCTTTATTAGTTATTTGAAGCTCTTTAAGTCTCTCAAGTTCTGCTTCTAAATTTCTCTTTCTTTCTTGGAACTTGTTCCATCTCTCCTCATTAACTAATCCAACATTATGTCCTATTTTAGTTAATCTGAAATCAGCATTATCTTGTCTTAAAATTAATCTATATTCAGCTCTTGATGTCATCATTCTGTATGGCTCATTAGTACCTTTAGTTATTAAATCATCAATTAAAACTCCAACATATCCATCTGATCTTGTAAGTATCATAGGATCTTTTCCTTGAACCTTTAATGCTGCATTTATACCAGCAACGATACCTTGTGATCCAGCTTCCTCGTAACCTGAACTTCCGTTAATTTGTCCTGCACTAAAGAATCCATCTATGTTTTTAAATTCTAATGAAGCTTTTAATTGTGTTGGATCAATACAATCATATTCTATTGCATAAGCAGTTCTCATAATCTCAGCATTTTCAAGACCTGGAACTGTTTTTAACATTTGAATTTGTACATCTTCTGGAAGAGATGATGACATTCCTCCAACATACATTTCTTGAGTATCGTCTCCTTCTGGTTCTATGAAGATTTGGTGTCTTTCTTTATCTTGGAATCTCATTACCTTATCTTCTATAGATGGACAATATCTTGGTCCTACACCTTTTATACTTCCATTGTACATTGGTGATCTATGTATGTTTTCGTGAATTATTTTATGAGTTTCTGGGCTAGTATATGTTAGCCAACATGAAACTTGATCTCTATCTATATTTCCACTTATAAATGAGAATGGAACTATTTCTTCATCACCTGGTTGTTCTATCATCTTAGAGAAATCTACACTTCTCTTGTTGATTCTAGCTGGTGTCCCAGTTTTAAATCTTCTTAATTCTATTCCTAAATCTATTAATGATTGTGAAAGTTCTGTAGCATTACTAAGACCATTTGGTCCTTGGTTATAGCTTACATCACCTATTATAATTCTACTTTGTAAGTATGTTCCACTTGTCATTATAACCGCTTTACATTCGAAGAAAGCACCATTTTTAGTTAAAACACCTTTAACTTTACCATCTTCAACCTCAACAGCAGTAACTTCTAACTGTCTTAAATCAAGGTTTTCTTGGTTTTCTAAAACCTTTTTCATTCTTTCTTGATATTTCTTCTTGTCTGCTTGCGCTCTTAAAGAGTGTACAGCAGGTCCTTTTGATGTATTTAGCATCTTAGATTGAATGAATGTATGGTCTATGTTTACACCCATTTCTCCACCTAAAGCATCAATTTCTCTAACTAAGTGTCCTTTTGCAGTTCCACCTATGTTAGGGTTACATGGCATCATAGCAACAGAATCTAATGTTAATGTACAAACTAAAGTTTTACATCCCATTCTAGCTGCTGCTAGACCAGCTTCGCAACCTGCATGACCAGCGCCTATAACAACTATATCATAACTTCCTGCATTATATCTCATATTTTATCATTCTCCTATTTTCCACAACAAAATTCTGCAAATATTTTGTTTACTAAGTCTTCTTCTAATTCTGCTCCTGTTATTTCACCTAAAGCTCTTAGAGCAGATGTTACATAAATTGATATTAAATCTAAGAATTCATCATTGTTAAGGCCATTTAACGCACCGTCTAAGCCTTCTGAAGCTCTGTATAAAGCTTCTTTATGTCTTGTGTTTGTTACCATAAGACTTTCAGTGTCTATAGCACCATTAAAGAATAATTCTTTAATCTTAGCTTTTAAATCTTCTATTCCGAATCCTGTTTTAGCTGATAATTCTATTTTATTATCTAAGTTATCCACAATCTCTGAGGATAACTTTCTATCTAAATCAACTTTATTTAAAAGTATTATGTATTTTCTATCTTTAATGTATTCTATGATTTCTTTATCTTCTTCATCTAATTCTCTGCTTGTATCTAACATTAATATAACTAGATCAGCTTCATTTATTTTTTCCTTAGATTTTTCTACACCTATTTTTTCTACAACATCTTCAGTCTCTCTTATTCCTGCTGTATCAACTAATCTTACAGGTATTCCATCTAAGTTTATGTATTCTTCTATAACGTCTCTTGTTGTTCCTGCTATGTCAGTTACTATAGCTCTTTTTTCGTTTAATAGAGCATTTAATAGAGATGATTTTCCTACGTTAGGTTTTCCTACTATAACCATACTTAAACCGTCTCTAATAAGCTTTCCTTCATCTGCAGTATTTATTAATTCGTTTATTTTTTCTTTAAGAGTTATAACATCCTCTTTTACCTTTACAGGTATTGTTTCATCAGGTTCCTCATCATCTTCTGTAAAGTCTACAGCATATTCAATTAATGCTAATATATCTAAAGCTTCTTTTCTAAGATTGTTTATTTCAGTTGAAAGTCTACCTTGACTTTGAGTCATAGCTGATTTCATTGATAACTCAGTTTTAGCTTTTATTATATCCATAACAGCTTCTGCTTGGCTTAGGTCTATTCTTCCGTTTAAGAAAGCTCTCTTAGTGAACTCTCCCGGCTCAGCTAATCTTGCTCCAGCCTTTATTACAGTTTGTAGAACCTTGTTAGTAGCAACTACACCACCATGGCAGTTTATTTCGATTGTATCCTCAGCAGTAAAGCTTCTAGGACCTTTCATAAAGCTAACAATTACTTCATCTATAACATTGTCATTTTCATCTATAATATGACCATATCTCATTGTATATGGTTTTATATCTAATAGGTCTTTTCCGTTTTTTCCTCTAAATATTTTATTTACAATCTCAAGAGCTTTATTTCCTGATACTCTAATTATGGCGATTCCGCCTTCTCCTAATGCTGTAGCTATAGCAGCAATAGTATCGAATTCTTTCATAAGCTCCTCCTTTTTTTATGTAGATTCTCAAATTTGAACTAATATTGATTTTACCCAACAAAGCGCAATAAGTCAAAATTTTAAATCATATTGTTTGTGGTAAAAATTTATGTTTTTTCTAAATCATTTAATAGATTACTCTCTTAAAAATACTATCCAATAAATCAAAAGATATTCTCTGAAAAAAAATAAGATGAAAATATATGATTTTCATCTTGAATACATAAATTAATAACATCTAAACTCTAGATATACTCTTACTTCCCACAGTTATGCACAAGTTATCCACAGGTTATCCATAGATTATTGTGGATAAAAAAAAGAAAGCCTAAAGCTTTCTTTTCTATTTCTTTAATTCCACAACAACTCTTCTGTAAGGCTCTTCACCTTCGCTTAAAGTCTTAACAAATTTATTGTTCTGTAGCTCAGAATGAATAACTCTTCTTTCATAAGGATTCATTGGTTCAAGCTTTAATGATCTACCTGACTTTCTTACCTTATAAGCAATTTTATTTGCCAATCTCTTAAGAGTTTCTTCTCTTTTCTGTCTATAATTTTCAGTATCTAGTACAACTCTTTTGTATTTATCTTCTTTAACCTTATTAACAACTAAACTAGTTAAATATTGAAGTGAATCTAATGTCTCCCCCCTGTATCCAATGATGGCTCCCATCTTTGGACCAGTTAGATTTATCTTCACAGCATCATTAGTTTCTTCAATACTTATTTCAGCTTTTACATTCATTTGAGTTAGAACATCATTTAAGAACTTTTTAGCCTCATCAATTCTATCTCTTTTCATTGTAACTGAAATTCTAGCTGGTTTTGTACCTATAAGATTAAAGAATCCTTTACTTCCTTCATCTATAACAGTAAATTCTACTTTATCTTCTGTAGTGTTCAACTGTTTTAACGCATTTCTTAAAGCCTCTTCAACAGTTTTTCCAGTAATCTCAATTGTTTTCATACCCTGTTTCACCACCTTAGAAAGCTAAAAATAATTAATTCGCCTGCTTTGCTTTTCTTTTCTTAGGTAAAACTATTAATACATATGTTTGAGCCATTTGAATTAAATTACCTATTACCCAGTATAATACTAGCATTGAAGGGAATTGAATTGACATTACACCCATCATACCAGCCATCACTATATTCATAGTATTCATATTCATTCCACCTGGTGCTGCACCTGGAGATTGAGTAGACTTTGTCATTAATAATGATGATAAATATGTTGTTGCAGCTGATAATATTGGTAAGATAAATGTTCTATCTGGTGCCCATAAATCACTTAACCATAAGAATGATATACCTTTAAGCTCAGTTAATCCATAAAATACATAGTATAATGCGAATAATATCGGCATTTGGATTAATAGAGGTAAACAACCACTCATTGGATTTACGTTGTTATCCTTGTAAAGCTTCATCATTTCTTGTTGAGCCTTTTCTGGATTATTCTTATATTTCTTCTGAAGTTTAGCTATTTCTGGTTGTATTTCTTGCATCTTTTGTTGAGATTTAGTTTGCTTTATGTTTAATGGTAATAATATTAATCTTACTAATAAAGTTAATAAGAAAATTGTTATTACGTATCCAGCACCTTCACTAACAAAGCCTAATGAAGCCACAAAACCGTGGATAGCTTGGAATATCAATGTAAATAAATCAGTTATTGGTTTTAAGATCGTCTGCAATACATTACCCTCCTATATTTAAAACGGATATATTTATTTAACAGGATCATATCCACCTTTACAAAGTGGATTACACCTCAATATTCTTCCTATACTCATAAATCCACCTTTAATAGCACCATACTTCTGTATTGCTTCTAATGCATATTGAGAACATGTTGGGTAAAATCTACAACAAGGTCTCTTCAATGGTGAAATGTATTTTCTATAGAATTTAATCATTACTATGAACAACTTTTTCATTATCACGTAGACCTGCCCTCTTTATTAAATTATTCATGGCTTTTCCTACTTGCTTAAAGTCTTTATCGTTTATAGCAACTCTAGCAATAAATACAAAGTCATATCCTGCTTTAAGTTCACTAGAATTAACTCTGTAATTTTCAAGTATAAGTCTTTTGACTCTACTTCTAACTACACTTTTTCCAACCTTCTTACTAACAGATACTCCTACTTTATTGAAACGTTCTCCATCTTTGGTAACATTCTTTCTATTAGGAAAGACATAAAGTACTAGTAAATCATTAGCAAGAGATTTTCCTCTTCTATAAACTGTTCTAAACTCATTGTTCTTTCTTAAACTTAGTAACATTTAAATTTGCTCTCCTTTTTTCTGCTTTCTGATGCAGAAAAAGGCCACAAAATGCGGCCCTTATGCTGATAATCTTTTTCTACCTTTTTGTCTTCTTCTCTTTAAAACATTTCTGCCAGATTTAGTTTTCATTCTCTTTCTGAAACCATGCTCTTTGCTTCTTTGTCTTTTTTTAGGTTGATATGTCATGAACATTTAAATACACCCCCTTCAACCAATATTTTTATTCTAGTATAAAGCTAAAAGCTTTTTACTTATTCGCTAATTTAGGTTTTACTGTTTAATTATATCTTTGAAGTAGCACTCTGTCAAGAAAATAACTCATTTAAAGATTTGTTACAACTACCTAAATTTCCATAGTAAAAGATATATATGCATTGTGGATAATCTAATCTTTTGGCCACTAAATAAAATCTTTACTTAAATATAGAAGAAATATACTATACTATTTCTTTTATATATTATTTCCTCAATTATAAAATTAATTACACCTCTCTCCCTTTTTTTCCTTCCTGTTTTTTAATACTTTTTTATCTTTTACTTCATAACTTACTTTTTTAATTTTTATCTTCTATAATTACATAGAAAAATTTCTTCTTTGTTTTTATGTATATATTTTTATATTTAAAATCCATAAATTAATTAAACTTTAATTGACACTTATTAATTAGTAACATATTTAAATTCAAAATTAAAAGTTATCCACATAATAAATCACATACTGTTATTAAGTTTAAACTTCTATTATTGCTCCCTGTTTTTCTTATGATTTGCCTTAAAAATTTCTTTAAAATAAGGCTTGTATTTATAGTAATTTTAGTCTAAATTACTATATGCATTATATATATTTTGATTAGCCAATAGTTTTTCACAAAATAAGTTATCAACAGCTGTGATTTTTGTGGATAACTTATTGAACCCATATCTTGATTTATGTTATCATATTAATGCATTGTGAATAACTCTATTCTGTTTCACAACTTATCCACACTTGTGAATAACCCTGTTGATAACTTGTATATTCTTTTATTTCATTTTATTTAAATTCTTTTACAACCCTGTTATTTCAACGGTTTATTATGTTCTAACTTTTCAACAAGACTTGTTTATATACTCTTGTTGATATGTTTATCATCATAAAAGTTATCCACATTATCAACAGGCTGTTAATAATTTTATTCACATAATGTAAAATCGTAATCTAATATGTTAATTATATGTGCATAACTAAAAAGTAAAGTCATTTATGATTGGAGGATAGAAGATGGATGCCCAATTAAATAATCTGTGGGAACAAGCATTGAACATAATAAAAGGAGAAATCTCTGAAATAAGCTTCAACACTTGGATTAAGAGTTGTACTCCTATATTAATTTCAGACAATACATTAAAACTTTCTGTTCCTAATGAATTCACTAAGGGAATTCTAGATACAAGATACAAGGACTTACTTATTCAAGCTTTAAAGATTGTTACATCTAGAAAGTTTAAAATTGAGTTCTATCTTGAATCTGATTTAGAAGAAGAGAAAGAAAATGAAGAAAAACAAAAAGAAGAGAAAAAAGAGAAAGCAAAAGATGTTGATGGCTCTATAGTAGTAAGTGATGAAATGTCTGCTACATTAAATCCTAAATATACATTCGAATCATTTGTCATAGGTAATAGTAACCGTTTCGCTCATGCTGCATCTTTAGCCGTTGCAGAGTCTCCAGCTAAAGCTTATAACCCTTTATTTATATATGGAGGAGTTGGTCTTGGAAAGACTCACTTAATGCATGCAATAGGTCATTACATATTACAAGAAAATCCTAAAGCTAAAGTAGTTTATGTGTCTTCTGAGAAATTCACAAATGAGCTTATTAATGCTATTAAGGATGATAAAAACGAAGAATTTAGAAATAAATATAGAAAAGTTGACGTCTTATTAATAGATGATATCCAGTTCATAGCTGGAAAAGAGCGTACTCAGGAAGAATTCTTCCATACATTTAATGCTCTACATGAAGAAAATAAACAAATTATTCTATCTTCAGATAGACCACCTAAGGAAATTCCAACTTTAGAAGATAGATTAAGATCTAGATTTGAATGGGGTTTAATAGCTGATATTCAAGCACCAGATTTTGAAACTAGAATGGCAATACTAAAGAAAAAGGCTGATGTTGAAGGACTTAGCGTTCCAAACGAAGTAATGGTCTATATTGCTACAAAAATTAAATCAAACATAAGAGAACTTGAAGGTGCTCTTATAAGAATAATAGCTTATTCATCATTAACTAATAGAGATGTAAGTGTTGATTTAGCTTCAGAAGCATTAAAAGATATTATATCTAATAAAGAAAGTGCTCCTGTTACTGTAAAAACTATTCAAGAATCTGTAGCTAACTACTATAATTTAAGAATAGATGATTTAAAATCACAAAGAAGAACTAGAAACATAGCATATCCTCGTCAAATAGCAATGTATTTAAGCAGAAAGCTTACAGACATGTCTTTACCTAAGATTGGTGAAGAATTTGGTGGAAGAGATCATACTACTGTAATACATGCTTATGAAAAAATTTCTGAGAATTTAAAGACAGATGAAGGCTTACAAAGTATGATAAATGATATTACTAAAAAACTAACTCAAAAGTAATTAACAAATGTACATAATAACTGTATAATATCTGTGGATAACCTGTGGATTATATTGTTTATTGTTTTTTGCCTGTTAATTTGTTGTGGATAATTATTCACAGTAATCTACAGGTTATCCACAGGCAAAAAATCGCTGTAAACATTGGTATATATAGCTTATAGAAGTTTATCCACAAATCCACAGCTACTATTACTATTATTATTATATATATTATCTATTTATATATCTATTATATAAAAATTCACACTGTGTATAACTTATGTGAATAAGTCCTAGAAGGAGGGTTTAAATTTTGATATTTACATGTGATAAAAATAAACTACAAGAATCTATAGCTATAGCACAAAAAGCTATAACAGGAAAATCAACAATGCCTATATTAGAAGGTCTATACATAGAAGCTTCAGAAAACCTAGTAACTATAATAGGATCTGATAAAGATGTAAGTATAGAGACTAAGTTCGAAGCAGATGTTACAGAACCAGGTAAGTTAGTTGTTGATGCTAAAATATTTGGAGAAATAATAAGAAAATTACCTAATGATAAAATTAAAATAGAGACTGTTTCAGAAGAAGCAATAAGAATAACTTGTCAGAAATCTGTATTTGATTTATTACACATGAATGCAGAAGACTTCCCAAGTCTACCAAAAATAAACGAGAATATGATCTTCTCAATAAACCAAGGAACTCTGAAGAATATGATAAAAGGAACATCTTTTGCTATAGCTCAAGATGAAACTAGACCTATTCTTCAAGGAATACTTTTTGAGATTAAAGATTCTAGACTAAATTTAGTAGCTCTAGATGGATATAGATTAGCAATAAGAAATGAGTCTATAGATACAAACAATACAATCAATGCTGTTATACCTGGTAAAACTTTAAACGAGGTTGCAAAGATTTTAGAGGACTCAGATGAGATAGTAAATATTACATTTACTCCAAATCATATATTATTTAACATGGGTGAGACAAAAGTAATTTCAAGATTACTTGAAGGTGAATTTATAAAATACGATGCTTTATTACCAAAGGAGCATAAATTACAAATTGAAGTTGATAAGCAATCACTTCAAAATGGTATAGAAAGAGCTTCACTTATGGCTAAGGAAGGAAATAGCAACTTAGTTAAGTTTGATATAACTGATGAAAATATAGTAATCACATCAAATTCTCAATTAGGAAAAGTTAGAGAAGAGGTTACTATAAAACTGCAAGGTGAAGAAATACAAATTGCATTTAACTCAAAATATCTTTTAGATGTTTTAAAAAATATGGAAGAGGATAAAATAGAACTAAGAATGACAAGTAGCATATCTCCTTGTATTATAAGAAATAAGAACAATGATTCATGTGAATACTTAGTACTACCTGTTAGAATAGCAAGATAATTTGATTTTAGATTTATAAGCTATGGTTAGTTTAGTAATACTAAACTAACCATAGACCATTTTTTTATTTGATTTTAAAAGGAGATAAGATGTATATAAATGGATATACATCTCGTGAATAATTATGCAAGAGATTAAAATAAATACTGAATTTATAAAATTAGATTCTTTTTTAAAGTGGAGTGGAGCTGTAAGCTTAGGATCAGAAGCTAAAATGTTTGTTCAAGATGGGGAAGTTTTAGTTAATGGAGAAGTTTGTACTCAGAGAGGAAAGAAATTAAGGGTTAACGATACTGTAGAGTTCAATGGTGAAATTTATAAGTTAATTTAAAGATACATAGCCTAAAGAACATAAGAATATGGTATAATTAAATATAGGTGTTTTTATGTATATAAAAAGTTTGCAATTAATTAATTATAGAAATTATGAAAATTTATCAATCAAGCTTTGTCCTAATGTAAATGTCTTTATAGGTGATAATGCACAGGGAAAGACCAACGTAATAGAAGCAATTTATTACTGTGGATTTGCTAAGTCGCATAGAACTAATAAAGACAAGGAGCTAATAGAGTGGAATAAGGACAGAGCTTTTATAAGGTTAGATGTTCATAAAGATAGATTAGATAAAATCATAGATGTGAATATTTTAAAAGACGGAAAGAAAGCTATTAGCATAAATTCAATAAAGATAAGTAAAATTGGAGAATTAATTGGGACGTTTAACGTTGTTATGTTCTCTCCGGAAGATTTAAAGATAGTTAAAGAATCTCCTGGAATAAGAAGAAAGTTTCTTGATATGGAGCTTAGTCAATTAAATAAAAGGTATTATCATAATTTAGTTCAATACAATAAAGTTTTACATGAAAGAAATCTAATTCTTAAAAGTAGAAATGTAAACGAGGAAATGTTAGACATATATGATATACAATTGGCTCAATATGGAGAGAATATTATAAAGACTAGATTAAAGTATATAGAACAGTTAAACAAATATTCTAAAGAAATTCACAAAGAAATAACTTCAGGAAAAGAAGAAATTGAATTTAAATATATTTCGACAGTAAGAGATTTAGATAATATTAAAGATTCTATGATAAAACTATTAGAACAAAATAGAAAAAAGGACATAGATAAGAGAGCAACTTCTATAGGTCCTCATAGAGATGATTTTAATATTTATTTAAATAATATAGATGCAAAGATTTATGGTTCACAAGGGCAGCAAAGGACTTGTGTACTAACAATAAAGTTTGCATCTTTAAAAATAATTAAAGAAATAACTGGAGAATATCCTGTGCTATTATTAGATGATGTATTATCAGAATTAGATTTTAATAGAAAAAGATATGTTTTAACATCTATAAAAAATATACAGACTGTAATAACTTGTACAGGAATAGAAGATTTAACTAGTTATTTAGACGAAAACTCTAAGGTATTTAGAGTGATAGATGGACGTATTCAATGTTAAAGGAGGAGTATTTGTGTTTCTACACTTAGGAGAGAATGTAGTAGTTCCAGTTAAAGACGTAATAGGTATATTTGATATTCAAACTGCTATGTATAGTTCAGATACTATACAATTCTTAAGAATGGCAGAAGAGGATGGATTTGTTGAAAGAATTACAGATGAAAAACCAAAATCTTTTGTTATAGCTGAGATTGATAAGATGAGTAAAGTATACCTTTCACCTATTTCATCATCTACATTAACAAAGCGTACAGATATTAATTATAATCCTTAAATTTTTGAATAAAGATAAGTTTGAGGGAATTAAATAAATTTAAATGTTTATTTAAGTTTTAAAAAGTTATTAAAAATAGGATTGCCATATTTATTTGGTAAGGGTTAACCCATGCCTTTAAACTAATAGTTTTTAAATAATGTTTACATTAAGTGTGAAGGATTGAAGGAATTTCAACTAATTTGTTTGAGATTATTCACGGAAGACCCTATAAAAGGTAAATTGCTGCTATATAGGAGGAGTTATATGTTGGAGCAAAACAATCAAAATTATGATGCTAATCAGATTCAAGTCTTAGAAGGACTAGAAGCTGTAAGAAAAAGACCAGGGATGTACATTGGAAGTACTAGTTCAAGAGGTCTTCATCATTTAGTTTACGAAATTGTTGATAACAGTATTGATGAAGCATTAGCAGGATACTGTAAGAATATAAAAGTTTACATACACAAGGATAATTCAATTACTGTAGTTGATGACGGAAGAGGTATGCCAGTAGGAATTCACCCTAAAATGGGAAAACCAACTGTAGAAGTTATAATGACTGTTTTACATGCTGGAGGTAAATTCGGCGGCGGCGGATACAAAGTATCTGGAGGATTACATGGTGTTGGTGCATCTGTAGTTAACGCTCTTTCAGAACTATGTGAAGTAATTGTTACTAGAGACGGAGATGTTTGGAAGCAAGTTTATCAAAGAGGTGCTGTAATCACAGATTTAGAGAAAATAGGAGAAGCTGAAGGTAGTGGAACTAAGGTTCACTTTAAACCAGATGTTGATATTTTTGAAGAAACTGAGTACGACTTTGAAATTTTATCACAAAGATTAAGAGAGCTTGCATTCCTTAACAAAGGTATAAACATAACTCTTATTGATGAAAGAGAAGATGAAGTTAAGGAAGAATGTTATCACTATGAAGGTGGTATAAAATCTTTCGTAAGTTACTTAAACAGAAATAAAGAGGTTCTACACAAAGAGCCTATTTATGTTGAAGGATTAAAGGATGGAATTTCAGTAGAGGTTTCACTTCAATATCATGATGGATTTAATGAAAATATATTTACTTTTGCTAATAATATAGACACTGTTGAAGGTGGAACTCACTTAGCAGGATTTAAAACTGCATTAACAAGAGTAATGAATGATTATGCTAGAAGATTTGGTCATTTAAAAGATTCAGATAAGAATTTATCAGGTGATGATATAAGAGAAGGATTAACAGCGGTTGTTTCTGTTAAAATTTCTGAGCCTCAATTCGAAGGTCAGACTAAAACTAAGTTAGGTAATACTGAAGCTAGAAGTGCTGTTGATTCAATATCAGGAGAAGGAATATCAATATTCTTAGAAGAAAATCCTGAGGTTGGTAAGGTTATAATAGAAAAAGCATTATTAGCATCAAGAGCCAGAGAAGCTGCAAGAAGAGCTAGAGAACTTACAAGAAAATCAGTTCTTGAGAGAAGTTCATTACCTGGTAAACTTGCTGACTGTTCATCAAAGGATCCTAAAGAGTGTGAAATCTATATCGTTGAGGGAGATTCAGCGGGTGGATCAGCTAAGCAAGGAAGAGATAGAAAATTCCAAGCTATTTTACCATTAAGAGGTAAAATAATGAATGTTGAGAAGCAAAGATTAGATAAAATCTTAGGTTCAGATACTATAAGATCTATAGTAACTGCTTTAGGTGGTGGGATAGGACCTGAGTTTGATATAGAAAAATTAAGATATAATAGAATAATAATCATGACAGATGCCGATGTTGATGGAGCTCATATAAGAACTCTATTATTAACATTCTTCTACAGATACATGAGAGATTTAGTAGAGCAAGGTCATGTTTATATAGCGCAACCACCACTATATAAAATTTCTAAAGGAAAACAAGAAAGATATGCTTATTCAGATTCTGCAGCAGATGAAATAATAGCTGAATTTGGTGGAAAAGATAGTAGCGTAAACGTACAAAGATACAAAGGTCTTGGAGAGATGAATGCAGGACAGCTTTGGGAAACTACTATGGATCCAGAATCAAGAGTATTATTAAGAGCAGATATAGAAGATGCTATGGCAGCTGATGAGATATTTACAATTCTTATGGGCGATAAAGTTGAGCCAAGAAGAGAATT
This sequence comes from Clostridium sp. B9, assembly GCF_050509515.1. Classification (NCBI taxonomy): domain Bacteria; kingdom Bacillati; phylum Bacillota; class Clostridia; order Eubacteriales; family Clostridiaceae; genus Clostridium; species Clostridium sp. B9. The sequence goes on from NZ_JBNWKA010000003.1 coordinate 3,947,891, forward strand.
TATTCAGAAGAATGCTAAAAAGGTTAGCAATTTAGATATATAGTACTAATATGAGGTGAAGTACATGAGCTTTAATGAGGGAAAAGTAATACCCATAGATATAAATAAAGAAATGAAAAAATGCTACATAGACTATGCTATGAGCGTTATAGTTGGTAGAGCACTACCAGATGTAAAGGACGGTTTAAAACCAGTTCACAGAAGAATTCTATACTCAATGCAAGAGTTAGGATTATATCCTGAGAAAGGATATAGAAAATGTGCCAGAATAGTCGGAGAAGTTCTTGGTAAGTACCATCCACACGGAGATTCATCAGTTTATGATGCTTTAGTTAGAATGGCACAGGATTTCTCTTTAAGATATATGCTAGTTGACGGACATGGTAACTTTGGTTCTGTTGACGGAGACTCAGCAGCGGCAATGAGATATACAGAAGCTAAGATGAATAAAATAGCTTCAGAAATGCTTAGAGATATAAATAAAAATACAGTTGATTTTGCTCCAAACTTTGATGGTGAGGAAAAAGAACCAGTTGTTTTACCTTCAAGATACCCGAACCTTTTAGTTAATGGTTCATCAGGTATAGCTGTTGGTATGGCAACTAACATTCCACCTCATAATCTAGGTGAAGTTATAGATGGAACTATAGCACTTATAGATAATCCAGAATTAACAAGTTTAGAGTTAATGACTTATATCAAAGGACCAGATTTCCCAACAGCAGGTATAATAATGGGTAAATCAGGTATAAGAGCTGCTTATGAAACTGGAAAAGGTAGAATAGTAGTTAGAGCTAAGGCTGAAATAGAAGAGGAAAATGGAAGACACAAGATAATAGTTACTGAACTTCCATATCAAGTTAATAAAGCTAAGCTTATAGAATACATTGCAGATCTTGTTAAGGATAAAAAGATTACTGGAATATCAGATTTAAGAGATGAATCAGATAGAGATGGTATGAGAATTGTTATAGAACTTAAGAGAGATGCAAATCCAAGTGTAACATTAAATATGCTTTACAAGCATACAAAAATGCAAGATACATTTGGGGTTATAATGCTTGCTTTAGTTGATAATGAACCACAAGTTTTAAATTTAAAGCAAGTTCTAGTTCATTATATAAACTTCCAAAAGGATGTTATAACTAGAAGAACTCAATTTGAGCTTAATAAAGCACAAGAAAGAGCACACATCTTAGAAGGTTTAATAATTGCATTAGACAACATAGATGAAGTTATAAACATAATAAGAGGATCTAAGACTACAGAAATTGCTAGAACTACACTTATAGAAAGATTTGCTTTAAGTGAAAGACAAGCAAATGCAATCTTAGAAATGAAGCTTAGAAGACTTACTGGTCTTGAAAGAGATAAGATCGAAGATGAGTACAATGAACTTATGAAGTTAATTGACTACTTAAATGAAATTTTAGCTAGTGAGGAAAGATTATTAGAAGTTATAAAAGAAGAGCTTCTAGAAATCAAAGCTAAGTACTCAGATGAGAGAAGAACTCAAATTGAAAAGCAAGAAAATGAAATTGATATAGAAGATTTAATACAAGAAGAGGATGTTGTAATAACTCTTACTCATACTGGATACATCAAGAGAATATCTTCAGATGTTTACTCAGCTCAAAAGAGAGGTGGTAAGGGAATACAAGCAATGACAACAAAAGAAGATGACTTTGTTGATCATGTACTTGTTACATCAACTCACTCAAACTTATTATTCTTCACAACTAAAGGTAAGGTTTATAGAATCAAAGCTTATGAGGTACCAGATGCAGGAAGAACTGCTAAAGGAACAAACCTTGTAAATATATTACCTTTAGAAGCAGATGAGAAGATACAAACAGTTCTTTCATTCAAAGATGTTCAGGATGATGGTTACTTATTCATGGGAACTAAACTAGGAATAGTTAAGAAAACTCCATTAAGTGATTTCAAAAATATCAGAAAGAATGGATTAATAGCTTTAAATCTTAGAGAAGGCGATGAACTTCTAAAAGCTAAGATTACCTACGGAGATGCAGATATTATGTTTGTAACTCAAGATGGTAATGCTATAAGATTCAATGAAACAGACGTTAGACCAATGGGTAGAACTGCATCTGGAGTTAAAGCTATTAGCTTAAGAGAAGGTGATATTGCTGTTTGCATGGATATAGCTGTAGAAGGCGAGCAGTTACTAGTTGTAAGTGAAAATGGTTATGGTAAGAGAACTAACTTAGATGAGTATAAAGTTCAAAACAGAGGCGGAATTGGTCTTATAACATATAAAGTATCAGATAAAACTGGTAAAGTTGTTGGTGCTACTGTATGTAAAGAAGATGATGAGCTTATGCTTATAAATAACCAAGGTGTAGCTATAAGAATAAATGTAAGTGGAATATCAGTTACAAGTAGATCTGCAATGGGTGTTAAACTTATGAGAACTCTAGAAGATGAAGCGGTAGTAACTATTGCTAAGATTTCTGGTGGCGATGAGGAAGATATTGAAGAGTTAAATTTACTAGATGAAAATGAAATTGTAGAAGAAGTATCTACAGAAGTTAAAGAAGAAGAAAACTAATAGTATATTTTTAGTTATAATGAACTCTGGTGTTTTTATGCACCAGAGTTTTTTTATAAGAATATAGATAAATTAGATTGTACGTAAAGAATAAAGTATAGGTGTATTTATAAATTAATAATTTTTCTAATAAAATATAATTTAATAATATGATATTCTCAGAATAAGAAAAAAATCCACAATAAGACTAGGTGTGGAGTGTTTATAAATGAACAAATTTATAGGGATTATGTTGATAATTTCTATAAGTTATTTAGTTTTGATATAGAAATATACTATAAACTTTACCAAGTGTATCAGTAAAAGAATTATGGAGTATTTTAAAGAAATATAGAATAATATCAAAATAATTTATCGAAATAAGCATTATGTTAGGGGTTATATATTAACTTTGTGATAAGATATTACTTGTCGCTGATGAACAGCAACAAATCAAAAACAAAAACTTGGCAAACAAGTTAAAAAAGTTTTTTGAAGAAAAATGTTGACAAAGTTCGAAAGTGGTGTTAAACTAAAG
>NZ_JBNWKA010000004.1:0-6606 GCF_050509515.1 Clostridium sp. B9
TCGATTTAGAGGCTCATAGAGATGCTTTAAATTCTATTTTAGACCTAGAACACCTAGAATATAAAAAGACGCTGTTAACGGGCGAAATAAAGCTAAAAAATGATATATTTGATTCAATAGTTAATAGCATTAAAAATTTAACTATTGAGAATAATGATTTAAAAGAAAATTTAAAATCAAAAGATAAGAAGATTGAAAAGATTGAAAATGAGCTTAAATCAATGGATTTTAGGTTAACTGATAAAGACTATTTGATTAATAAATTAAATAAAAGAAAAAAAGATATTGAAAATGAATTGAGAAAAGAATTCGAAGAGCAATTAGATAAATATAAAAATGATTGGTTTGAAAATTATATTAAAGTTGACAATTTAGAAAGAGAAAATATTAATTTAAAGATTCAGAATAAAAAATTAGAAAAAGGTTTAGATAGATATAAAAATTTATATAAGCAACAAGAAGAAATTATTAACTCTAATCCAGAGCTAAAAAAAATATATTTAAAATCAATACAAGTAGAAAATAAAAATAAAAATAAAAAATATTCAATTGGTTTATAATTTTTAAAAAAACAAATTTATTTTATAAAAATGAGTAGATTTATCTGCTCATTTTTTTCTGTAAAAAAGTGGACTTTTACGGACACTTTTTACGAGATTTTTTGCTAAAAAAAAATCGAGTTTTTTCATTCTTGATACTATCGGTAACTATTTCGATTTAACAAAAAACCCTAGAGCCGTTGAAAACTCTAGGGTTAAGCGATAAAAACTTGCTATTTTCAGGAAAGTATTTTATAATTTTAAGTGTTCAGATTAAAATTAAAATTACTTTAGAAAGGAGCAAGTTCTTTTTCGTGTCTTATTAGGACATTTTTATTTTATTTTAAAATCCTTTTGCTGACACAAAAGAACTAATTCACCATGAATAATGATACTATAATTTTAACTAAAAAACAAGAAGAAGAAATTAGCAAATGTGAAATAATAGATAAATGTAAAGAAAAAAAGGTTAAAAATCCAAAGTTTAGTGACTATATAGAACCTTTTGTATCTGTAAAAATGTCAGAGAGAATAAAAGATTGTGGGGGATTTTTGATGTTGTTAGCAGACTTAGAATTAGAACATAAAAAGCTACATCAAGGTAACTTCTGTAAAAATAGATTTTGTCCAATGTGTAGTTGGAGAATGGCATTAAAAGATAGTTTAGAAATAAGTATTTTAATGGAGCATTTACGATTAGAAGAAAGTAAGGAATTTATATTTTTAACGTTAACTACTCCTAATATTATTGGAAGAGAACTTGAACAAGCTATAAAGGAATATAATAAAGCTTTTAAAAGACTTATGGAACTTAAAGAAGTTAAGTTAATAGTTAAAGGCTACATAAGAAAACTTGAAGTAACTTATCAAAAAGAAAAGTATATAACTAAAAGATTATGGAAAAAGAAAAAAGAATATTATCAAAATAAAGGATTAAAAGTAGGAGATTTAGAACCTAACTACGATACTTATAATCCACATTTCCATGTAGTTATAGCAGTTAATAAAAGTTATTTTGGAAATAGAACTTATATTTCAAGAGAAAGATGGCTTGAAATATGGAAAAAGTCAATGAGAGATGAAAGGATCACTCAAGTTGATATAAGAAAAGCTAAAATGAGTAATTATAAAGAAGTGTACGAGCTATCAAAGTATTCAGCAAAAGATAGTGATTATTTAATAAATAGAAGAGTATTTTCAGAATTTTATAAAGCACTTAAAGGAAAGCAAGTATTAGTTTTCGGTGGGCTTTTTAAAGAGGTTCATAAGATGTATTTGAATGGAGAATTAGATGTTTATAAAGAAAAAGATGAGATAAAATATGAGTATATGCTTTACTATAATTGGACTAAGAAAGAATATGAAAATACAAAATTAAGAGAATTAACTGAAGAAGAGAAAGAAAGTTTGAATAATGATTTGATTGATAAGATTTAATTTTTAAGTTTTTAAAAGCTTATTTATAAGTAGTTAGGAGTAATGTTTATGAATATTTTAAAATATTTATTATTATTGCATTTTTTTATGATTAAAGTGGAAATGGTTCAAAAGAATGTAGAAATAATAAAATATTATGAAAAAAGATATGATGTTTCTTTAGATAAAATTGTTGTAGATTATTTAATAGAAAATTTGGAATATAAAATAAAAATATAATATCAAAAAATAGAAAGAATTTTAAAGACAATATAATTTTAATTTAAAACTTAGATTAAAATCAAGGTGGAGATAAAAATAAATTGAGCAGATCTGAATAGAGCTGCTCAATTTATTTTTATACTACCTTGATGGTGTATAAACCAAAACACTAAATAAAAAAGGACTAGAGTCCTTCTGCCAAACGGCGAGTGCCGTCGGAGACGCAAAGAAAATTTTGATTAAACTTTTATAAAAGTTTATGGGTGAAACGAAGTGAGGGCAAAGCCCTTTTAAATGCAAAGCATTTACCCTCGGAGAGCACGTTCTCTTGGAAATAAGAGTATAACGTGCTACACTCTTGAAAAGAGTGTTTGATAAAAAGCACACCATTAACACATTGCTTACACACAATGTGTTCAGTACTGCACATGATATATTCAGTAGTTTACACGATATGTGAAAATGATGGGTTTTCAATGTGTCAAAATATAAATATAAGTGGGTGAAAGCATGGAGTTTGCATGGAATGCACAAAAAAATAAGATGAGTGATGTTAAGGGAAAAGAAAACGAGCAGGAACGAAAAGGCTTTATAAGAAATAAAGATATTGATTTGAGTAAAACTCATTTAAATTATGATTTAGTAGAGAGTAATTTAAATTTATATCAAAGAGTTAAAAAAAGAGTTGAAGAAGTTAGAGAAAATTCTAAGATACAAAAAAATTCTGTAGTTGATGTTTCAAACATAATAACTTTAAATAAAGAGCAATTTGAAGAATGGGGAGAAGATAAGTCTAAAGAATATTTTAGAGAAGTTTATAATTACTTTTGTGATGAGTTTGGAAAAGAAAATGTAGTATCAGCTAAAATTCATATGGATGAAATAACTCCACATATGCACCTTCATTTTGTACCAATAAGAGATGGTAAACTACAATGTCGTTCTGTGTTAACTCAATCAAGACTTAATAAAGTTCATGCTAATGCTCCTAAATATCTTCAGGAAAAAGGTTTTAATGTAATTAGGGGAAATGGGAAAACTAAAGAGAGAGGCAATATTGATAATATACATGAATATAAAAAAGAGATAGAAGATATATTATCAAATGAGTTGAAAAATCTTAAAATCGATTTAGAGGCTCATAGAGATGCTTTAAATTCTATTTTAGACCTAGAACACCTAGAATATAAAAAGACGCTGTTAACGGGCGAAATAAAGCTAAAAAATGATATATTTGATTCAATAGTTAATAGCATTAAAAATTTAACTATTGAGAATAATGATTTAAAAGAAAATTTAAAATCAAAAGATAAGAAGATTGAAAAGATTGAAAATGAGCTTAAATCAATGGATTTTAGGTTAACTGATAAAGACTATTTGATTAATAAATTAAATAAAAGAAAAAAAGATATTGAAAATGAATTGAGAAAAGAATTCGAAGAGCAATTAGATAAATATAAAAATGATTGGTTTGAAAATTATATTAAAGTTGACAATTTAGAAAGAGAAAATATTAATTTAAAGATTCAGAATAAAAAATTAGAAAAAGGTTTAGATAGATATAAAAATTTATATAAGCAACAAGAAGAAATTATTAACTCTAATCCAGAGCTAAAAAAAATATATTTAAAATCAATACAAGTAGAAAATAAAAATAAAAATAAAAAATATTCAATTGGTTTATAATTTTTAAAAAAACAAATTTATTTTATAAAAATGAGTAGATTTATCTGCTCATTTTTTTCTGTAAAAAAGTGGACTTTTACGGACACTTTTTACGAGATTTTTTGCTAAAAAAAAATCGAGTTTTTTCATTCTTGATACTATCGGTAACTATTTCGATTTAACAAAAAACCCTAGAGCCGTTGAAAACTCTAGGGTTAAGCGATAAAAACTTGCTATTTTCAGGAAAGTATTTTATAATTTTAAGTGTTCAGATTAAAATTAAAATTACTTTAGAAAGGAGCAAGTTCTTTTTCGTGTCTTATTAGGACATTTTTATTTTATTTTAAAATCCTTTTGCTGACACAAAAGAACTAATTCACCATGAATAATGATACTATAATTTTAACTAAAAAACAAGAAGAAGAAATTAGCAAATGTGAAATAATAGATAAATGTAAAGAAAAAAAGGTTAAAAATCCAAAGTTTAGTGACTATATAGAACCTTTTGTATCTGTAAAAATGTCAGAGAGAATAAAAGATTGTGGGGGATTTTTGATGTTGTTAGCAGACTTAGAATTAGAACATAAAAAGCTACATCAAGGTAACTTCTGTAAAAATAGATTTTGTCCAATGTGTAGTTGGAGAATGGCATTAAAAGATAGTTTAGAAATAAGTATTTTAATGGAGCATTTACGATTAGAAGAAAGTAAGGAATTTATATTTTTAACGTTAACTACTCCTAATATTATTGGAAGAGAACTTGAACAAGCTATAAAGGAATATAATAAAGCTTTTAAAAGACTTATGGAACTTAAAGAAGTTAAGTTAATAGTTAAAGGCTACATAAGAAAACTTGAAGTAACTTATCAAAAAGAAAAGTATATAACTAAAAGATTATGGAAAAAGAAAAAAGAATATTATCAAAATAAAGGATTAAAAGTAGGAGATTTAGAACCTAACTACGATACTTATAATCCACATTTCCATGTAGTTATAGCAGTTAATAAAAGTTATTTTGGAAATAGAACTTATATTTCAAGAGAAAGATGGCTTGAAATATGGAAAAAGTCAATGAGAGATGAAAGGATCACTCAAGTTGATATAAGAAAAGCTAAAATGAGTAATTATAAAGAAGTGTACGAGCTATCAAAGTATTCAGCAAAAGATAGTGATTATTTAATAAATAGAAGAGTATTTTCAGAATTTTATAAAGCACTTAAAGGAAAGCAAGTATTAGTTTTCGGTGGGCTTTTTAAAGAGGTTCATAAGATGTATTTGAATGGAGAATTAGATGTTTATAAAGAAAAAGATGAGATAAAATATGAGTATATGCTTTACTATAATTGGACTAAGAAAGAATATGAAAATACAAAATTAAGAGAATTAACTGAAGAAGAGAAAGAAAGTTTGAATAATGATTTGATTGATAAGATTTAATTTTTAAGTTTTTAAAAGCTTATTTATAAGTAGTTAGGAGTAATGTTTATGAATATTTTAAAATATTTATTATTATTGCATTTTTTTATGATTAAAGTGGAAATGGTTCAAAAGAATGTAGAAATAATAAAATATTATGAAAAAAGATATGATGTTTCTTTAGATAAAATTGTTGTAGATTATTTAATAGAAAATTTGGAATATAAAATAAAAATATAATATCAAAAAATAGAAAGAATTTTAAAGACAATATAATTTTAATTTAAAACTTAGATTAAAATCAAGGTGGAGATAAAAATAAATTGAGCAGATCTGAATAGAGCTGCTCAATTTATTTTTATACTACCTTGATGGTGTATAAACCAAAACACTAAATAAAAAAGGACTAGAGTCCTTCTGCCAAACGGCGAGTGCCGTCGGAGACGCAAAGAAAATTTTGATTAAACTTTTATAAAAGTTTATGGGTGAAACGAAGTGAGGGCAAAGCCCTTTTAAATGCAAAGCATTTACCCTCGGAGAGCACGTTCTCTTGGAAATAAGAGTATAACGTGCTACACTCTTGAAAAGAGTGTTTGATAAAAAGCACACCATTAACACATTGCTTACACACAATGTGTTCAGTACTGCACATGATATATTCAGTAGTTTACACGATATGTGAAAATGATGGGTTTTCAATGTGTCAAAATATAAATATAAGTGGGTGAAAGCATGGAGTTTGCATGGAATGCACAAAAAAATAAGATGAGTGATGTTAAGGGAAAAGAAAACGAGCAGGAACGAAAAGGCTTTATAAGAAATAAAGATATTGATTTGAGTAAAACTCATTTAAATTATGATTTAGTAGAGAGTAATTTAAATTTATATCAAAGAGTTAAAAAAAGAGTTGAAGAAGTTAGAGAAAATTCTAAGATACAAAAAAATTCTGTAGTTGATGTTTCAAACATAATAACTTTAAATAAAGAGCAATTTGAAGAATGGGGAGAAGATAAGTCTAAAGAATATTTTAGAGAAGTTTATAATTACTTTTGTGATGAGTTTGGAAAAGAAAATGTAGTATCAGCTAAAATTCATATGGATGAAATAACTCCACATATGCACCTTCATTTTGTACCAATAAGAGATGGTAAACTACAATGTCGTTCTGTGTTAACTCAATCAAGACTTAATAAAGTTCATGCTAATGCTCCTAAATATCTTCAGGAAAAAGGTTTTAATGTAATTAGGGGAAATGGGAAAACTAAAGAGAGAGGCAATATTGATAATATACATGAATATAAAAAAGAGATAGAAGATATATTATCAAATGAGTTGAAAAATCTTAAAA
>NZ_JBNWKA010000006.1:0-20332 GCF_050509515.1 Clostridium sp. B9
ATTACAATAAGTGATATTCAGGATAAGGAAAAATAATATTATAAAATGATTTAAAATCAATGAATTTTGATGAAAAGTATTAGTATAAAAACTAATAAAGTTAACATATTGAGGTTACGTTAACTTATGATTTAGAGAGAGTATTTAAAGCTAGATATAGCAAAGGTTATAAGAGAAATAGAAAAGTTAACACTTTCTTAGGTTATGTTAAGCTTTGAGTGTATATTTATTGTATAAGATAATAAGTGAAATTAGAGGTAAACTTAGATAAAATCATAGGTTATAAAGTAATTTATATATTTGTAATTGGTAAGGTTTAAGTATATTTTATTAACTTTTTTATAGAGCTTAAAAGTAATTGAAAGTTAGATGCTTAAATACTTAGGGTGAGGGGGGGTGCAAAAACTTTTTAAGTAATCTTAAAAGGTCGCAGTAACTATGTTAGAAAAAATTTTTTCGGTTTTTAAAGTAAAGGGGGGTATATTCACAAAAGTATAAATTTGTAAATATTTTTTTAATAAAAAATTTGTTTATATTATTGATGTAAAAAAGCTATATAATAAATAACATTAAATTATATTTTGGAGGGTATTATGTATAGTAGGGAAGAAAATTTGAAGAGGATAGAAAAGTTAAAAGAAAAATCAATAAAGCAATTTAATATTAGAAAAAATATATCATATGATTTAGATTATAAAGAGAATCATTTTGGAGTTATTGTATCAAATGATAATCCAGTAATTATACTTATTGATGATAATGATATAAATTCACAAGATTATATGAGAATTCATGTTAGTAGATATGATAGTAAGGAAAATGTATTATATGGAATGAGTTATAAGGATATAGAATCAAGTCTTGTTGATTTTCTATTAAGTCATCCAAGAGCATTGGAATACATTATTGAAAATAAAGAAAATTATAAAAATGTTATAGAGTACTTAAAATTATATTTTATTCATAATGATAAGAATTATAATAGTATGATTAGATATATAACTAGGCTATTAGATGTAATGAATCCTAGTATGATTAAATTTGATGATTTAAAGTTTAATGAAGAGGCAGAAAAAATTTTATTAAAGATTATATAGTATATTTAAAGTGTATCAAAAACGAATGTTTTTGGTACATTATTTTTATATACATAAATAAGGCATTCCTAAAGAGTGAAAATGTATCATAAAAGGTATCATAATCTATTTACAATATGAAACGTTTATGATACAATTTTATTAATGAAACAGATAGGGAGTGGTTATTATGTTAATTGGATATGCAAGAGTAAGCACAGAGGAGCAAAATTTAGATAGACAAATAGATATGCTAGTTAATTATGGAGTTGATAAGAGAAATATATATCAAGAGAAAATAACTGGTACTAAGGCAGATAGAGAACAGTTAAACAAAATGATTGAGGAGCTACAAGAAAATGATATTGTTGTTATTGCAGATTTAACAAGGGTATCAAGAAGTACCAAAGACTTATTAAATATCATTGATAGGATAAAATATAAAGGAGCTAGTATAAAAAGTATAAAAGATACTTGGTTAGATACTACAAGTGATAATCCATATAATAGCTTTTTATTAACTGTAATGAGTGGACTATCTCAATTAGAAAGGGACTTAATAAGCCAAAGAACAAAAGAGGGTTTAGCAAGTGCAAAAGCTAGAGGGAGAAATGGTGGAAGACCATCAAAGAGAAATAATAAAGCTGATACAGTTGGATTATTATATAAAGAGGGATATAAGATAGTTGATATAGTAAAACAAACTGGACTAAGTAGAGCCACAGTATATAGGACTTTAAAAGATTTAGGATTAAAAGAATAAGTTAAAAATAGAGGGTACGCAAAAAATGCGGTACCCTCTTCTTATTACATAGATAATAGTATTTGATTTATAGTTCTACCATTTTTAATTGGTATTAGTTGAAAGTTAAAACCTTTATTTATTAAAGAGCTTTGAGCTTTTCTAATGTATTTTAATAAATCATTATTAGAGCCAAAGACATTAAAGAAGTCTTTTAACTCTTCAATGTTAAAGAATTTCTTTTTATTGCTTAATCCACTATACATGGAAATAAGCATATACAAACCTATTTCATACTTACCTTTTAAGTCTTTAACAAAGTTTAAGTCTAAGCAAGTATAATTTCTACTTACTAAAACAAGGTAATCAAGAGCCTCTTCTCTAAGTGTAATGCTTATTTTATTTTCACTATTATAAAAACACATAGTATCAATTATAGGAAAAGCTACTAGATCACCATTAGAGTTCTCAAATTTAAAAAGTATATTTAAACTTTCAAAGATATCAAAAATTTCATTTTTAGTAAGATGTTTATTGCCTTTATATTTATTTATAAAAGATATAGGTATATCTATTTCAAGGCAATCAAGTACATTTTCCTGAACTCTTTCATCAGAAGAGGCGTAATGTAAAGTTATAGCTTTGTTAAGTAATATTAAAAAGAATTTTATTTGATTGACATTATAGTTAGAAAAAACATTCTTTAAAACATCATTATTTACTTTGGTTAGTCTTTCAGTATTTAAATTCAAATATATCACTCCTAAACATAAGAAGAGCTTTTCGTCCTAAGTAGTAGGACTTATTACTCTTTATTATTAATAATTATTATATAATTATTATAGGAGTTGAAAGCAAGTAATTGCAAGGGTTTGAGGGTAATAAAAACGATGAAAAGGGAGTATAAACGATAAAAAGGGAGTTAAAAACGACAAAAGGGGAATATAAACGATAAAAAGGGAAAAAGATACCCTACGAAAAAATTGCACAAGGTAGAATAAAAAAAGGATTCTAAGAGCGAACATACATTCGACAAATGGTTTCAAATAGTATATTACAAGTAATATTACATATGGTATTATAGTAATATACTATTTGAATTTAAGGAGGAGCTATGGAGCTTTTAAAATTAGATATAGAAGAGTTAGTTAATATAATTAATAGAGCATTGGAAGAGGATAAGGAACTAAGTGTTAATAAATGGTGTGATAAGGTTGGTATTAAACAAAGCACATTAAAGAGTAAATTAAGCAGAGGTAAATATATATATAATTCAAAACTAAGGAGCTATAGCAAGAAATATATTACAAGTAATATTACGAGTGTTGAGCCAGTAATAAAGCAAGATAAAGAAGAGGTTAACAATAGTATTGCAATAGATAAAGTTGATATAGACAAGTTAAACCTATTATTAAATAACCTAGATGATATATTAAAATTGGTTTCAAATAAAGATATTACAAGTAATATTACTATAGATAATAAGGAAACTACTGTTAAGACATTAAGAGTTAATACAGAGCTTTACAATAAAGTGAGAAATAAGGCAGCAAAAGAAAATAAGACAATAGGAAGTATATTAAATAAAGCTTTATTAGATTATTTAAATAAATATGGAGAGTAAGAAAGGGAGAATGAGAACATGAGTAAGGAAGTAAAAAAAGAAAAGAATCCACCAATATGGGCGAAGTTAAGTAGTAGTATGTCATATTATTTAAGAACTTGTGATATGACTTTAAGTGATGATGAAATATTAGATGACTATTTATATTTTGCTTTTGCAGAAAGTGAGATAGAGGGTAATCTAATATATCTTAATAAGCAAACAAGAGAATGGGTTGAAATAGATCAACCTCTTCAAGAAAGAATTAAAAATACGTTTATTGAAAGACTTGAAAAGAAAAGAGTAAAAGAGAATAAACCATATATAGCAGTTGAAGAGCTAGAGGAAGAAGAGGAAAAACCATATATAAATAATGTTATTGAATTTAAAAAGAGATAATAAACATAGTGCCAATGTAAGCAATATGATAAGTGTTAATAGTTCAGGTATGGATTATTAGCACTTTTTTTATACCTTGGGAAAAAATTTCCCAAGGGTTAGGCAAAAATTTCCCAACAAAGATTCTTCTATAAGAGATACAAATAATATTTATAGGGTATGACAAAATGACACACCCCTTGTGACAAAATGTCACATCCCCTTGTGACAAAATGTCGCAACAAAGATTCTTCTATAAGGGATTATGTTAAATAATATATCTAAAGATATATTTATATGGGTTTAAGTAAAATGATACATGGTATAAAAGTGTATTTCAGACCCATAATAGCCTATATAAAAATGAGTGAAAATAAAATATAAAATAGGTATTGACTTATGGTATGCAAAAGTATTATACTTATGGTATGCAAAAGGGGGTGAGAAAAATAGAAACTCCTAAGAAAATGGGTAGACCTACTGATAAACCTAAAAAAACGCAAATTGCCATAAGACTTGATGATGAAACTTTAGAAATATTGGATAGTTATTGTCAAGAAAATGGAATTAGTAGAGCAGAGGGAACTAGAATGGCTATTCATAAATTAAAAAAATAAAAAATTAAAAAAGGTCGCAATCACAAAGGACTACAACCATACTCGCAATATGATTATACCCTTTGTGTTTGTGCCTGTAAAGGAGTTGCTTTGAAGTTATGAATATAAAAGTATTCAAGAAGTTCATTGAGGAGCTTAGAGGACAAGGGATAAAGGTTGAAAGACTTAATTTATCTCAAGTAAGCGAAAGTATAAAACTTTACAAGGTTTTAAATCATAGGGAGGTACTTTATTAATGGAGCATATAGAAGAAGAGTTTTTATTTAAGTCAAATAATTTTATTTATGTAGACTTATTAGACTTTAAATCAATTAAATTAATAGTTTTAACAGATGGTACAGTAATCGTTAATGGTGAAAATATTGAATATAAAAATGGGACTGTATTTAAAGTTAATGAGGATAAAATTATTAATTTAAGGTTAGGTTTTGAGCTTAGATGTATAGAATTATTAGTTTTAACTACTGGACAAGTAGTTAGAAATATGAACTATGAATTAAACTCAACCTCTTCAAAAAGAGAGCTTATAAATAAGTTATTTAATTAAAGGGGTATAATCATGGAATTTAGTAAGTATAAAAAAGAAATTTTATTAAAAAAGATTTTTAGTTTTCTTAATGAGAATTCATATAAAGATAAGAGTTATTTAATACTTAGCTTAAATACAGAGTTTAATCTAAGTGAAAGTAAATCCATAGAGATTTATTATTACTGGAAGAGTAAATTTATGAATACAACAAAGTGTATTCCAAGAAAAAAGTATATTTCAAATAAAAAGGTTAAATTAAAACCTAAATTTGAGATTAAGGACAACCTTATTCTAGGGGAGTTTGGAGAATATAAAAAGCTAGATAATTGCATTAGTTCAGGACATCACTTTTTCAATAATATAGAAGAGGTAGAACGTTATAGGAACTTTAGAGCAAGAATTAAGCTGAAGAACATTGATAATAAACTTGATGAACTTATAGAGGTTATTGAGTTAGTTGGTTTAGGATAAAAGGGAGTATATACTCCCTTTACTCACATAAAGATACAAAATTATGTAAAAGTTAGATATAATAAATCTATGTGAGTAGAAAGGAGGGGAAAAATGGGGGCAATTCTAAAAAAAGAATTGAATTATAAGAGCTATAATAAGCAAGATGTAAAAGAGCTTACAGAGTTATTTACATATATCTATGTTAATAATGATGAGTGTTTTGTAAGAGTATTAAATAAAGGCAAGGGAATAACTAAAGCATATCCTATAAATGCATTAAAAGACCGTATAAAAGTTAATTCAATATTTAATTCACTAGGTAAAGAAGATATATTTATATCTTTAAATCCATTTAGAACCATGAGAAGTGGGACAAGGAATAATTTATTTTGTATTAATGCAATAGCTATTGATGTTGATTACAAGAATAAAAAAGTATTTAAAGACCTTGATCCTAAACAAGTAATAAGTTTACTTGAATTAGATATATTCGATAAAGTTATACCAACGCCAAATTTAGTTGAGTATGGAAACCAAATAAGGTTAATTTATACTGTAGAGCCTTGCTATATACCTAAGCATAGAGATAATGTTGTAGTATTAGCTCAAAGAATAAGCAAAGTATTTGCAGATGAATTAAAAGACTATGGAGCAGAAAAGCAGAATATAGAAAGTTATTATAGGCTGCCTAAAAGTATAAATAGTAAAAATGGAGCAGAGGTTAATATATTAGCTTACAATGATACAATTAGATATACGTTAAGAGAATTAAAGGAACTATGGCTTGAAGAACTTCCAAAGTGGTATAAAAGGAGAAAAGGAAGAACTAAAGACAAAAAGAAAGTAGTTAAGTTACATAATGTATATACATTAAATTGTAATAGGCTTATGGATTTAGAAAAGATACAAGCTTATTTAAATTCAATGAATGAAAGTAATTTAAGAGCTAGACTATGCTTTTTATATAGGAATTTCTATTTGGTTAAAGAGAAGTATCAAAAGGGAGCATTAACTAAAGAGGACTTTGAGAACGCAGAAAAGGAAATGCTAAGGTTTAATAATAACTTTAATGAGCCTTATAGAAACCATGTAATAGAAGTTAATACAAGGAGCGTAAACCATACACAGTATTTATATAAGAGTGAAACGCTTATAAACTTCCTAGAGCTAACATGGGAGCTATGCGAAGAGATAGGACTAGAGGGAATATATAAGCCTAAGAGTAAAGAGAAAAGGAATAAAGATTATTATAATAAAAAGTTAAAATCACAAAGTAAGTTAAGCAAAAAAGAAGAGTTAGAGGTATTAAGAGAAAAAATAAAAGCCTTTAGGCAAAAAGGCTTTAAAAATAAAGAAATATGTATTGAATTAAATATACCTTTAAAAACGCTTGAGCGTCATATAACTTACATGAGAAAAAACGGGTTGTTATAAACAACCTGTTTTTTTATTACTAATAGGATTATACATTAAATTTATATTACTTTCAATGATGAAAAAACCCTCATTTTTTAAGACCTATATGGGGGAACTTGTTTATTGTTCTCTTTAGAGCCTAGTTTAAACCTCTTCCAAGCCTTATATTTACTAGGTTTTTAGATGTTTTATTTTATATTTTTCTAGCTACTATTAAAATATAGTTTTTAGGCTTAGTTTTACTAGATGTGGAGACCTCCCTCGGTTTTGGTTTAGGCTTGAAAAGTAATCAAATAACATTACTTTGGTACTTAATTATGGTTACTCTAATACTTATTTTATCTTAGAATTTTTGTATAATATTCTTATAGATCATATATAAATTTATTAGATATAAGGAGTTATAATATTATGAGTAAAAGAAATTATAGTATGAGTATTTCACCAAACTTTGAAGAGGCTCATCATTTTTGTTGGAAATGTAAACATGAGGTTTTAGAAGATAGACAATATGATATAGTTAAATGCCCTATTTGTAATAATAATATTAGTGTTTGTACAACATATAATGATTGGAATTATTATTTACAAAAAAAATATGTAGATGAAATTGAAGTTGGAGATTTAGTTTTATTAAGAAGTGATATGAAGTATCATGAGGTTTTAGAAGTTGAAGAAATTGAAGATGATTTATACAAAGTAGCTTTAAAAGGCTATAGAGTTGTAAAATTAAAATCAGATGATTTTGTAGAATGTGCTAATGGAACTTGGAATGAAAATGATAAACCTTGGGAAAGATAAAATAATAACTTTAATTGTAAAAAATACCTAAAAGGGGGACATTTTTTAAGACCTATATGGGGGAGCTTATTTATTGCTCTCTTTAGAGCCTAGTCTAAACCTCTTCCAAGCCTTGTATTTACTAGGGTTGGAAAGTATACAAAGCTTAAATATCTTAATTATTATGCGTTAAATATCTATTTAACGCATAATAATTATTTAAAATTAAAGAACTATTTTTATAGAATAGCAAGCATAGATAATGTCAGGACACTTATCAAAATATTATTAGGGAATCCTAAGACCTTTAGAGGATAAATACATGGATTTATAGAATATTAAACTTATTCAACTTATGGTTTAAAGGGGTTTAATATATGTTATATACAGTAGAGCAAGTATCTAAGGAGCTTAACATAAGTAAACAAGCTATATATAAACAACTAAAGAAAGAAGAATTTAAACAGTATATCATTATAGAAAAAGGCATTAAACATATTAATGTAGATGGTTTAAATTATTTAAAAGGAATTGAACCAAAGGATTTATTAATTAAACAACAGGTTGAAGAAATTGAAAGGCTAAGAGCTGACAATAAAAGATTAATGGTATTACTAGAACAACAGAACCAAATTATCTTAAATAGTCAAGAGCTACAGAAAAAGGCTTTAAGTAATACAGAGCTTTTACTACTGGAGAAAAGAGAAGAGCTTAAAAGAAGACATGAAGAGTTTAATAAACAGAATAATAAATGGTTTAATTGGTTTAAACTTAGATTTAATTGAAAGAGGTAACCTTAAAAGACCTCTTCTTTTTATTCATATTCTTATATGGCGTTAAAATCAATTTTAAGAGTGTTTTAATTTAATAGGATAAAATGTATTATAAAATAAATAAAATTAAAAATAAAAGGGAATAGAGCAATAAAAATGCTATATTGAATTATTGAATTGATATTACTTTTAGTTTAAAATTTAAATAATTACTGTAATTTTGTTTACTGGTATTGAATCAGTTAGTATTAATGTTTTTTTATTTTGATATTGCAAACATTCATTACCAAAAACACTAAAGGAAGAGGTTTATTATCCTCTTCTTTTTATTTTGTAACTAAATAATAAAACAAAAAAGAGAGCTTTAAAAACTCTCTTTTTATAACATCACATCATTTTAATTTAGAAAATTGAATATGGTTATATCAAAAATATGTGGTTGAATAGCTATAATTTTCAAATGAATAACCAAGTAATATAATATCATTTTTATGTAGAATTTAATAGTAAATAAAAAGATTATAAAAAGGTTAGATTTTGGTTAGAAGTGTATTATATTATATAAGTAATGCGTATTATTTAATATTAAGTAATACTATTTTAAAGAAGAGGAGCTATATTGTTATGGGTAAATGGAAATTAGATGATGAAATAATAAATAATAAAATTAAAGACATAGATAATATTGTAGTTATGGTTAATAAGAAATATATAAGTGAATTAGAAAAATATAATATTCCTTATTTCCCATTTAGTGCTGGAGCTAAGGAGTGCCAATTTATAAGAATGGGTAAAAAGAAAAAAAGGTTTAATGAAGAGGACTGTAAAAAAATAAAAGATGATCACTTAATAAATGGAAAGAGCTATAGAAAGTTAGCCAAAGAATATGAGTGCAGCACTAAAATTATATATCAAATTTTAAAAGATAAATATTAGACCTTGGGAAATTATTTCCTAAGGTATTTTTTATATTAAGAAACCATAGGCAATTTTAGCCTAAGGTATAAGAATTATATTTAATAATAACCTTAGCTCATTTTGACCCAAGGTATAAAATAGACCTTACGACAAAATGTCATAAGGTAATATATTAAGTAAATTTAAGAGTTTTCTTTTTATTGCTTATAAAAATCTTTTTAGCAAATATTTTAATTGGATTAGTTTCAGATTTAGAAATACTACAAAGTAGTTCAGAAATATCAGTTGAGTTAACCTTTCTGTTATTTATACGATAATTTGAATCAGATAAGAGCTTTAAAGTTTTAGAAACTGTATTAGTTACTATATATAATTTACATATAACAATATCAATAGTATCAGTATCATCTATTGTAATAGAGTTAACCATATCAACAGTATCATTATAAGCATTTATTACTGGTTTATATTTCTTATCAAGTTCCTTAAATCTAACCTCTTTTAATTCTTTTAAATCCATAGTAAAAACCTCCTAAGAGAATGATTAAGAGTATTATATAATACTTAAAGATTGTATACAAATAAGTGTTAATAGGACATATTGAGGGTATGTGGTATAAGGTTTATAGGAATAAGAATAAAGCTAGATATATCAAGGTGAAGAGGATAAGAGCTAAAAGGGACATATGTTGCGATAAGTCGCATTTAGGAAGAGGAAAGAAAAATATAAAAAGTGGTTAGTTTTAATATGTTTTTTGAAATAAAAATAAATATAAAAATATTTGAATGTAACATATTTAGGTCATGTTATATTCAAATAGATTAATAGAGAATAGTTAAGTAGTATCAAGGGGTTAGGGATAGGTTTGAATATAACAGAAATTACAATAAGTGATATTCAGGATAAGGAAAAATAATATTATAAAATGATTTAAAATCAATGAATTTTGATGAAAAGTATTAGTATAAAAACTAATAAAGTTAACATATTGAGGTTACGTTAACTTATGATTTAGAGAGAGTATTTAAAGCTAGATATAGCAAAGGTTATAAGAGAAATAGAAAAGTTAACACTTTCTTAGGTTATGTTAAGCTTTGAGTGTATATTTATTGTATAAGATAATAAGTGAAATTAGAGGTAAACTTAGATAAAATCATAGGTTATAAAGTAATTTATATATTTGTAATTGGTAAGGTTTAAGTATATTTTATTAACTTTTTTATAGAGCTTAAAAGTAATTGAAAGTTAGATGCTTAAATACTTAGGGTGAGGGGGGGTGCAAAAACTTTTTAAGTAATCTTAAAAGGTCGCAGTAACTATGTTAGAAAAAATTTTTTCGGTTTTTAAAGTAAAGGGGGGTATATTCACAAAAGTATAAATTTGTAAATATTTTTTTAATAAAAAATTTGTTTATATTATTGATGTAAAAAAGCTATATAATAAATAACATTAAATTATATTTTGGAGGGTATTATGTATAGTAGGGAAGAAAATTTGAAGAGGATAGAAAAGTTAAAAGAAAAATCAATAAAGCAATTTAATATTAGAAAAAATATATCATATGATTTAGATTATAAAGAGAATCATTTTGGAGTTATTGTATCAAATGATAATCCAGTAATTATACTTATTGATGATAATGATATAAATTCACAAGATTATATGAGAATTCATGTTAGTAGATATGATAGTAAGGAAAATGTATTATATGGAATGAGTTATAAGGATATAGAATCAAGTCTTGTTGATTTTCTATTAAGTCATCCAAGAGCATTGGAATACATTATTGAAAATAAAGAAAATTATAAAAATGTTATAGAGTACTTAAAATTATATTTTATTCATAATGATAAGAATTATAATAGTATGATTAGATATATAACTAGGCTATTAGATGTAATGAATCCTAGTATGATTAAATTTGATGATTTAAAGTTTAATGAAGAGGCAGAAAAAATTTTATTAAAGATTATATAGTATATTTAAAGTGTATCAAAAACGAATGTTTTTGGTACATTATTTTTATATACATAAATAAGGCATTCCTAAAGAGTGAAAATGTATCATAAAAGGTATCATAATCTATTTACAATATGAAACGTTTATGATACAATTTTATTAATGAAACAGATAGGGAGTGGTTATTATGTTAATTGGATATGCAAGAGTAAGCACAGAGGAGCAAAATTTAGATAGACAAATAGATATGCTAGTTAATTATGGAGTTGATAAGAGAAATATATATCAAGAGAAAATAACTGGTACTAAGGCAGATAGAGAACAGTTAAACAAAATGATTGAGGAGCTACAAGAAAATGATATTGTTGTTATTGCAGATTTAACAAGGGTATCAAGAAGTACCAAAGACTTATTAAATATCATTGATAGGATAAAATATAAAGGAGCTAGTATAAAAAGTATAAAAGATACTTGGTTAGATACTACAAGTGATAATCCATATAATAGCTTTTTATTAACTGTAATGAGTGGACTATCTCAATTAGAAAGGGACTTAATAAGCCAAAGAACAAAAGAGGGTTTAGCAAGTGCAAAAGCTAGAGGGAGAAATGGTGGAAGACCATCAAAGAGAAATAATAAAGCTGATACAGTTGGATTATTATATAAAGAGGGATATAAGATAGTTGATATAGTAAAACAAACTGGACTAAGTAGAGCCACAGTATATAGGACTTTAAAAGATTTAGGATTAAAAGAATAAGTTAAAAATAGAGGGTACGCAAAAAATGCGGTACCCTCTTCTTATTACATAGATAATAGTATTTGATTTATAGTTCTACCATTTTTAATTGGTATTAGTTGAAAGTTAAAACCTTTATTTATTAAAGAGCTTTGAGCTTTTCTAATGTATTTTAATAAATCATTATTAGAGCCAAAGACATTAAAGAAGTCTTTTAACTCTTCAATGTTAAAGAATTTCTTTTTATTGCTTAATCCACTATACATGGAAATAAGCATATACAAACCTATTTCATACTTACCTTTTAAGTCTTTAACAAAGTTTAAGTCTAAGCAAGTATAATTTCTACTTACTAAAACAAGGTAATCAAGAGCCTCTTCTCTAAGTGTAATGCTTATTTTATTTTCACTATTATAAAAACACATAGTATCAATTATAGGAAAAGCTACTAGATCACCATTAGAGTTCTCAAATTTAAAAAGTATATTTAAACTTTCAAAGATATCAAAAATTTCATTTTTAGTAAGATGTTTATTGCCTTTATATTTATTTATAAAAGATATAGGTATATCTATTTCAAGGCAATCAAGTACATTTTCCTGAACTCTTTCATCAGAAGAGGCGTAATGTAAAGTTATAGCTTTGTTAAGTAATATTAAAAAGAATTTTATTTGATTGACATTATAGTTAGAAAAAACATTCTTTAAAACATCATTATTTACTTTGGTTAGTCTTTCAGTATTTAAATTCAAATATATCACTCCTAAACATAAGAAGAGCTTTTCGTCCTAAGTAGTAGGACTTATTACTCTTTATTATTAATAATTATTATATAATTATTATAGGAGTTGAAAGCAAGTAATTGCAAGGGTTTGAGGGTAATAAAAACGATGAAAAGGGAGTATAAACGATAAAAAGGGAGTTAAAAACGACAAAAGGGGAATATAAACGATAAAAAGGGAAAAAGATACCCTACGAAAAAATTGCACAAGGTAGAATAAAAAAAGGATTCTAAGAGCGAACATACATTCGACAAATGGTTTCAAATAGTATATTACAAGTAATATTACATATGGTATTATAGTAATATACTATTTGAATTTAAGGAGGAGCTATGGAGCTTTTAAAATTAGATATAGAAGAGTTAGTTAATATAATTAATAGAGCATTGGAAGAGGATAAGGAACTAAGTGTTAATAAATGGTGTGATAAGGTTGGTATTAAACAAAGCACATTAAAGAGTAAATTAAGCAGAGGTAAATATATATATAATTCAAAACTAAGGAGCTATAGCAAGAAATATATTACAAGTAATATTACGAGTGTTGAGCCAGTAATAAAGCAAGATAAAGAAGAGGTTAACAATAGTATTGCAATAGATAAAGTTGATATAGACAAGTTAAACCTATTATTAAATAACCTAGATGATATATTAAAATTGGTTTCAAATAAAGATATTACAAGTAATATTACTATAGATAATAAGGAAACTACTGTTAAGACATTAAGAGTTAATACAGAGCTTTACAATAAAGTGAGAAATAAGGCAGCAAAAGAAAATAAGACAATAGGAAGTATATTAAATAAAGCTTTATTAGATTATTTAAATAAATATGGAGAGTAAGAAAGGGAGAATGAGAACATGAGTAAGGAAGTAAAAAAAGAAAAGAATCCACCAATATGGGCGAAGTTAAGTAGTAGTATGTCATATTATTTAAGAACTTGTGATATGACTTTAAGTGATGATGAAATATTAGATGACTATTTATATTTTGCTTTTGCAGAAAGTGAGATAGAGGGTAATCTAATATATCTTAATAAGCAAACAAGAGAATGGGTTGAAATAGATCAACCTCTTCAAGAAAGAATTAAAAATACGTTTATTGAAAGACTTGAAAAGAAAAGAGTAAAAGAGAATAAACCATATATAGCAGTTGAAGAGCTAGAGGAAGAAGAGGAAAAACCATATATAAATAATGTTATTGAATTTAAAAAGAGATAATAAACATAGTGCCAATGTAAGCAATATGATAAGTGTTAATAGTTCAGGTATGGATTATTAGCACTTTTTTTATACCTTGGGAAAAAATTTCCCAAGGGTTAGGCAAAAATTTCCCAACAAAGATTCTTCTATAAGAGATACAAATAATATTTATAGGGTATGACAAAATGACACACCCCTTGTGACAAAATGTCACATCCCCTTGTGACAAAATGTCGCAACAAAGATTCTTCTATAAGGGATTATGTTAAATAATATATCTAAAGATATATTTATATGGGTTTAAGTAAAATGATACATGGTATAAAAGTGTATTTCAGACCCATAATAGCCTATATAAAAATGAGTGAAAATAAAATATAAAATAGGTATTGACTTATGGTATGCAAAAGTATTATACTTATGGTATGCAAAAGGGGGTGAGAAAAATAGAAACTCCTAAGAAAATGGGTAGACCTACTGATAAACCTAAAAAAACGCAAATTGCCATAAGACTTGATGATGAAACTTTAGAAATATTGGATAGTTATTGTCAAGAAAATGGAATTAGTAGAGCAGAGGGAACTAGAATGGCTATTCATAAATTAAAAAAATAAAAAATTAAAAAAGGTCGCAATCACAAAGGACTACAACCATACTCGCAATATGATTATACCCTTTGTGTTTGTGCCTGTAAAGGAGTTGCTTTGAAGTTATGAATATAAAAGTATTCAAGAAGTTCATTGAGGAGCTTAGAGGACAAGGGATAAAGGTTGAAAGACTTAATTTATCTCAAGTAAGCGAAAGTATAAAACTTTACAAGGTTTTAAATCATAGGGAGGTACTTTATTAATGGAGCATATAGAAGAAGAGTTTTTATTTAAGTCAAATAATTTTATTTATGTAGACTTATTAGACTTTAAATCAATTAAATTAATAGTTTTAACAGATGGTACAGTAATCGTTAATGGTGAAAATATTGAATATAAAAATGGGACTGTATTTAAAGTTAATGAGGATAAAATTATTAATTTAAGGTTAGGTTTTGAGCTTAGATGTATAGAATTATTAGTTTTAACTACTGGACAAGTAGTTAGAAATATGAACTATGAATTAAACTCAACCTCTTCAAAAAGAGAGCTTATAAATAAGTTATTTAATTAAAGGGGTATAATCATGGAATTTAGTAAGTATAAAAAAGAAATTTTATTAAAAAAGATTTTTAGTTTTCTTAATGAGAATTCATATAAAGATAAGAGTTATTTAATACTTAGCTTAAATACAGAGTTTAATCTAAGTGAAAGTAAATCCATAGAGATTTATTATTACTGGAAGAGTAAATTTATGAATACAACAAAGTGTATTCCAAGAAAAAAGTATATTTCAAATAAAAAGGTTAAATTAAAACCTAAATTTGAGATTAAGGACAACCTTATTCTAGGGGAGTTTGGAGAATATAAAAAGCTAGATAATTGCATTAGTTCAGGACATCACTTTTTCAATAATATAGAAGAGGTAGAACGTTATAGGAACTTTAGAGCAAGAATTAAGCTGAAGAACATTGATAATAAACTTGATGAACTTATAGAGGTTATTGAGTTAGTTGGTTTAGGATAAAAGGGAGTATATACTCCCTTTACTCACATAAAGATACAAAATTATGTAAAAGTTAGATATAATAAATCTATGTGAGTAGAAAGGAGGGGAAAAATGGGGGCAATTCTAAAAAAAGAATTGAATTATAAGAGCTATAATAAGCAAGATGTAAAAGAGCTTACAGAGTTATTTACATATATCTATGTTAATAATGATGAGTGTTTTGTAAGAGTATTAAATAAAGGCAAGGGAATAACTAAAGCATATCCTATAAATGCATTAAAAGACCGTATAAAAGTTAATTCAATATTTAATTCACTAGGTAAAGAAGATATATTTATATCTTTAAATCCATTTAGAACCATGAGAAGTGGGACAAGGAATAATTTATTTTGTATTAATGCAATAGCTATTGATGTTGATTACAAGAATAAAAAAGTATTTAAAGACCTTGATCCTAAACAAGTAATAAGTTTACTTGAATTAGATATATTCGATAAAGTTATACCAACGCCAAATTTAGTTGAGTATGGAAACCAAATAAGGTTAATTTATACTGTAGAGCCTTGCTATATACCTAAGCATAGAGATAATGTTGTAGTATTAGCTCAAAGAATAAGCAAAGTATTTGCAGATGAATTAAAAGACTATGGAGCAGAAAAGCAGAATATAGAAAGTTATTATAGGCTGCCTAAAAGTATAAATAGTAAAAATGGAGCAGAGGTTAATATATTAGCTTACAATGATACAATTAGATATACGTTAAGAGAATTAAAGGAACTATGGCTTGAAGAACTTCCAAAGTGGTATAAAAGGAGAAAAGGAAGAACTAAAGACAAAAAGAAAGTAGTTAAGTTACATAATGTATATACATTAAATTGTAATAGGCTTATGGATTTAGAAAAGATACAAGCTTATTTAAATTCAATGAATGAAAGTAATTTAAGAGCTAGACTATGCTTTTTATATAGGAATTTCTATTTGGTTAAAGAGAAGTATCAAAAGGGAGCATTAACTAAAGAGGACTTTGAGAACGCAGAAAAGGAAATGCTAAGGTTTAATAATAACTTTAATGAGCCTTATAGAAACCATGTAATAGAAGTTAATACAAGGAGCGTAAACCATACACAGTATTTATATAAGAGTGAAACGCTTATAAACTTCCTAGAGCTAACATGGGAGCTATGCGAAGAGATAGGACTAGAGGGAATATATAAGCCTAAGAGTAAAGAGAAAAGGAATAAAGATTATTATAATAAAAAGTTAAAATCACAAAGTAAGTTAAGCAAAAAAGAAGAGTTAGAGGTATTAAGAGAAAAAATAAAAGCCTTTAGGCAAAAAGGCTTTAAAAATAAAGAAATATGTATTGAATTAAATATACCTTTAAAAACGCTTGAGCGTCATATAACTTACATGAGAAAAAACGGGTTGTTATAAACAACCTGTTTTTTTATTACTAATAGGATTATACATTAAATTTATATTACTTTCAATGATGAAAAAACCCTCATTTTTTAAGACCTATATGGGGGAACTTGTTTATTGTTCTCTTTAGAGCCTAGTTTAAACCTCTTCCAAGCCTTATATTTACTAGGTTTTTAGATGTTTTATTTTATATTTTTCTAGCTACTATTAAAATATAGTTTTTAGGCTTAGTTTTACTAGATGTGGAGACCTCCCTCGGTTTTGGTTTAGGCTTGAAAAGTAATCAAATAACATTACTTTGGTACTTAATTATGGTTACTCTAATACTTATTTTATCTTAGAATTTTTGTATAATATTCTTATAGATCATATATAAATTTATTAGATATAAGGAGTTATAATATTATGAGTAAAAGAAATTATAGTATGAGTATTTCACCAAACTTTGAAGAGGCTCATCATTTTTGTTGGAAATGTAAACATGAGGTTTTAGAAGATAGACAATATGATATAGTTAAATGCCCTATTTGTAATAATAATATTAGTGTTTGTACAACATATAATGATTGGAATTATTATTTACAAAAAAAATATGTAGATGAAATTGAAGTTGGAGATTTAGTTTTATTAAGAAGTGATATGAAGTATCATGAGGTTTTAGAAGTTGAAGAAATTGAAGATGATTTATACAAAGTAGCTTTAAAAGGCTATAGAGTTGTAAAATTAAAATCAGATGATTTTGTAGAATGTGCTAATGGAACTTGGAATGAAAATGATAAACCTTGGGAAAGATAAAATAATAACTTTAATTGTAAAAAATACCTAAAAGGGGGACATTTTTTAAGACCTATATGGGGGAGCTTATTTATTGCTCTCTTTAGAGCCTAGTCTAAACCTCTTCCAAGCCTTGTATTTACTAGGGTTGGAAAGTATACAAAGCTTAAATATCTTAATTATTATGCGTTAAATATCTATTTAACGCATAATAATTATTTAAAATTAAAGAACTATTTTTATAGAATAGCAAGCATAGATAATGTCAGGACACTTATCAAAATATTATTAGGGAATCCTAAGACCTTTAGAGGATAAATACATGGATTTATAGAATATTAAACTTATTCAACTTATGGTTTAAAGGGGTTTAATATATGTTATATACAGTAGAGCAAGTATCTAAGGAGCTTAACATAAGTAAACAAGCTATATATAAACAACTAAAGAAAGAAGAATTTAAACAGTATATCATTATAGAAAAAGGCATTAAACATATTAATGTAGATGGTTTAAATTATTTAAAAGGAATTGAACCAAAGGATTTATTAATTAAACAACAGGTTGAAGAAATTGAAAGGCTAAGAGCTGACAATAAAAGATTAATGGTATTACTAGAACAACAGAACCAAATTATCTTAAATAGTCAAGAGCTACAGAAAAAGGCTTTAAGTAATACAGAGCTTTTACTACTGGAGAAAAGAGAAGAGCTTAAAAGAAGACATGAAGAGTTTAATAAACAGAATAATAAATGGTTTAATTGGTTTAAACTTAGATTTAATTGAAAGAGGTAACCTTAAAAGACCTCTTCTTTTTATTCATATTCTTATATGGCGTTAAAATCAATTTTAAGAGTGTTTTAATTTAATAGGATAAAATGTATTATAAAATAAATAAAATTAAAAATAAAAGGGAATAGAGCAATAAAAATGCTATATTGAATTATTGAATTGATATTACTTTTAGTTTAAAATTTAAATAATTACTGTAATTTTGTTTACTGGTATTGAATCAGTTAGTATTAATGTTTTTTTATTTTGATATTGCAAACATTCATTACCAAAAACACTAAAGGAAGAGGTTTATTATCCTCTTCTTTTTATTTTGTAACTAAATAATAAAACAAAAAAGAGAGCTTTAAAAACTC
Organism: Clostridium sp. B9; assembly: GCF_050509515.1. Taxonomy (NCBI): domain Bacteria; kingdom Bacillati; phylum Bacillota; class Clostridia; order Eubacteriales; family Clostridiaceae; genus Clostridium; species Clostridium sp. B9. The sequence goes on from NZ_JBNWKA010000006.1 coordinate 18,908, forward strand.
TCTTTTTATAACATCACATCATTTTAATTTAGAAAATTGAATATGGTTATATCAAAAATATGTGGTTGAATAGCTATAATTTTCAAATGAATAACCAAGTAATATAATATCATTTTTATGTAGAATTTAATAGTAAATAAAAAGATTATAAAAAGGTTAGATTTTGGTTAGAAGTGTATTATATTATATAAGTAATGCGTATTATTTAATATTAAGTAATACTATTTTAAAGAAGAGGAGCTATATTGTTATGGGTAAATGGAAATTAGATGATGAAATAATAAATAATAAAATTAAAGACATAGATAATATTGTAGTTATGGTTAATAAGAAATATATAAGTGAATTAGAAAAATATAATATTCCTTATTTCCCATTTAGTGCTGGAGCTAAGGAGTGCCAATTTATAAGAATGGGTAAAAAGAAAAAAAGGTTTAATGAAGAGGACTGTAAAAAAATAAAAGATGATCACTTAATAAATGGAAAGAGCTATAGAAAGTTAGCCAAAGAATATGAGTGCAGCACTAAAATTATATATCAAATTTTAAAAGATAAATATTAGACCTTGGGAAATTATTTCCTAAGGTATTTTTTATATTAAGAAACCATAGGCAATTTTAGCCTAAGGTATAAGAATTATATTTAATAATAACCTTAGCTCATTTTGACCCAAGGTATAAAATAGACCTTACGACAAAATGTCATAAGGTAATATATTAAGTAAATTTAAGAGTTTTCTTTTTATTGCTTATAAAAATCTTTTTAGCAAATATTTTAATTGGATTAGTTTCAGATTTAGAAATACTACAAAGTAGTTCAGAAATATCAGTTGAGTTAACCTTTCTGTTATTTATACGATAATTTGAATCAGATAAGAGCTTTAAAGTTTTAGAAACTGTATTAGTTACTATATATAATTTACATATAACAATATCAATAGTATCAGTATCATCTATTGTAATAGAGTTAACCATATCAACAGTATCATTATAAGCATTTATTACTGGTTTATATTTCTTATCAAGTTCCTTAAATCTAACCTCTTTTAATTCTTTTAAATCCATAGTAAAAACCTCCTAAGAGAATGATTAAGAGTATTATATAATACTTAAAGATTGTATACAAATAAGTGTTAATAGGACATATTGAGGGTATGTGGTATAAGGTTTATAGGAATAAGAATAAAGCTAGATATATCAAGGTGAAGAGGATAAGAGCTAAAAGGGACATATGTTGCGATAAGTCGCATTTAGGAAGAGGAAAGAAAAATATAAAAAGTGGTTAGTTTTAATATGTTTTTTGAAATAAAAATAAATATAAAAATATTTGAATGTAACATATTTAGGTCATGTTATATTCAAATAGATTAATAGAGAATAGTTAAGTAGTATCAAGGGGTTAGGGATAGGTTTGAATATAACAGAA
>NZ_JBNWKA010000008.1:0-10022 GCF_050509515.1 Clostridium sp. B9
CAGGTCCATATGATTTGCTAGCTCAGTCGGTAGAGCACGTGACTTTTAATCACGGTGTCCAGGGTTCGATTCCCTGGCAGATCACCAAAACCTCTCTTAAATAAGAGAGGTTTTTTTGTATATAAAAATATATAATTATTAATTGAATAGTTTATATTTAAGGAGTAAGTATTTAGATATTTATAAATAAGTGATATCCTTAGATTAGTGTTAAAAAGAGTTTGGATGGAGGTGACTGTTGAAGTAGCTCTATAAAAAGTAAAAATATAGAGTACTAGAGACAGAGTGTGTTTATGAAAGGGATAAAGAAAATTTTAGCTTTAAGTTTACTTACGATATTTTCATTTTCTATGATTTCTTGTGGAAATAGCAATACAGAAAAAAAGCAGTTAGAAGATACTGTTGTGGTAACAACTAAATATCCAGATGAAGTTATGAAGTATGTTTCTGATGAATTTAAAAAAGAAACAGGTATAAATGTTGAGTATGAGGTTAAGGATGAAATAAGTGAAGATGATTTTAAAAATCCTAAAACAGATATAGTTCTTGGTGGTGATAAAGAATTATATAAAAAGGAGACTTCAAATGGTAATTTAACAGCATATAAAACAAGTTGGTTTGATGATGTTGATGAAAATTATAGAGATAAAGAAGGGTACTGGTATTCAGTATTTAGAAATCCTATAGTTGTGGTTTATAATAAAGCCAATTTACAAGGTGGTTTAATACCTACTAAGCTTCAAGATTTAGAATTAGGTAAATTAACTAATAAAATTGTTATGGTTAATGCTAATAATTTTTACACAAAGTATTTTATTTCAGCTTCAGGATTATACTTAACTGCAGCTTCTAATAATGATGAAAATGTAGCAAATTTATTTTTAAAGAGTTTAAAAATGAATGTAGCTAATTTTTATAATAATTATAGTGATTTAGCAACAGCTTTATCAACTAAAGAAACTCCTATAGGAATTATGCCTTTTGATGTATTTATGAAAAAATCAAAAGTGGATACTAATTTAAATAGAATAGATTTACCAGATGGCTCACCAGTTGTGAATGAATGTGCAGGTATATTAAAAACAGCACCACATTCACAAGCTTCAGAATTATTTATGGAATATATAGCCGGTCCAAAGGTTCAGTTAGAACTTGCTCAAAAATATAATATAATGCCAATATTACCTGTTGCTAAAAAATATGAACCGGATTGGATGAAGAATTTTAAAACTATGGATGTTAAGGAAGATGTGGTTTTAAGTAATGAAAGTAAATGGGTACAATACTTTAATGGAGTTATAAAGCCAGAATCTTTAATTCCTAAACCTAAAGAAGAGCCTAAAAAGACTTCTTAATTTAATTAAGAGTATAAATAATAAAAAAATAAGTTTAAATAATTAGTTTTATATGTTATTAAATTTAAAATCAATTATTTAATTTAGAGAATATAGAATTTTATAAAAAAAGAGATATTATGTAAAAACATAATATCTCTTTTATATTAAAAGTGTGAATTGTAAATAGCTTATTCGTATTTGAACTTAATAATTACTTCTTTGATTTCGCCTTTTGAGTTAGTTCTAACTTTGAAATCTTTTATATCTTTAAAATCGTTGTTTAATTGGAAGTTAAGTTCGTTTATAGTTGCTTTTGATTTCTTTGCTAAATCACTATCTTCAATGACTTCAAATCTTTGTTTTTTAGTAGTGATTTCTTTATTTCTATCATCAAGCACAACGTAATATTTATCCCCTTCTTCTATAACAGCATACTCTTTACCAAAAGTTAGGCTTGAGCATAATGAGTTATCTGTACATCTTACTAGCATAGCTAATCTCCTCTCATAAACAGTAAATTTTCTACAACTTTAATATATCATACTGAGAGGCTTTGTCCATGCTAATTAAGCAATTAGATTAATTTTGTAACATCTTACAAATAAATCATTTCTTTATTTTAAATACATTTTTTAATAAATCATTTTTAGCAAAGATAAAAAAATTCTTTACAGCTAATACATCATCTTTTAAAGAACTTTCTTCTTCATCTTTCCAATATTCATTGTAGTATATACAAAGCAAGAAGAATAATATAGCCAAGTTTATATAAATATCTTTAAAGTCAGCTATAAATAAATTGCTTATACCTATAAAATCCAGGCTTCCTCCATAGAATATCTTATCTATAAGTGAACATAATGCTCCAGCCATTATAAAGACTATACACATATCAGAAGTAAAATCTTTATGACCATTATAAACATAGTATCTATAACACTCAAAGAATATAAATAATGCAATAATATTTATTAATATAAGAAATCCAAAGTCTATTCCTGCACCAAATCTAACATTTAGCCAAGAACCATCTGTATTTATTATTGGTTGGAATGATAGTAAATTACCTAAAATATCAAAGTTCTCGTTGAAGAACCATTTATGTATTATAAATTTAGTTCCTTAATCTAAAATCATTAAAAAAGCAAAAAAGATGATTAATGTTTTATTTCTAAAACCTGCCCTATAACTATTCCATAGTGTATAGACTAAATAACCAACAAGAGCAAATGGAATTGATAAAAGTAGCATCATTAATGTTTCAGAGTTACTATCAATTCTTCCTGTTAGTATTTCAAATAAGAAATATATTATTCACATTATAGGTAATATACTTATAGTTACCCATTTTTTCTTATTCATAAGTTTCCTCCCTACAAAATTCTACCCTAATGTATTATTTTTAGTCTAAGATTTAATTTGTAAAGATATTCTACTTATTGCTATTATATATTTAAATAAATTTTTCTTGAAATTAATCTTGATTAAACTAAATCAATTTTAACATAGGTAATTATAACAATTAAAGAGGATATACGGAATTTTAAAAGAATATATAAATTATTAGACATATTAAACGATGAGGTGTTTCATGACAAAATATTATTAGGGATTACTATAATGAAAATAGTAAAAATGAATGGCTAAGATTAAATGATCCATATAGTAGACTAGAGTTTTTTAGTACTATGTATATGATAAAAGAATATTTTCCTTCAGAGGGGAAAATATTAGATATTGGTTCAGGTCCAGGAAGATATTCTATAGAGCTTTTAAAAAGAGGTTATAACGTCACGTTAATGGATTTATCAGACAAATCTATAGATATGGCTAAAAAGAATATAGAAAGTTTAGGATTAGAAGCAGATAATTATATATGTGGAGATGCTTTATATTTCAGATTTCTTAGAGGATAATTCTTTTGATGGAATACTTCTAATGGGACCTATGTATCATATCCATTCTAAAGAAGAGAGATTAAAGGTTCTAAATCAATGCAAAAAGTATTGAGACCAGGTGGAATTTATTAATAACATATATAAATTCACTTGGAGTACTTAAGGTTGGACTTTCAATATTTTCCACAGGAATTTAAAGAAATAGATAAAATTTATGATTTATTTGATGAAAAATAATTTAGTGCAGATGAGTCCTTTACAAAGAACTTATTTTACTGTACCAGAAAAAGCTTTAGAAGAAGTAAATGAATCAGGATTTGATGTATTAAGTAGAGCAGGAGCAGAAAGTTTTTTAAGTGGACAGGCATTTTCTATATGACTAAATATTATTTAGAGGATAAAGAAATATATTTTAATTACTAAAAGTAGCGACTGAAAAGTGTGAAGATGAAAGAATTAGGGATTCAACGGAACATTTACTTATAGTTGCAAAAAAATAAAAAACTAAGAGGGAAAAGAGAATAAATTACATTAAAAAAACAACACTAATAATATAGTGGTTTTTAGATGAAAGAGAGGGGCAATTAGTATGTTAACAATTTTTGCAGTTTCAGATTCAATTGGAGAAACAGCTCAACAGGTAGCAGTAGCTGCTGCTAGTCAATTTAAAGATAATGCTGAGGTGAAAAGAATACCTTATGTTAAAAGTTTAGAAGATGTTGAAGAGCTAATGAAAAATATAGAGGATTGCGAATTATGTATGATAGTATCCACTATAATAACTGTCAATGTTAGAGAATATTTAACTCAAAAATGTATTGAAAAGATATAAACATAATCAATGTGCTTGGTCCAATAATTAATGTAGCATCAACCATACTTAATCAATTTCCAAATTATAATCCAGGAGCTATGTGGAATACTGATGAGTCTTATTATAAGAGAATAGAAGCTATGGAATTTGCTATGCAATATGATGATAGTAAAGACTATAGAGGACTTAAAAATGCTGATGTAACCTTGTAGGATTATCTAGAACATCAAAGACACCTTTATGTATGTACTTAGCTAACAAGGAATAAAGGCTATAAATATACCTTTATTCCTGAAAGTAGGAGTCTACCAGATGAAATATATGAGATAGATAAGAAAAAGGTATTTGAATTAACTATAAATCCACTTCAACTTATAGAAATAAGAAAAAGAAGATTAATAGAGTTCCATAGAATATCAGCAGATATAGAATATGCTTCTGATGCAAGGATATTAGAAGAATTTGATTTTCCGGATAGATAATGAGAAAAATAGGTTGCAGAACTATAGATGTAACTCAAAGAGCTATAGAAGATACTGCACTTATAATAATGGAGAAGTTAGGTGTTAAGTAAGAATATTTAATTATAAAAATCATATGTATTTTTTATAATATTAAAGTATGAAAATTTATATCTAAGATAAAAGGGTAGAATGGAGTAATCTTTTCTACTTTTTTTATTTTAGATACTTATCTTTAATAAGTTTTTTCTATATAGCATAGTTTTAGTAATTAATATAAGTAGTTAAATTTATATAAATAAGTAACATATTAATAGGATAAATGATTGGAAGAACTTTTTTTTATAAGTTATATGGTATATTTTTGAATAAAATATATAGAAATGTAAATTAAAGATAAATATCTAATCCTGTGTATCAATATGAATTATATAGATATTATAAGGAAAACAAAGTATTATGAGAATAATTTAATAATTTTGATATTAACAAATGGTAAATATATTGATTAACATGGTAAGATAAATCTCGTCGCTAAGAGACACGGCAAACAACTTAACAAAACAAATTAAAAGTTTTGAAAAAAGTTGTTGACAAAGTTTCTAAGTGATGTTAAACTAAGAAAGTCGCTTGAGGGCGACGAAGAAATGGTCTTTGAAAATTAAACAGAAGATATTAACATAAACCAGCAATTCTTTTAACAAGTAATATGAGTATAGATTAAACTTTTAAATTGAGAGTTTGATCCTGGCTCAGGATGAACGCTGGCGGCGTGCTTAACACATGCAAGTCGAGCGATGAAGTTTCCTTCGGGAAACGGATTAGCGGCGGACGGGTGAGTAACACGTGGGTAACCTGCCTCATAGAGTGGAATAGCCTTTCGAAAGGAAGATTAATACCGCATAACATTGAGAGATGGCATCATCACTCAATCAAAGGAGCAATCCGCTATGAGATGGACCCGCGGCGCATTAGCTAGTTGGTGGGGTAACGGCCTACCAAGGCGACGATGCGTAGCCGACCTGAGAGGGTGATCGGCCACATTGGGACTGAGACACGGCCCAGACTCCTACGGGAGGCAGCAGTGGGGAATATTGCACAATGGGGGAAACCCTGATGCAGCAACGCCGCGTGAGTGATGAAGGTTTTCGGATCGTAAAGCTCTGTCTTTGGGGAAGATAATGACGGTACCCAAGGAGGAAGCCACGGCTAACTACGTGCCAGCAGCCGCGGTAATACGTAGGTGGCAAGCGTTATCCGGATTTACTGGGCGTAAAGGGAGCGTAGGCGGACAATTAAGTGGGATGTGAAATACCCGGGCTCAACCTGGGTGCTGCATTCCAAACTGGTTGTCTAGAGTGCAGGAGAGGAGAGTGGAATTCCTAGTGTAGCGGTGAAATGCGTAGAGATTAGGAAGAACACCAGTGGCGAAGGCGACTCTCTGGACTGTAACTGACGCTGAGGCTCGAAAGCGTGGGGAGCAAACAGGATTAGATACCCTGGTAGTCCACGCCGTAAACGATGAATACTAGGTGTGGGGGTTTCAACACCTCCGTGCCGCCGCTAACGCATTAAGTATTCCGCCTGGGGAGTACGGTCGCAAGATTAAAACTCAAAGGAATTGACGGGGACCCGCACAAGTAGCGGAGCATGTGGTTTAATTCGAAGCAACGCGAAGAACCTTACCTACACTTGACATCCCTTGCATTACTCTTAATCGAGGAAATCCCTTCGGGGACAAGGTGACAGGTGGTGCATGGTTGTCGTCAGCTCGTGTCGTGAGATGTTGGGTTAAGTCCCGCAACGAGCGCAACCCTTGTCGTTAGTTACTACCATTAAGTTGAGGACTCTAGCGAGACTGCCTGGGTTAACCAGGAGGAAGGTGGGGATGACGTCAAATCATCATGCCCCTTATGTGTAGGGCTACACACGTGCTACAATGGCTGGTACAGAGAGATGCAATACCGCGAGGTGGAGCCAAACTTTAAAACCAGTCTCAGTTCGGATTGTAGGCTGAAACTCGCCTACATGAAGCTGGAGTTACTAGTAATCGCGAATCAGAATGTCGCGGTGAATACGTTCCCGGGTCTTGTACACACCGCCCGTCACACCATGAGAGTTGGCAATACCCGAAGTCCGTGAGCTAACGCGTAAGCGAGGCAGCGGCCGAAGGTAGGGTCAGCGATTGGGGTGAAGTCGTAACAAGGTAGCCGTAGGAGAACCTGCGGCTGGATCACCTCCTTTCTAAGGAATACATCTTAGGATAACTAAGATGATAAAAAGAATCTGGATAATATCTCTGTTTAATTTTGAGAGACTATCTCTCAAAATTGTTCTTTGAAAATTGCACATAATAATTTAATTTATAGAAAACAACAAAGCCAAATTGGCAAACCAATTTCTATTCTTTGTAAAATGAGAACTATAACTAATATAGGTCAAGCTACAAAGGGCGCATGGTGAATGCCTTGGCATCAGGAGCCGATGAAGGACGTGATAAGCTGCGATAAGCTTCGGGTAGACGCACATAGTCTGAGATCCGAAGATTTCCGAATGAGGAAACTCACATGGGAAACCCCATGTATCCATAAGTGAATACATAGCTTATGGAGGGTAACCTAGGGAACTGAAACATCTAAGTACCTAGAGGAAGAGAAAGAAAAATCGATTTTCTTAGTAGCGGCGAGCGAAAGGGAAAGAGCCCAAACCGGAAACTTGTTTCCGGGGTTGCGGACATAGCATCAAAGTGGAGGCTATTGTAACTGAAGAGAGCTGGAAAGCTCCACCGTAGAAGGTAATAGTCCTGTAAGTGAAACGAGAAGACCACGAGTTATGATCCAGAGTACCACGAGACACGTGAAACCTTGTGGGAAGCAGGGACTAACCACCTCCCAAGGCTAAATACTACCTGATGACCGATAGTGAAGCAGTACCGTGAGGGAAAGGTGAAAAGAACCCCGGGAGGGGAGTGAAATAGAACCTGAAACCGTGTGCCTACAACCGTTCAAAGCCCCTTATGAGGGTGATGAAGTGCTTTTTGTAGAACGAGCCAACGAGTTACGGTATGTAGCAAGGTTAAGTACTTAAGGTACGGAGCCGAAGGGAAACCGAGTCTGAATAGGGCGACTAGTTGCATGCCGTAGACCCGAAACCGGGTGACCTATCCATGGCCAGGTTGAAGCGAGGGTAAAACCTCGTGGATGAACCGAACCACGTTGCTGTTGAAAAAGCATGGGATGAGCTGTGGATAGCGGAGAAATTCCAATCGAACCCGGAGATAGCTGGTTCTCTCCGAAATAGCTTTAGGGCTAGCGTCGAGTATGAGTAGTGGAGGTAGAGCACTGAATGGGCTAGGGGGCATAGCGCTTACCGAACCTTATCAAACTCCGAATGCCACATACTATGAGCTCGGCAGTCAGACTGCGAATGATAAGATCCGTAGTCAAAAGGGAAACAGCCCAGATCGTCAGCTAAGGTCCCAAAGTGTAAGTTAAGTGGGAAAGGATGTGAGATTTCTAAGACAACTAGGATGTTGGCTTAGAAGCAGCCACTCATTAAAAGAGTGCGTAATAGCTCACTAGTCGAGAGATCTTGCGCCGAAAATGTAACGGGGCTAAACTTACCACCGAAGCTACGGGCTTGAATTTAATTCAAGCGGTAGGAGAGCGTCGTAATCGGGCTGAAGTCGTACCGTAAGGAGCGGTGGACTGATTACGAGTGAGAATGTTGGCATCAGTAGCGAGATGTGGGTGAGAATCCCACAGGCCGAAAACCTAAGGTTTCCTCAGGAAGGTTCGTCCGCTGAGGGTTAGTCGGGACCTAAGCCGAGGCCGAAAGGCGTAGGTGATGGACAACTGGTTGATATTCCAGTACCACTACCATCGTTATTATCGATGGCGTGACGCAGGAGGATAGTGTGTGCTAGCTATTGGATGCTAGTCTAAGCACTTAGGCAGTGAAAGTAGGCAAATCCGCTTTCATAATGCTGAGGTGTGATGGGGAAGGTTCTACGGAACCGAAGTACATGATTCCACGCTGCCAAGAAAAGCGTCTAGAGAGAGAAGTAGTGCCCGTACCGCAAACCGACACAGGTAGGTGAGGAGAGAATCCTAAGGCCGGCGGAAGAATTACAGTTAAGGAACTCGGCAAATTGACCCCGTAAGTTCGCGAGAAGGGGTGCCTACGAGAGTAGGCCGCAGAGAATAGGCCCAAGCAACTGTTTAGCAAAAACACAGGTCTCTGCTAAAGCGTAAGCTGATGTATAGGGGCTGACGCCTGCCCGGTGCTGGAAGGTTAAGGGGAATACTTAGCGCAAGCGAAGGTATGAACTTAAGCCCCAGTAAACGGCGGCCGTAACTATAACGGTCCTAAGGTAGCGAAATTCCTTGTCAGGTAAGTTCTGACCCGCACGAATGGCGTAATGACTTGGGCACTGTCTCAACTGTAAATCCGGCGAAGTTGTAGTGCGAGTGAAGATGCTCGCTACCCGCGATTGGACGGAAAGACCCCGTAGAGCTTTACTGTAGCTTAGCATTGAGTTTTGGTATTGTCTGTACAGGATAGGTGGGAGACTAGGAAACTAGGGCGTCAGCCTTAGTGGAGTCATCCTTGGGATACCACCCTGACAGTACTGAAATTCTAACTGGCGGCCATGAATCTGGTCACAGGACATTGTTAGGTGGGCAGTTTGACTGGGGCGGTCGCCTCCTAAAAAGTAACGGAGGCGCCCAAAGGTTCCCTCAGAACGGTCGGAAATCGTTCGAAGAGTGCAAAGGCAGAAGGGAGCCTGACTGCGACACCCACAAGTGGAGCAGGGACGAAAGTCGGGCTTAGTGATCCGGTGGTACCTCGTGGGAGGGCCATCGCTCAACGGATAAAAGCTACCTCGGGGATAACAGGCTGATCTCCCCCAAGAGTCCACATCGACGGGGAGGTTTGGCACCTCGATGTCGGCTCGTCGCATCCTGGGGCTGAAGTAGGTCCCAAGGGTTGGGCTGTTCGCCCATTAAAGCGGCACGCGAGCTGGGTTCAGAACGTCGTGAGACAGTTCGGTCCCTATCCGTCGCGGGCGTAGGAAATTTGAGAGGAGCTGTCCTTAGTACGAGAGGACCGGGATGGACTGACCTCTGGTGTACCAGTTGTTCCGCCAGGAGCACAGCTGGGTAGCTAAGTCGGGAATGGATAAACGCTGAAAGCATCTAAGCGTGAAGCCAACCTCAAGATGAGATTTCCCATAGCGTAAGCTAGTAAGATCCCTTGAAGAACACAAGGTTGATAGGTCGGGGGTGTAAGCATGGTAACATGTTCAGCTGACCGATACTAATAGATCGAGGGCTTGACCAAATTATAGTAAATTAAATTTGATTATGTGCAATTTTGAAAGAACAATCTTTCTAAATATCTGGTGATGATGTTCTTTAGGGTAACACCCGTTCCCATTCCGAACACGACGGTTAAGCCTTTAGAAGCCGATGGTACTGCACGGGAGACTGTGTGGGAGAGTAGGTGGTCG
>NZ_JBNWKA010000009.1:0-6559 GCF_050509515.1 Clostridium sp. B9
TATTCTATGAATAAAAAATCAATATCTTTATTATTAGCAACTTCTTTTATGGCTAGTATTGCCTTTAATGCTAATAGTTTTAAAATTGTACAAGCAAAAGAGTTAAGTTCAATTGAAGAAAATTCATCAATTAATTCTAAGCTTACTGAAGAAAATATATTGGATTTATTGAATAAATATAATTTGGATTATGAAATTATAGAAAATGAAGGTGATTTAGAGACAGATAATATAGTTTCTTTAGAGGATTTGGAATGTAAAATATTGGAATGCCAAAGAGAACCATCTGAAATTGACTTAACAAGTCCTAGTTCAGAAAATATAACTTATTACAATGAACTATCGCCTAGAGGTATGGCTTCTCCAAGAGCTATAACAACTTTAACTCATGTCCAAGAAATAAGTAATGGGTTAAAAATAAAATATTCTGTATCAGGGAATTGGTATTCAAAGGGTAGAGATAAATTTTGGAGTTCAGCTACAAGTTCATCAATAACTCAAGCTTATAGTAATGGATTTAAAAAGTTGGGGAATGTTAGAAAAAGAACTGCTCAAGTAACTCATTATGGTAGAACGATAACTTTAAGTTATGAATATATAATTGATCATTACATAACTGTTCCTATTCCAGGAGTAAGTAATGTTATAAAAGTTCATAGTCATTCTCAAACAGTTAGAGGAAATCAATATTTCCATGCTTCTAGTATATAGGTGATTTTGTAATGAATTTAATTTTTGATGTTATTAAAATATTATTGATTATATTTTCAATACCTGTAGTAATATTTTTAATAAAAACATTGAAATTTTTAATAAGAAAATTATTAAGTTTATTTAAAAATTAGCAATTATATAGGGTAACAAAAGGGGTAACAAAATGGATTTAATAAGTCATTTTGTTACCCCTAAAATTTTATGTTTTAATGTCAGGACATTTATCAAAATATTATTAGGGAATCCTAAGATCTTTAGAGGAGAAATGTATATATTATAGAATATTAAACTTATTCAACTTATGGTTTAAAGGGGGTTAATATATGTTATATACAGTAGAGCAAGTGTCTAAGGAACTTAACATAAGTAAACAAGCTATATATAAACAACTAAAGAAAGAAGAGTTTAAACAATATATCACTATAGAAAAAGGCATTAAACATATTAATGCAGAGGGTTTAAATTATTTAAAGGGAATTGAACCAAAGGATTTATTGATTAAACAACAGGTTGAAGAAATTGAAAGGCTAAGAGCTGATAATAAAAGACTAATGATATTACTTGAACAACAGAATCAAATTATATTAAATAGCCAAGAGCTACAGAAAAAGGCTTTAAGTAATACAGAGCTTTTACTACTGGAGAAAAGAGAAGAGCTTAAAAGAAGAAAGGAAGAGTTTAATAAACAGAATAATAAATGGTTTAATTGGTTTAAATTTAGATTTAATTGAGAAGAGGTAACTTTAAAAGCCCTCTTTTTTTATTAAGAATTATAAGAGATTAAAGAGTTAAGTTTTTTTAGTATCAAAAACGAATGTTTTTGAAACGATTTTATACACTACCTAAATAAGCCATTAATTAAGTATCAAAATGCATCAAAAAAGGTATCAAATTCTATTTATATTATGAAACATTTATGATACAATTTAATCAATGAAACGGATAGGAAGTGTTGATTATGTTAATTGGATATGCAAGAGTAAGCACAGAGGAGCAAAATTTAGATAGACAAATAGATATGCTAGTTAATTATGGAGTTGATAAGAGAAATATATATCAAGAGAAAATAACTGGTACTAAGGCAGATAGAGAACAGTTAAACAAAATGATTGAGGAGCTACAAGAAAATGATATTGTTGTTATTGCAGATTTAACAAGGGTATCAAGAAGTACCAAAGACTTATTAAATATCATTGATAGGATAAAAGATAAGGGAGCTAGTATAAAAAGTATAAAAGATACTTGGTTAGATACTACAAGTGATAATCCATATAATAGCTTTTTATTAACTGTAATGAGTGGACTATCTCAATTAGAAAGGGATTTAATAAGCCAAAGAACAAAAGAGGGTTTAGCAAGTGCAAAAGCTAGAGGGAGAAATGGTGGAAGACCATCAAAGAGAAATAATAAAGCTGATACAGTTGGATTATTATATAAAGAGAGATATAAGATAGTTGATATAGTAAAACAAACTGGACTAAGTAGAGCCACAGTATATAGGACTTTAAAAGATTTAGGATTAAAAGAATAAGTTTTAATAAGTGTATTCAAATTTTGCGTACCATCTTCTCATATAAAAAAGGATTCTAAGAGCGAATATACATTTGCGAATTTATTTCAATTATAATATATTACAAGTAATATTACATGTTGCAATTTAGTTAAACTAAGGCAATTAAGCAGAATTTTGATAATTGACAAATTCTAAAGTTGTATCATATAATGAATTTGTAAGACAAAGTCTTATCATTCTGTGAAGTATATTCTTATTCAGCGAGTTTATATGGAGATACATTACAGGTTTGTGTATAGCCTGTTGCTGAATAGAGCTTGGCTCGAAAAAAAAAATACACCTTTAAAAAGATAAGTAAAACTCTGGTTTAGATAGCCAGAGCTTTTTTTTTGATATATTGATATAATGAATAGAGAAGTATTTATTTTGAAAGGGTAAACAATGGATAAGATATCAAAGTCAATAATGATTTATGAGGGATTAATGAATAAAAAGTATATATATGAGCTTTTGAATGGTGATCGTTTAGAAGTAGTTTTTAAAAAAGAAAATTTTCCTCATGTAATAGGACTACATAAACTTACAGATATTATAGAGTTTAATAGATTAAATAATAAAAGAATCAAAGGAAATAAAGTATATAATATGGTTAAAGGTAAGGAAATTAAAGAGGAAATTATATTAAATAGTCCAAACTATGAAAAGATAGAGTTAAGAATAGATAATTTCTATAGAATTAATGACTTAGTATTTAATAGGGTTATTTATGATTTTGATAGAACTAAGATAAGAACATATATTAAAGCTGATTTAGTACTATATACGGTTCAAAATGGTATGTATATTCATTTATTTTTAGTAAAGGATAAGTTTGCTAAGTATGTACCTATGACGTTTATAGTAGAAACAAGTGATAGATATATAAAAGGTCAAAAAGATTTTCCTATAACTAAATTAACAATACAAGAAAAAAATAAAGATATAAAAATATATGACTATATAAAATGAGGTTGCATCATAAGTTTGGTGTGACCTCATTTTATATCAAAAAGATTATGTATTTATAAAGTGGTTTCGATTTATTGTATTACAAGTAATATTACATATGGTATTATTGTAATATACCAATTTAATTTAAGGGGGAATTATGGAGCTTTTAAAGTTAGATATAGAAGAGCTTGTTAATACAATTAATAAAGCTTTAGAAGATGATAAAGAGCTTAGTGTTAATAAATGGTGTGATAAGGTTGGAATTAAACAAAGCACCTTAAAGAGTAAATTAAGTAGAGGTAAATATATCTACAATTCAAAACTAAGGAGCTATAGTAAAAAAGATATTATAAGTAATATTACAGAGGTTGAGCCAGTAATAAAGCAAGATAAAGAAAAGGTTATTAATAGTATTGCAATAGATAAAATTGATATAGACAAGTTAAATTTATTATTAAATAACCTAGATGATATATTAAAATTGATTTCAAATAAAGATATTACAAGTAATATTACTATAGATAATAAGGAAACTACTGTTAAGACATTAAGAGTTAATACAGAGCTTTACAATAAAGTTAGAAATAAGGCAGCAAAAGAAAACAAGACCATAGGAAGTATATTAAATAAAGCTTTGTTAGATTATTTAAATAAATATGGAGAGTAAGAAGGGGGCAATAAGAAAATGAGTAAGGAAGTTAAAAAGGAAAAAAATCCGCCAATATGGGCAAAGTTAAGTAGTAGTATGTCATATTATTTAAGAACTTGTGATATGACTTTAAGTGATAATGAGATATTAGATGACTATTTATATTTTGCTTTTGCAGAAAGTGAGATAGAAGGTAATCTAATATATCTTAATAAGCAAACAAGAGAATGGGTTGAAATAGATAAACCTCTTCAAGAAAGAATTAAAAATACTTTTATTGAAAGACTTGAAAAGAAAAGAGTAAAAGAGAATAAACCATATGTGGCTATTGAAGAGCTTGAGGAAGAAGAGAAAAAGCCATATATAAATAATGTAATTGAGTTTAAAAAGAGATAAAAAGTTTTAAATAGGTATTGAATTTTGTCAGACATAAGTATATGATTAATTTGTTAGACAAAAGGAGGCGAGAAAAATAGAAACTCCTAAAAAGATAGGCAGACCGACTAATAATCCTAAAAGTACAGATAGAATAACTGTAAGGTTAGATGATGATTGTAGTTCTATATTAGAAGAGTATTGTAAACAAGAGAATATAGAAAAATCAGAAGGAATTAGAAGAGGAATAAAAATGCTTAGAAACAAATAAAAAAAAGGTCGTAACCACAAAGGGTAACAACCTACTCGCAATATGATTATACCCTTTGTGATTGTACCTATATATGTTAAATATAATTCAGATGAAGAGGAATTAATCGATTTAAAAAGGGATATAATAAGCGATATTTTAGCTATAGATGATATGAATGTATTGGGTAACTTAGTAAAATTAACATCACATATAAGATTTAAGACAACTTAATTAAATCAATTTAAAAGGGGAAGGACATAAAGTCTAACCCCTTTACTTACATAAAGATATAAAATTATGTAAAAGTTAGATATAATAAATCTATATGAGTAGAAAGGAGGGGAAAAATGGGGGCAATTTTAAAAAAAAAATTGAATTATAAGAACTATAACAGACAAAGTGTAAAAGAGATTACAGAGTTATTTACATACATCTATGTAAATAATGATGAGTGCTTTATAAGAGTATTAAATAAAGGCAAAGGATTAACTAAATCATATCCTATAAGTACTTTAAAAGATCCTATAAAGGTTAATGCAATATTTAATTCACTAGGTAAAGAAGATATATTTGTGTCTTTAAATTCATTCAGAACCATGAAAAGTGGGACAAGGAATAATTTGTTTTGTATTAATGCAATAGCTGTTGATGTGGATTACAAGAATAAAAAGGTATTTAAAGACCTAGATTCTAAACAAGTAATTAATTTACTTGAATTAGATATATTTGACCAAGCGATACCAATGCCTAACTTGATAGAGTATGGAAATCAAATAAGGTTAATTTATACTGTAGAACCTTGTTACATACCGAAGTATAGAGATAATGTGGTTGTATTAGCACAACGGATAAGCGAAGTGTTTGCATATGAATTAAAAGACTATGGAGCAGAAAAGCAGAACATAGAGAGCTATTATAGGCTGCCTAAAAGTATAAATAGTAAAAATGGAGCAGAGGTTAACTTCTTAGCTTATGATAATACAATAAGATATACATTAAGGGAACTACAGGAGCTATGGCTTGATGAACTTCCAAAGTGGTATAAAAGACGAAAAGGAAGAACTAAAGACAAAAAGAAAGTAGTTAAGTTACATAATGTATATACGTTAAATTGTAATAGACTTAGGGACTTAGAAAAGATACAAGCTTATTTAAACTCAATGAATGAAACTAATTTAAGAGCTAGACTATGCTTTTTATATAGGAATTTCTATTTGATTAAAGAGAAGTATCAAAAGGGAGCATTAACTAAAGAGGACTTTGAGAATGCAGAAAAGGAAATGTTAAGGTTTAATAATAACTTTAATGAGCCTTATAGAAATCATGTTATAGAAGTAAATACAAGGAGTGTAAATCACACACAATATTTATATAAAAGTGAAACTCTTATAAACTTCTTAGAGCTAACATGGGAGCTATGTGAAGAGATAGGACTAGAGGGAATATATAAGCCTAAGACACAGTCAGAGTGGAATAAAGATTATTATAAGAAAAATGATAAAAAGTTAATTGAGAATGAAAAAGCAAAGTATAAGAATAAGCTTAAAGTACAAGGTAAGTTAACTAAAAAAGAAGAAGTTAGTCAAAGGAGGGCAAAAATAAAAGACCTTTTGGAGCAAGGTCTTACACAAAAAGATATATATAAATTACTAAATATATCTAAACGTACATGTATAAATGACGTTAAATACTTAAAAGAGCAAGGTTTAATATAACCTTGTTCTTTTTGTATTATAACAACTATTTAAAATTAAAACAAGGAGTATAAAATTAATTGACTTATTTTTATAGGTGCAATTTTTTTTTAAGAGCTATATGGGGGAACTTATTTGTTGTTCTGTGTAGGTCTTAGTTTAACTCTCTTCCACTCCTTATATTTACTAGGTTTTTAGGAAATTTTTTTTACTTATTTTAGTTTATATAAAACATTAGAGTTTTTATAGTAGTTCCCCTTTATTTTTTGGCGTAGCTATGAAAGTAAAAAATATTTTATTAAAGTTTATTATAAATATTTAATTATTTATAGGGCGTAAAATGATAGCATATGTGTCGCAAAGTGGGATTA